>CAZYZA010000137.1:0-6955 GCA_964651415.1 uncultured Desulfovibrionaceae bacterium
CGAAATCAGAAAGCGGGATCTGGATATCGAGGTCTGGGAGATGGAAAAACAAAAGCAGTGAACACCGCGACGAGTGCCGGAAGCTGCGAAGATGCCGGACCTGAAGGTGACCGCGAGGGAGCAGCAGTCATTTCCACAATCATGTCGATCACGCGCCCTATCATCCGGAAAGGCCGACCGGCCAAGCATACCCACAAGGAGGAAGTATGCACTTGGATCATGCAATTATTGATGATTTTTTTGGAACGATCGCAAAGATTTATCCCGGATTGGACAACGGCGCGGAGGGGATTCGCATTATCCTGTCCTACAACAGATCAATGACAGGAACAGACTATATCAATTTTGAAATGCGCAATTTCTTCAAAGATCCAGACAGCTCAAGCTTCAACATGAAAACCAAGGATGAAATCAGCGCCATTGTCTCCAGCAAGACGATCAACTCCAGAAAAAACCTGCGGCATTTGTCCAAAATTCAAACCTTCTGGAACAAATATCGGGCCGAAAAAGGAATCCAGACCACGTTTGGCTTCAGCCAAGGACGTCTTCAGGTTAAATAAGCCCCAAGATAGTCACAACAACCACATCATGGATAATTTTATGCGACCAGTTGCCCAAATGCTTCTCAATGCCTTGTTGGCCCATCATGCGACCATTGCCCGGAACGAAATCGCCAAGCACCGCATCAAATCCTGTTGCATCGCCTACGGCGACCTCTGCGACAAGGCCGGTTGCCCGGAGGTAAAACGCTCCATTGGCACGTTCTTGAAAGAAATCAGCCAGTGGTGCGCGGACAAAAACCTGCCGCCCCTCAACGCCCTGGCCGTCAGCGCCGCCACGGGCATGCCCGCCTACAACTACAACGAAGGCGTCGAATGCTCCCTCGATGACTGGGAAGAGCAGGCCATGGCCTGCATCACCTGCACAAATTTCCCCAAGGCATAAAGACCCGTCCCTGCAACAATCCAATCTACAACCCGGAGGCTTCCCATGTTCCGCCACGTCCTGCCGTTCTTCGTCCTCTTCGCCCTCGTCATCAGCACCGGTTGTTCGACAAAGTCCCAATTCAATACAATCACTGACGCGCAAAACCAATGTCCGCCGTACTTCAGCGTCGGCGAAATCAAGGATTCCAGTAAGTACACGCCTGGTAAGAATGACCCGACCATTGAACCAGCCGATCTGATGCGTTCCGCTTTGAAAAACGAGCTGACCAAGAAAGGATATTTCACTGAAAAGTCTGAAAATGTCTCCTCGATAAAGATTGAAATCCTGAACTACGCGCCGGGCAACGCTTTTGCCCGATGGCTCTTTCCCGGCGCTGGAGCATCGAAACTCAAAATTCAAACAGTTCTTGTCGATTGCCAAAATGTTGAGATCGCCAATATTCCCATCGATCGGAGCGTGGCGGCCGGAGGCGGCTACACGATTGGCGCGTGGGAATACGTTTTCACGGACGTCGCCGAGCGGCTGGTCCAGGACTTGGAAAAGAACGTGCTGAAAAAATAGTTCGCATGGTCGTCTTTGATCTCGACAGCAAGACACGACATGACCTCGGGTTTCCGATCGAGGTTCGATGAAGATCATACCAATGTATACACAGTTATAGCTGGTTTTTGTTATAATCGCGGATTTCGACCAATTCGCCAGACTCAATCTGGCATTTTTAACAGATCGCACCCCAAGGGCACACGCACCCCAAGGGCACATGTTCGCGGAAACGAGTAAGGTGGCACCTGGGGACTTTTTGCAGTTCAGTCATCACGGAGGCCGTGCAGGCATGAAAGGGAAGAAAAAAATGGGCAAGGAGGTCTCCATCATCCGTTCCTCGGCGGCGGAGTACCTGACCTTTGTCGCCGCCACCGGCTCGGGCGGAGTTGAGGCCGTTTACGCCGACGAGAGTATCTGGCTAACTCAGAAAATGATGGGCGTGCTTTACGATGTGGCGACCCACACCATCAATTATCACCTGAAAAAAGTGTTCTCAGACAGTGAGTTGCAGGAGGATTCAGTTATTCGAAATTTTCGAATAACTGCCGTCGATGGCAAGATCTACGACACCAAGCATTACAAGCTACCGGCCATTATCGCCGTGGGCTACAAGGTCAACTCCGAACGGGCCGTGCAGTTCGGCAAGTGGGCCACCACCGTCATTGAGGAGTACACCATCAAGGCCAACGTGATTACCAGCCCATTTTTTCCCGCACCATAACATCACGGTGACCATATGCCCTCCAGCCCCATTCTCCATTCCTACTGGGTCATTCCCGGCCGATTGCTGGCCGGGGAATACCCGCGCAATCTTGACGAACCATCGTCCGTGGAAAAATTGCAGGCCCTGACCGACGCCGGCATCACGGTCTTCATCGATCTGACCACCCCGGCCGATGGCCTCAGCCCGTACCGGACCCTGCTTCAGCGCATCAACACCACGGCGGAGTGCCACTGCGTCCCCATCCCGGACGTCAGCGTGCCGCAATCAGCCGAGACAACGGCTCAGGTGCTGGACCTGATGGATCAGGCCGTGGCCAAGGGGCAGGGCGTGTACCTGCACTGCTGGGGCGGCATCGGCAGAACCGGGACCATGGTCGGCTGCTGGTTGGCCCGGCATGGCCTGACCGGGGCCATGGCCCTGGAAAAACTGGCCAGCCTCTGGCGACGTTGTCCCAAATCCCGTTTCCGCCAGTCCCCGGAAACCGAAGAGCAGCGCCGCTATATTGTGAACTGGCGGGAAGCAGGCCAGATGCTCGCAGAAGACATTTTGAGCAGGGCCAGAGGCTGCATGCTTGGACAACTGGCAGGGGATTCCCTGGGCAGTCTGGTGGAATTTCAGACGCCTGACCAGATTCGACAAGTATATCCGCACGGCGTGCGCGAACTGGCCGATGGCGGCACATGGAATACCCTGGCCGGCCAACCCACGGATGATTCCGAACTGGCCCTGATGCTGGCCCGGAGTCTGGTCGAGCATGGCCGGTATGACCGCTACAAAGTCAAAGCAGCCTACCGCGCATGGTACGATTCAGGTCCGTTCGACTGCGGCGGCACCATTGCCTCGGCGCTGCGGGGCATGCCCAATGAAGACAGTCAGGCCAATGGAGCCCTCATGCGCGTCAGCCCGCTTGGCATCTTCGGCGCAGGCCATGATCTCTGGGATGTAGCCAAATGGGCCATGCAGGACGCCGGGCTGACCCATCCCCATCCTGTCTGCCGCCAGGCGAACGCCATTTTCGCCATGGCCCTGGCCCGGGCGATCCGGACAGGATGTGCTGCCCGCTCCGTCTATGCGGGGATGCTGGTCTGGGCCGAAGAACTGGACGCCGAACCCGGCCTCCGGGGAGCGCTGCTGCAGGCCGCGCTGACGTTGCCCCAGAATTATGTCAAACATCAAGGCTGGGTGCTCATCGCCCTGCAGAATGCCGTCTGGCAGATGCTGCATGCCCCAAGCCTTGCAGACGGCGTCGTGGATTCGGTCATGCACGGCGGCGACACCGACACCAACGCGGCCATCTGCGGCGCGTTGCTGGGCGCGATCCATGGCGAAGCGGCCATCCCCGCCCAGTGGAAAGAAAAGGTCCTGCACTGCCGACCGGAAAAAGGAAAACCCGGCGTCCATCGCCCCCGGCCGGAAGTGTTCTGGCCCGTGGACGCTCTGGGCCTGGCTGCGGGGCTGATATCCGGCCCGGGCCAAGGGGATCGTCCCTGAATGGTGAACGGAGAGGCGGCCTCTTGGCCGGCCGCAAGCGGTAGTCTGCCCGACTGCGCCCGCACATGCCGCGTGGCCGAGACCATCACCGAATCTGCACGGTTCAAGGGTTTTTGCCGGGGCAGCCAAACGCCGCGCCTCGCACATGCCGCACCGACCAGATGTCCGGGGTGGGGACCGGACAAAAAAAACGGGCCGATAAAGCCCGTTTTCTGTTTGCCCCTGCCGGAGTCTGACCGCCAGGGCCAGCTTCGTCCCGGCTACTGCGCGTCGGGAAAGAAAAGCTGCTTATCCAGCAACTTGTAGTCGCCAATAACTTTCTGTCCCCGTTCGGACACCAGCCACTGGGCAAAGCTATCGGCCAGGTCGAAACGGACATGGGGGTGCTTCTCAGGATTGACCGGAATAACGCCATACGGGTTAAAGAGCGTGACGTCGCCTTCACAGATCGGCTCAAGATCCAGGCCCTCCGGACGTCCATACTTGTACTGAACGTACGTGCCCCGATCAGTGATCGTGTATCCCTGTTTCTCCTCGGCAAAAACCAGGGTTTTCCCCATGCCCTGACCAATGGACATAAAGAACTTCATCCCCTCGGGCCGTACAGCCTTGATGGTCACTTCCTTGTCCTTGGCCTTGAACAGGGTTTCTTCCTCGACCAACGGCAACCCGGTGGCTTTCCACAACTCCTGTTCCTTGGCGTGGGTGCCGCTGTCGTCGCCGCGAGAGACAAACACGGCTTCGGATCCGGCAATCTTCTTCATGGACGCCGCAGCATCCGACTCTTTGGCTCCGGCCGGATCAGAGGCCGGGCCAATGATCAGAAAGTCATTGTACATGACCGCGTAGCGCTTTGTGCCGAATCCATCCGCCACAAATTTTTCCTCGCGCGCCGGATCATGGACAAAGATGACATCAACATTGCCGTCCACGCCGTCACGAATGGCCGCACCCGTGCCCTTGGCCACGACCTTGACGTCGATGCCCGTGTCCTTCTTGAACTCAGGCAACAGGACGTCCAACAAGCCGGACGCTTCCGTGCTGGTCGTGGTCGACATTTTGAGCACCTTGTCCTGGCTCATGGCCAGGGTCGGAACAACCAGCAGAAGACAAATCAGCATGAATTTACGCATGTTCCCTCCGTATGTGTGAAATGTGACATATGATGATGCGCTTAGGCCAAAATCGGCATAAGGACAACATGTCACGTTTGACACAAAACGTGTCGGAAGAAACTCAATTCAGGCGGGTACCGACCGACGGCTGAGCCGCGCTTCCCGGAGAGCCCGCGGCATGCTGAACAACAGCCGGCAGGCTGAAATCGACAGAGGCCAGGGCCACGCCGTCACTCGCGCGCAACACGCGGGCATTGACGTAAACGTGGCGCTCAATGAGCGTGTACGTGCCGACCAGAATGGAATAGGCGGCCACGTCAGCATTGATTTCCGCCACTTCGCGGGACAAGGCGAAAACACCGGCGTCGGGACGAATGGCCAATTGATCCGACCGCAGCTGAATTTCCGCAATGCTGTAGCCGCGCTGACTTAAGCGTGAGGCAACCTGTTCGGATAAAAGACGACCAAGGTCGCTGGTTGACTGCATGGTCGCCGCGTCAACGAAGGCCGCAGCCAGCATGGGATAGGCGGCCACGCCGCTTCCGCCGAGCTGACCATGAAGTTGATCTGCGGCCGCGTAGGTTCTTTCCTGCAAGCGCAACTCCGGTCCACGGGGGCCGCTTCCCGAAAACATGGCATTGGCGCATCCGCAAAGACTGCAGACAAGCAGCGCCAGCAAAAGTTTGTTCATGACAAATCCTCCGGTCAAAAATACCCACACGCCGCAACAAAGCACGGCCCGTGCCAAGGCACCCCTTAAGTTCTGAACTAAACAGCCGATAAGCACTGTATGCAGAAAACAGTTGCCAAGGATTCCTCCATGCCCATCTTCGCAATACTGGTGATTTTAGGTCTGATTTCCGGTTGCTCTTCGATCAGCACCAATTCCGCAAATTCATCGCGCATGGTCACGGCCCAGGCTCCGTTGCCCACGGGCTACCTGCTGACCACGCAGCCGAAAATGCAGGCCCTGGCCCACTGGGACCAGCATGCCGCCCGTGTTGCCAGAGGCTGCGCCCGGGCACTGGATCACTTCTATCCTCACGACGGCTTGAGTGTATACGTTGCTCCGGCCGGGAGCACGTCGTTTGCCAGATCGTATCGCGAGTCGCTGCTGACCCGTCTGGTCGACTTCGGCGTCCCCATCTCTCTGAATCCGGAAGAAGGCGCTGTCCTTGAAATTAATCTCGAATATGTAAAACATCGCCGCACCCACGAGCAGACCAAATCCGGAGTCCGTCAATCGGTTGAGCCGAACTTCACCCAGGTCAGAAACGATCAGGGCAAGTACGGGGCATTACCCGTTATCAGCGAAGAAGCCGGTTACTTTGAAGCACAAATACCCACTTCGGAAATCCAGATAAACACAGCCCTGATCCTCAGGGACAGGTTCCTTTATCGGGACACAAGCTTTTTCTACGTCAATGAACCAGACTGGGCTCACTACCGCCAGCAGCCGCCCCGGGGGGAGGTCGACCTGAAACGTTTTACCCTGATCAAACCATGAAAATCCTTATCGCCCTTCTCTTTCTTTTGCTCGGCGGCAACTTTGTCCCACTGTCAGTCCTGGCGCAGTGTTCCTCGGCACGCATCGACGCCCTGAGCGCGTCTCTGGCGGAAGAGCTTGTCACCTCCCTCCAGACCAGGCTTGATCGCAGCGCTCCCGTCATCGCCATTGCCTTTGCTGATCTGCACAATGTCAAAGCCACTTCCCCTCTGGGACGCATCCTGGCCGAAGAACTCGGTAACGCCCTCCAGGCATACGGCTATCGCGTTGCCGATCAACGCGCGTTTTCTCCCACGCCGTTCACCCGCACCGAACACGGCGAAACAGCCCTGTCCACGGACCCGGGCCATCATGGCGTACCGTTCAACACCCAGGCCATTCTGACCGGAACCTACGCCCAGGCCGACGGAGGTGTCCGCGTTTCGGCCCGACTGATCCGGATCAAAGACAACTCGGTGCTGGCCTCTGCCGGCTGCCGTCTGCGCCTGACCCAGGAAGTGGCTACCCTGCTCACCCCCTCCACTCTCGCAGCTGCTCCCGCCTCCCCTCCCGCAACGTTGCTTGCGCTTACGAACAAAACCGACGCCCAACAGGTCCAGCAGGCCCTGGCGGCTCAAGGGTTGTACC
>CAZYZA010000138.1:0-6578 GCA_964651415.1 uncultured Desulfovibrionaceae bacterium
AGGAGCTTCTCGCGCTCCCCCTCCACCAGCTTGGAGACCGGGATGCCCGTCCACTTGGAGATGATGGCCGCGATGTCGTCCGGTCCGACCTCCTCGCGCAAGAGGCGCGGCTCTCCGTCGCCGCCGCCGGACAAGGATTCCAGCCGCTTTTCCAGCTCGGTCAGGCGGCCGTACTTGAGTTCGGCGGCCTTGTTCAGGTCGTACTCGCGCTCGGCCTTGGCAATGGCTTCCTTGGTGGCTTCCAGCTCTTTTTTCAGGGCGCTGATTTCGTCAATGCCGCTCTTTTCGCGTTCCCACTGGGCGCGCAGGCCGGTCTGGGCCTCTTTGAGTTCCGCCAGCTCTTTTTCGAGCTTTTCCAGACGCTCACGGGACGCGGCGTCGCTCTCGCGCTTCAGGGCCTCGCGTTCGATCTCCAGCTGCATAGTCTTACGGTTGATCTCGTCCAGTTCCGTCGGCAGGGAGTCGATCTCCGTACGGATCATGGCCGCTGCCTCGTCGATGAGGTCGATGGCCTTGTCCGGAAGCTGGCGGTCCGAAATGTAACGGCTGGACAGGGTTACGGCCGTGACCAGGGCCGAATCGGAAATGCGCACCCCGTGATGCACTTCGAAACGCTCCCGCAGGCCGCGCAGGATGGAAATGGCGTCCTCGACGCTCGGCTCATCCACCACCACGGGCTGAAAGCGCCGCTCCAGGGCCGGATCTTTCTCGATGTACTTGCGGTACTCGTCCAGGGTGGTCGCGCCGATGCAGTGCAGCTCGCCCCGGGCCAGCATGGGCTTCAAAAGATTGCCCGCGTCCATGGCGCCCTCGGTCTTGCCCGCGCCGACAATGGTATGCAGCTCGTCGATAAAGAGAATGACGCGACCATCGGACTGCTGGACCTCTTTGAGCACGGCTTTGAGTCGCTCCTCGAATTCACCCCGGTACTTGGCCCCGGCAATGAGCGCGCCCATGTCGAGGGCAAAGACGGTCTTGTCCTTGAGGCCCTCCGGCACATCCTTGTTCAGGATGCGCTGAGCCAGGCCCTCGACAATGGCCGTCTTGCCGACACCGGCCTCGCCGATCATGACCGGATTGTTCTTGGTGCGCCGGGACAGAATGCGGATGCAGCGCCGAATCTCGGAATCGCGGCCAATGACCGGATCAAGTTTGCCCTTGCGCGCGTCCTCGACCAGGTCTCGGCCGTATTTTTTCAGGGCGTCGTACGTTTCCTCCGGATTGGCCGAAGTCACACGCTGATTGCCCCGCACTTCGGCCAAAACGGCCAGGATCTTGTCCTTGGTCAGGGCGAACTGACGCAGCACTGTGGCCGTTGGCCCTGATCCGGGTTTGTCCAGAATGGCCAGCAGCACATGCTCGACGCTGACGTATTCGTCCTGCATCTGCTTGGCCAGATCCAGGGCCGCGAGCATGACTTCGTTCAGACGCTGGGTGACATAGATCTGACCGGGCTGCGCGCCAGGACCGCTGACCCTGGGCAGCCTGCCCAGTTCCTGGTCCAGAGCGCCGGCCACGGCCCGCACATCGTACCCGGCCCGTTCCAGCAAGCGGGGCACCAGGCCGTTTTCCTGTTCGATCAGGGCCTTGAAAAGATGGTCCACATCAACCTGCTGGTGCCCGAACCGGATGGCCACGGACTGGGCCTGGGACACGGCTTCCTGTGATTTCTGCGTGAATTTATTCAAATCCATGAGGATAACCTCCTTGTAGCAACGGGCCTTACCTCAGCCCGGAAAGGGAGCGCAGCCTGCTTTCCAGCATCTCGATGCGCTCCAGAAGATCGACAATGATGGTGCCGGCCACGGGAGTCAGCTCAAAGTCCGCGCACAGCCGCCTGTACTTGCGCACCCGCAACACATCCACGGTCATGAACAGATACTCCTGCTGCGCCGTGCGGGCCGGGACAATCCATTCCATGCGGATAAGCTCGGCCAGGATATCTTCGGACAAACCCGTCAGGTCCAGAAACTCGCGGGTGCCGATACGGCCGGATGGGGCCGGAAGGCCGTGTTCGTGAATCTGTACAATGGTCATGCCCTTCTCCTACCGTGCCTCAAAGGATGAAATTCGGGACAGCTCCTGCCACAGTTCTTTCTCGCGGTCCGTCAACGCCTTGGGGGAACGAATGACGATGCGCACGAACTGGTCTCCCTGGGCCGGACTTTTACCCAACCCCTTGCCCGACAGGCGCAGCTTCTGACCACTGCTGACCCCGGCCGGAATGTTCATGTCCACCGGTCCGTCCAGGGTCGGGACGCGCGTGGTGCAGCCCAGCACAGCCTCCCACGGGGCAAGGCGCAGATCATAGACCACGTTCAATCCTTCCAGGCGAAAAAGCGGATGCTCTTCGATGGCCACCTGCAAGAGCAGATCTCCCGCCGGCCCACCGCCGCTTCCGGGAGACCCCTGCCCGGACAGCCGGATTTTGCCGCCGTCCTTGACTCCGGCCGGAATATTGACCTCCAGGGTCTTGTGCTGCATGCGGGGCATGCCATCGGCCCCGCGCACCTGCTCCTGCAGGGTCACGGTTTTCCGCCCGCCACGGTAGGCTTCTTCCAAGGTCAGGGTCAGGCGGACCTCCGCATCCCGGCCCCGCGAACGCATGGGGCGTCCAAACGGATCGCCGCCAAACCGACTGCCCCCGAAACCACCTGCTCCCCCGAAAATGGTTTCAAAGAAGTCACTGAAATCTCCGCCTCCGCCAAAACCACCGGAGCGGAACTGAAAATTTTCATAGCCCGGCGGCGGCTGGAAATTCTGGCCGTCTTTCCAGTTGGGTCCCAGAGAGTCATACAGCTTTCGCTTTTCCGGGTCCTTCAGGACTTCATAGGCCTCGTTGATTTCCTTGAACTTGGCCTCGGCCTCGGGATTGTTGGGGTTCAAGTCAGGATGATACTTGCGGGCCAGTTTCTTGAATGCCTTGCTGATCTCTTCCTGGCCGGCCGCCTTCTCCACACCGAGCAGTTTGTAATAATCTTTATATTCCAAAATAGTACCACTCCTTATGCTCGAGTTCTTGGCCGAAAGATAATCCCTTGGGACTTCAAGTCAACAATTTGACACAAATTAATCTGCATCCCGATAATTCAAATAGATAGTTCCATAAGGTCGAAGCACCAACCAAAGCGGTCGACCCAGATACGCCCAGAGGTCCTGGTCCGAAGCCTTCACATGTCGGGCAAGAATCCTGCGAAAGGCCACTTCGTCCCGCAGTTCAACATCAAGCCGAGGCGGCACTGTGCCGGCGGCGTTCTGAGCCATTTCCACGGCCCTACTGACCGGAAATCTCTTTTCGTGTTCGCAAATGCACTCCCAGAGGGCTGATCCTTCAGTCACATAATCCCTCCTGCTGAGTGTCGGCGTGTTGATGACATCCAGAACCGGCTGGACATGAGAGCAGGACAAAGCGCGACACTCGGTGGGGCGACAGTGGTAGATGCTGCATCCGCTTGAGGCTGAATCAAAATGCAGACATTCCCATCCTTCATCTTTTCCACGAATCTTGATCAGTTCATCCTGCAGAAAACGCACGCCTTCAAAACGGGGATCATACGCCGGTTCGCCGGGGCGCAGACAGACCATGGACGTCAAACCCAGCTCTTCCAGCAGCCAGCGATCATCGTGGTGCAGCGCCGGCCCTCCTTTGCGACAACAGAGGCCGCACCGTCGGCATTCATGTTTCATCCTGCTCCTCCTCTTCATCCCGGATCAAGCCCGAAAACAGGGCGTGACGTGGTCATACCCCGTCAATGGGCATAAAAAAAGCCGGACTGGCCGGCTTTTATACATATGTAGTTTGTCGATCAATTATAAAGCTCTTTTTCAAGCCAGCTTCGCACCTCATCGTTCACAGGATAGACACCCTTGTGGTGGTGCACGTCATTCAGGAACTTACTGGCGATTTTTTCCGGCAAAGCCAATACCGCCAACTCATCAGCACCGTCTGAATTTCGATAGACCAAAGTTGCTGTCGGCTTGTCGTTCCAGGTATTGATCACAAAATAATGGGAAAAGTCTTCCTTGCCACGGACAGCATTTTGATACCCGCCACGATAGCCGTTGTTTCCCCATTCCAAATAGATAGCGACGGCGTCTTCCGGTGTCATCTGCCAATCAATGATCAGATCCTTGAATTCACGTAACTGTCCCATAATTCACCCCCGTTTCTTGAGAAGAATTATTAGTAACAATAGCGGTCCTCGTCAAGTGGACTATTACAATCTGATATCTGGACAGGACTCGTGGCGCAGTCTGAATTGCTGAAAATAATGAGCAGCGCGAACAAAATTCACCGCCCAGCTTGAGCAGCCAAGGGCGTGCATATGGGTGTAGCCAGCGAAGCAATTGCGTACGAGTACCCCATCCGCCCCTTTGGACATCCCCTGACCCAAATGAACGTCAAGAACGAACGCCTGAACTTTTTCCACATCCAGGCAGCGCGAATAATGAAATTCATGGCCGGTGAGCGTTGTTCCAACTTCGTAAAATGGATTCGGGCAGGCCACGGTCGACTGCATGTAGCCATGCCCCTGAGGCTTGATGAAAACCTTGGTCGTCAGATCGAAAACACCGCACAAAGGATACAACCGTCCCTCATACTCCAGTTTTTGGCTCAGATACATGAGCCCGCCGCATTCGCCATAAATAGGCATTCCCTGGTACACGGCCTGACGTATGCTCTGCAACATGGATTGGTTGCCGGCCAATGTTTCGGCCATGGTTTCAGGAAATCCGCCGCCCATGTATAGGCCGTCCACATCACGTGGAATCGAACCATCAGAAAGCAGGCTGAATTCAATAAGCTCAGCTCCGGCATCCGTTAAGGCATCAAGATTCTCCTGATAATAGAACCACAGCGCAGCGTCACGCACCACACCAATTCGAACCGGAGAGGATGTCCTTGTTGTTGGAAAAAGAGGAAGCAGGGCACCCGAGCTTGATGGAGCAGACCGGGCAATCTGCAGACAGGCCTGCAAGTCCACATTATCCCGAACCAGCGTGGCAATCTCGGCAAAGGGATCGGATGAGAATTCAGCATCCGAAATCAACCCCATGTGCCGCTCGGGTATGGGATTCACGCTGAGTTTGGGCAGAATTCCCAAAACCGGAACGTCAGTATACTGCTCAATGGATTGACGCAGCACCGACCGGTGGCGCGCACCGGCGGTTCTGTTCAAAATCACGCCCCGAATGTCAACGGCCGGATCAAAATGGCGTAACCCCAGAACAACTGCCGCCATTGTTCTGGTTACCTTGGTGCAATCGGCAATGACAATAACCGGGCAGTTCAGTGTTTTGGCAAGCTCAGCTGAAGAGTAGGATCCCTGGACGTCCTTCCCATCGTAAAGCCCTCGATTACCCTCAATCAAGGCCAAATCCTTGCCAAGCGCCTTTGTCCAGAACAGGTTCGTCATGGTCGCCGACGGCAAAAGAAAAGGATCCAGATTCGTAGTGACGCCGTGACTGGCCAAACCAAGCCACTTTGCATCAATGTAATCTGGACCCTTTTTAAAGGTCTGAACAGACAGACCTTGGGCAGTAAAGGCTCTAGCAAGCCCTAGGCTGACTATTGTCTTGCCGGAACCGCCTCCAAGGCCGGAAACAAGAATTCTTGGGCAAAACAAGTCAGAAGCGGGCATGAGGAAAACTTATTCTTCGCCTTCAGCTGCTGCCTGCTTTCCCGCGCCGGGGATGCCGTACATGGTCGTGCTGCCGCTGGACCAGTACTCAAGCACGCCGTCAGCAACAAGCTGATTGATGATTTTCTTGGCTTCACGCATCTTCATTTCAGGGAAGAGAGCAGCCAAGTCGTTGAAGTAAAACTTGGATTTGGATTTTGCCTTGGACTGGATGAATTCTACAACGATGTCTTTAGGATCTGCCATACGTCCCTCTCTTAAGGTTAAGGGCCGACTTGCGTCGGCCCTGTGTTCGCTGGTGTTGGCGAAAACCTAGAACTTGAAGTTCGTGGTCTGGCGCCAAGTGTAGTAAGCAGGATCACGGAAATCATCGATCATGTGTTCAGAGAACTCAAGACCGGTCTTCTCAAAGAAACGTTCCCAGCCGATACGATCGGCCCAATCACCCACACGCTCATACTTGCGAGCGTCTGCAGCATAAGCTTCAACGATCTGCCGAACAATTTTGGCCAGTGTGGGCCAGCGAGGCGGTTCGTTGGGAATGAAGGCCACGACGACCTTGGAGAACTTGGGATTGCTGATACGGTTGGAAACCTTGCCGCCAGCCATAATGACCAAGCCGTCACCAGTCTGATCAGACAGCGGCAAGGACGGACACATGGTGTAGCAGTTGCCGCAGAACATGCAACGCTCGTTCTTGATGGCAACAGTGTTAACGGTTTTGGTCTCACCGGATTCCGTGGTGATTTCCTTCTTGGTCGGACGGATGGCACCAGTGGGGCAAGCGGCAACGGCCAAGGGGATTTCACACAGGTTATCCAACCACTCATGGTCAATGATCGGAGGCTTACGGTGATAGCCCAGAATCGCGATGTCGGAGCAGTGAACAGCGCCGCACATATTCAGACAGCAAGCCATGGAAATGCGAACCTGAGC
>CAZYZA010000139.1:0-6552 GCA_964651415.1 uncultured Desulfovibrionaceae bacterium
TCCTGGGACACCCCGGACATTTCCGAAGCCCGCCCGGCCGCGTCCTGCACGCCGGTCGTGGCCTGGCCGATATTGGTGGCCACTTCGCGGGCCACGGCCGACTGCTCTTCGATGGCGGCGGCGATGGTCGTCACGATTTCATTCACGTCGCCGATCACCGCGACAATCTGGCCGACATCGGTCACAGCACTGCCCGAGGCGTTCTGGATGCCGTCGATCTTGGTCCGGATGTCATTGGTCGCTTCAGCGGTTTTCAAGGCCAGTTCCTTGATCTCGTTGGCCACCACCGCAAATCCCCGCCCGGCCTCACCGGCCCTGGCCGCCTCGATGGTTGCATTGAGGGCCAGCAAATTGGTCTGGGACGAGATGGCGGCAATGGTATCCGTGACCTTGCCGATTTCCTGCGCAGCCGACCCGAGCTCACGCAACACTCCGGCAAAAGCGTCAATCTGACGCGCGGCACCATCGGTCGTACCGCGAGCGCGTTCCGTGTTGCTCGCGATCTCGCCGATGGTCGAGGTCATCTCCTCCGTGGCCGCCGCGACCGAGCTCAGATTGCCCGTGGTCTGCTCCATGCCCGTCGCAACCGTGGAGATGTTTGCGCTCATCTCCTCTGCGGCTGCAGCCACGGTGTTGGTTTTGGAGGCAAGCGTCTGCACGCTCTGGGCAGTCTGCCCGCTCACGGCCGTCAGTTCGGTGGCCGATGAGGCCACGGTCTGGGCATTGGTGGCGATATCGGCGATAATACCCTGTAATTTCGTGACGAAATTATTGAAATACTGCGCGAGCTGGCCGATTTCGTCCTTGGTTTCCACCGGCAGGCGCTGGGTCAGATCGCCGTCGCCCTCGGAGATGTCCTTGAGCAGGCTGACGCAGTTTCTGACCGGCAGCAGCACCATACGGGCAATGAGCAAGGCCAGACCGATGCCGATCAGCAAAAAGACCAGGGAGGTCAGGGCAATGGTCCAACCCATGGCATAGACCCGCGCCAAGACGTCGTCAGTTATGGCCCCGACGGCAATGGACCAGCCGGTTCCTTCAATGGGCGCAAAACCGAAAAACCGGTCCTTGCCCAGGAACAAATACTGATCATAACCCTTCTCGCCCCGAACCATGCGCTGCAGCATGGCCGAGAGCCTGGCAAATTCGGGATTGGTCTTGCCCTCTTCGAGAAAATTTTTCTGATCCAGCACAAACTGGCGATTGCCGTGCGCGATAAGCACGCCCTTGTCGTCGATGATGTACGAATATCCTGTTGAGCCGTACTTAATATTGTCGCTGATCTCGCTCAGTAGGGTGGCGTCAAGAACGGCGAAAACGACACCACGGATTTGTCCATTGTCGCCCCGGATCGGCGCAGCCGCGACCATGATCGGCTTGTTCAGAATACGATGCATAACCACGCTGGATATGACCGTATTCCCCGCCATGGCTTGCTTGAAATATTCTCTGTCGGAAATATTGGCTTTACTTCCGTCATGCAGAGGCGCGTTGCCGTCTGGAGTGGCCACGCCCATCTGCTGAAAACCCAAGCGTTTCAGCTCATTAACCAACGCCGGCTGCTGCAGACTCCAGTCCATGGATCGGATCACGTTCCGATTGGCTATACCATCCATGGCCACCAGATAAAAATCCAGTCGACTCCGGACCAAACGTGACCCGTCCTGGGCCATGAGCTGAATATTTTCCCGCACCTGTCCCAGACTTGCTTCTTTGGCCCGGTCATAGGCGATCCAACCCAGACCGGAACAAACCACGACCAATAACACCAAAAATCCGCCCACCAGCTTAATGCGAATCGGAATTTTCTTCATTGTCCCCTCCAATCTCGATCAAATTCTCAACATGTCGGACACGTCCGCCACCCACCACCCTCGCCGCACCGGACCGAATGAAATTCAGCGAGCACCCCGTGAATCAGGAAAAGCCCTTATCGTGTACTACATTTTTTTCAAGGTTAAAAGCCCTTTGAAAAACATGAAGCCATCGCCAAATGGTGACATTTTCCCTTGTCTTGCCTTTTTTCTTGCCCAAACCCGTATCGTTTTGCTACGGAAAATGTAATCTCTGATTTTGTCCTACGCTCCAGCTCATGAAACAACACTATTCGCTATCATTTTGAATTTAATACATCGAACCAATTCTCTCAACGATGTTTCACGGAGGAAAGGCATGAAACGCGGCGGCAGAAAACGAAGTTTACAAGTGCTCATGGCCGGATTCGTGGCGGTGATCGTCACCGTGGTGCTCGGGGCTCTGGGAGCCGTGGATTATTTCCGGGTCAAGGCCGAAATGACCGACAATCTGCGTCACGATCTGGACGGCATTTCCGCCCGTCTGGCCGTGAATCTGGTCGCACCCCTCTGGGACATGAACATGGATTCGGCCCGCGGGGTCCTGGCCAGCGAGATGACCAACCGTAACGTCTATGCCGCCATGGTCGTGCAGAATGATAAAATCCTGGTCGGCGTGATCCGCGACGATCAATGGCAGGTCGCATCGCTGGAGGCGGCCGTGGAAGACGGTAATTACGAGAGCACGTCCATCCCCCTGGTCTATGAGCGCAACAACCGCCAGAACGAACTGGGCACCCTGACGATTCACATGAGCAAACGCTTCCTGAACGAGGCTCTGCGCGACAATCTGATCGGCATTGCCGTCAGGGTCCTGGTGGTGGACCTGATACTGGTCCTGACCATTGTCTTTCTGGCCAGACGGCTGGTCATCCGCCCCTTGCTCGGCATGATCGCCATGCTCAAGGACATCGCCCAGGGCGAAGGCGACCTGACACGTCGGCTGGAGGATACGTCGGGCACGGAAACCCAGGAACTGGCCGAGTGGTTCAATCAGTTCGTGGACAAGGTTCATGCCATCATCAAGGAAGTGGTGGGCAACACGGTCAAGGTCGGCGCGGCGTCCGCAGATCTGCTGTCCCTGGCCAGCACCTTGAGCCACTCCTCGGAAACCATGGCCCGCAAATCCAACGACGCCACCGCCGCCATTCAGACCATGAGCGGCAACATGAACTCCGTGGCCTCGGCCATGGAGGAGTTCTCCGTGAACATCGGCACCGTGGCCGCCGCCTCGGAAGAAATGAGCTCGACCATCAACGAAATCTCGCAGAACACCTCCAAGGCCAAGCAAATCACCGGCAACGCCGTGGCCAAATCCGGCGAGGCCTCGTCACGGGTCAACGAACTGGGGCAGGCGGCCCGTGAAATCAGCAAGGTCACCGAAACCATCACCGCCATCTCCTCCCAGACCAACCTCCTGGCCCTCAACGCGACCATCGAGGCGGCCAGGGCCGGTGAGGCCGGACGGGGATTTGCGGTGGTAGCCAACGAAATCAAAGAACTGGCCACGCAAACTTCCCGCGCGACCGAAGAAATCCGGGAGAAAATCCTGGGTATTCAGAGCGCCACCGGCGTCACGGTCAACGAGATTCATCAGATCAGCCAGATTGTCGGCGATGTCGACCAGATCGTGGCGACCATCGCCGCCGCGGTCGAGGAACAATCCGTGACCACCAGGGACATTGCCGACAACACCGGCCAGGCTTCACAGGGCGTGCAGGAGGTCAACGAAAACATGGCTCACGCCGAAGCCGTCAGCCGGGATATCGCGATCAATGTTTCGGACGTCACCTCCGCCTCCAACGAGGTTTCGCAGATGGCGTCCACCGTGCAGGGCAATGCCGAAGTCCTGAGCGGTCTGGCCAATGGATTGAAGGAATTGGTCGGCAGGTTCAAAGTCTAGGAACTCAACATTCACATCTTCCAAGGAGCAATGCATGTTCGAACGAAAATGGATCATCCTCGCAGTCATCGTCTTTTTCCTGACTCCCGGCGCAGTCTTTGGGGCCGAAAAGGTCAAACTGTCTTCCCTGGAGTGGCCGCCCTACACCGGCGAAGGCCTGCCCGAGGGCGGCGCGAGCATCAAGGTGGCCAAGGCCGCTTTCGCCGCCATGGGCTATGAGCTGGACGTGGAATTCTACCCCTGGCAGCGGGCCGTGGACATGGCCAAGCAGGGGCAGACCGCCGGATATTTTCCGGAGTATCATTCCGCGGACATCGAAAAAGACTTCATTTTCTCAGCGCGCATGGGCGACAGCCCCCTGGGCCTGATTGAACCGGCCGGGGCGAGCACTGCCTGGGCCGGTCTGGATGATCTCAAGGCCAAAACCATCGGCGTGGTCTCGGGCTACGTCAATACTGAGGAATTCGACGCCATGGCCGCATCCGGGGCCCTGAACACGGACCAGTCCCCGGACGACGCCACCCTGATCCGCAAGGTCGCGGCCGGTCGGGTGGACATGGCCGTCATCGACCGCCACGTCTTCGACCACCTGGTGGCCAATGACCCGGAACTGGGTTCAGCCAAAGCGGCTGTGGGTTTCAACCCCAAGCTCTTGGAAGACAAGGGCCTCTTCATCTGTTTTGCCCGCACGCCCGAAGGAGAAAAGCTGGCCGCCGTTTTCAACGAAGGGCTGACCAAGATTGATGCCAATGCCATCATGAAGGAATACTTCACAAAATAGGAAGGGTTTCCATGAAAGCAACGCGCCGCTCAGGCAGCATTCAGTTTTTAATGGCCGCGATCATCGCCCTGACCGTGTCCGTGGTGCTGGGACTGCTGGGCGGCGCGGACTATTTCCGCGCACAATCCGCCATGACCGCGCAATTACGTGTCGAGCTGGAGGCCGTTTCCGGACGTTTGGCCACCAATGTCGCCGGGCCGTTATGGGACATGAACATGAACGCGGCCCAGAGTGTTCTGGAAAGCGAAATGACCAACCGCAACGTCTTCGCCGCAGTGGTGACGCACAACGACAAGGTGGTCGCCGGAGTGGGACGCGACGAGGAATGGAACGTCGTGGCCCGCACCGAACCGATCCAGGACGGCGACTATGAAATAGCCGCCCTGCCCGTTGTTTTTGAACGAAACAACAGGGTGAACGAATTAGGCAGCCTTGAAGTGTACATGAGCAAGCGGTTTCTGAACGAAACCCTGCGCGACAACCTGCGGGCCATTCTGATCCGGGTCGTGGTGGTCGACGCCATCCTGGTCCTGGCCCTGTTCTTTCTGATCCGCACGTTCATGATGCGCCCCCTTGGCATCATCCAGGCCTTTGCCACGGAAGTGCAGGCCGGCAATCTGGACGCAACTCCCGGAAAGGGGCGGTTCATCTACGAATTGTCGGACCTGAAGCAGGCCGTCGAGTCCATGGTCGCCAACCTGAAAACCAAGATCATGGAAGTGGGGCAAAAACAGGATGAAGCCCTCCAACTGGCCAGACAGGCCAACGAATCGGCCCTGATCGCCGACGAAGCGCGCAAGGCCGCCGAACTGGCCCGCCGCGAGGGGCAAATGCACGCCGTGGAGGTCCTGGAAGCCATTGTCCGGCACATCGACACCTCCATGCGCGACATGGCCACGTTGGTGGAGCATGTGGCCACCGGCGCGGACAGACAGTCCCAGCGCCTGACCGAAACCGCCACGGCCATGGACGAGATGAACGCCACGGTCCTGGAAGTGGCCAAGAATGCCAACCATACCTCGGAACAGGCTGCCCGGACCAAAACCGAAGCCCAGCGCGGCGGCGACATCGTGGCCCAGACCCTGGCAGCGGTCATGGGCATCAACGATCTGGCGCGGGAACTGACGGACAACATGGCCAATCTGGACCGGCAGGCCGCAGGGATCGGAACGATCTTAAACGTCATCACCGACATCGCCGATCAGACCAACCTCCTGGCGCTCAATGCCGCCATCGAGGCGGCCAGAGCCGGCGACGCGGGCCGGGGTTTCGCCGTGGTCGCCGACGAGGTGCGCAAGCTGGCCGAAAAGACCATGAACGCCACTCTGCAGGTCGATCAGTCCATCCGGGGCATTCAGGGCGAAGCCAAGACCAGCTCGGTCGCCACGCATAAGGCGGTGGAGTCCATCGCCAAGGCCAAGGAACTGTCCGAGGAATCAGGCCGCGCCCTGGATAAGATCCGGGAACTGGTGGAACGCACGTCCGCCCTCATCGCCTCCATTGCCACGGCTGCGGAACAGCAGTCGGCGTCAAGCGAAGAGATCGCCCGCAGCACCAACGAAATCAACCAGATCAGTGAATTGACAACGCAACAGATGACCCGGGCGTCCAAAACCATCGAGGTCCTGGAAGCCCAGCTGGGAGAGCTCAAGGGCCTTATCGACACACTGCGTACATAACCGTCCGGCATGGTGCCGGCCGGACATACTGCCCGCCTGGTCGGGCGCAACAGCGGGAGGAGCCATGATAAAAGCCTGTGCATTGAGATTGTTTGCAAGCTGTCTGATGCTTGGAATCTGGGCCGGCGGGGCTGTGGCAGCGGAAAAAGTCTGTTTCGATCAGGAAAACGCCCCATTCATGTACCAGAAGGGGGACAGTCCTGCCGGACTGTATCCGGCCCTCATCGCCGAGGCCTTCAAACGCATGGACGTGCCCTTGACCATGGAATGCCTGCCCTGGAACCGGGTTCTGGCCGGAGCCGATGCCGGGGACTGGGGCGTGGGCGGCATCTATCA
>CAZYZA010000140.1:0-2863 GCA_964651415.1 uncultured Desulfovibrionaceae bacterium
TCTACAACCGTCTGCTACGCTGCTATGTGCTGATCGACCTCAAGATCGGCAAACTTAGTCACGGCGACCTCGGCCAGATGCAGATGTACGTCAACTACTTCGACCGCTTTGTGAAAATGGACGAGGAATCGCCGACCGTGGGGATTGTTCTCTGCAAGAAGAAGCACGATGCCCTGGTGGAAATCACCCTGCCCAAGGATGCGAATATCCATGCGCGGGAATACCAGCTCTACCTGCCGGACAAGGAGTTGCTGCGCCAAAAGCTCGCCGAGTGGGGCGAGGAGGTGGCGCAGGCGGAATGATGATGGCCTCACACGAAGACGCGAAGGCGCGAAGAAAAGATCCAGCATCCATTCCTCGCGGTGGGGAGTTTTGTCGCCTAATATATACAGGTACGGTTGTGAGTGGCGCGGGCTTTCCTCACGAATACCAAAACCCTCATGCTCTTCACAAATGATGTGATGAAAACGAAAAAATCCAGGACGCCCGGCTTTGCCCATACGCATGCGGCCTGGATTTTTTCGCTGACAAATCAGATCGCCGTTGTTGCGAGGGCTGCTAGAACTCCAGCCCTACCGTGAAGACGGCCGTAAAGGGAGCGCCGACAAAATAGCTCGCTCCGCCTTCCCGCGTGTCGTCGGAAGCGCTGATCATGGACACGTATTCGGTATTGAACAGGTTGTAGAGATTGAGCGACATCCTGAAGGCCTCGGCCCAGGACACCTCGCGGTTGACGTAGTTCAGACTCAGGTCCGCGACCACGTAGTCATCGATCTTTTCCTTGTGTTCGGCGTCACCGTACCGTTCACCCAGATAGCGGACGGTGGGTACGATCTCGAAATCCTTGTAGCGCCAGACCAGACCGGTCTTGACCATCCATTCCGGCACATCGACGATCTGTTTTCCTTTGGTTTTCATCGTCGCGCCGCTGAAGGTCAGGTCTTTGTCGTAGGTCAGCCGCGTGTAGGTCGGGTTGAGGAAAAAGGTCAGATTTTCTGTCAGATAGATATTGGTTTCAACCTCAAAACCATAGCCCGTGGCCTTACCCACGTTCTGTTGGTAGTTGAGGTTGACCCGTGGATCATGGATTGTGGTCAACAGGTTGTCGTGCCTGCTGTAAAAAAGGGCCGGCGTGATGTCGAAACGCTCATGGGTGACGCGCAGGCCCAGTTCGAAATTGTCCGTGGTCTCGATATCATAACCCGCGAACATGTCGGCGAGGGTCACCCCGGCGGACAGGAATTTTGCCCTGTTCTGGTTGTAGAGGTTGATGATGGGCACATAGGAGTATGGCCGGATATGACTGCGGCCGTAGCTGGCGTAGGGCTGCAGCATGTCATTGATCATGAAGCTTACGCCCAGGCTCGGCAGCCAGATGTCATACGTTTTGTCGGAGCGGGCCAGGTCAGGAGCTTCAGTCAACGCAAACAGGGGTGCGCTGGAGGTGTAGCCCTTGCTGCCCGGCTCGTCATAGCGGAAATACTTCAGACCCGCCTGCCAGTCCAAAGCGCCGAGACTGCCGGCCAGGGTGACAAAAGGGCTGTTGACATAGCCGTTATCGTCGTTCTTGGTGCGGATGCCGTGCCCGAGAAATGCCCCGGTGGTCGGATGATACATCTCGGTGTTGATTTGCATGTCCACGGATTCGAACAGATGCCCGACAGACAACCTGGCCAACTCCGTACTTACGTCAAGCTGGGATAAAACGCCCACACGTTCAATGTCGCGGATGCGTTTCTGGACCGCCCCGCCCTGAGACGTCACGCCCTGGTAAATCTCAGCATCCTCCTGAGAATAATAGGGCTTGATCGTGGCCTTGAACACATCGCTGAACGTGAACGGGATGACGGCCATGACATCCAGGTTGGAATGCTCGC
Source organism: uncultured Desulfovibrionaceae bacterium (assembly GCA_964651415.1). Lineage (GTDB taxonomy): Bacteria > Desulfobacterota > Desulfovibrionia > Desulfovibrionales > Desulfomicrobiaceae > Desulfomicrobium. Next base: position 1,878 of record CAZYZA010000140.1, read on the forward strand.
CCCGATTGTTCTTGTAATAGAAGATATCCTGTCCGCGCGTTCCGGACAGGGCGCTGTTGAAATCCTTGCGATACTGGCCGTGCAGGTCCCGCACATCGGCATAACTCAGGCCCCGGTATAGATTCTGCTCTACCTCGTTGTAATTGATCCAGAGCTGAATGGCGTCGTCGCCATGATACGGCTGGGAAATCATGAAATTGGCGTTGGTGCGCGGGCCGAGATCCCCCGGCCCCTTCCATTTTTCCGCGTTGGTTTGCGAGGCCGAGACACTGAAAGCCGTGTCCGTGCTCCACAGGCTGCCAGTATCCACGCGGGAAAAGACCCGCGTGTAGGCATTGCTGCCGACCGCAGCCTGCACATCCAGGCCCCAATCCTTTTCCGGCCAGCGCGGCCGCAACTCTATGGCTCCGCCCCGCGCCCCCACGCCCGTGCCCAGACCGGCCGGAATGGCTCCCTTGTACACGGCCAGACTGCCGAAGTTCTCCATGTCGTAGAGATACTCGCGCGGCCCCATGGGGTTGCCGCCCCAGTTGGGCACGCCCTCGATGGTCATGGACCCCAGAAATCCCCGCACGCCGCGCACCCTGATGTTCTTTTGCTCGGCCGCCAGACCGAGGGGATCAACGCTCTCCACCTGCACGCCGGGCAGCAGATCCATGGTTTCATAGACGCTGGTCCGACCCTTGGCCCCGGACAGCTTCAGGCCCTCGGCCGTGATTTCGGTCCCGGTGTAGACCTGCTCGTTGGTCTGTTTGGTCGGGGTGACCAGTTTTTCACCGACCACGACCACATCTTCCAGCCGGGTTTGATCCTGGGCCCAGACACTTCCGGCCAGCAGGACAAAGAGTACGGCCAGTACCAATTTTCTCTGACGCATAACCCCTCCAATGATAAATTATTCGTTCTTTATGTGTATGAATATGAAAATCGTGCTACTTCAAGACAGAGCACCGCACAAACCAGCGTCATCAGACCGCCGGTCCGCG
>CAZYZA010000140.1:2963-6534 GCA_964651415.1 uncultured Desulfovibrionaceae bacterium
CTCGTTCATCCTTTGACAGGCTGGCCGCGCACGGATGCAGCGGTTTGTCCCGAGCCTGCCAAAGGAGCCAATGACCCTAAATTTTCTGCTCAACCTGGCCAAAGCACGGAATGCACAGGGTCTGCCCGGCAAAACGGCGGGTGCGTGATTCCATGGTCTTTTCGCCACAGTGTTCGCAGGTCAGGCTCTGCAGGATTTTGGGCGGACGGGGCGCGCCCTGTTCCATCGGCGTGACCTGAAACATCTCCTCCAGAGGCAGAGCCATGAAACGCTGCTGCAGACTGGACCGCAGTTCCCCCATGCGCTGTTTGTCGGCATCCGTGGCCGTGCCGTTGCCGCTTTTTTTCATCAGTTCGGCCATTTCCTCGTCCATGCCGCCGCGCGCCTCCGGGTTGAGCATGGCCCGAAAACCTTGCCCCGTCTCCCGGCGGAAAAAGGAAAAGGCCATTTTGCCGTGGTCGCGGTGGATGAGATTGCCTTTGCCCATGGTCGTGCCGAGCAGAAACTGCAGGGCGTCCACGCCGCACATGTCCGTCTCGACCACGGCCACGATCTCAGTATCCTTGGGATTATCCAACTCGCGCAGGGCCAGTTCGGCGGCGCGGATGCCGATGGACAGACCGGGGCAGCTGTGACCGTGAAAGGCAATGGTCGCGTCAATGCGCTCCATGGGAATCTGGCAGGACATAACTCTCTCCTCTAGGTTTGGGGAATGATGACGGGCTGACCGCCCAGGTGGTGGATCTCCACCGGCAGCCCATAAACGTCGTGAATGATATCGGCGCTGACTTCGTGAGCCAGGGTCATGGCATGGATGCTGCCGTTTTTCAAAAAAATGGCCTTGTCGGCGTGACGCAGGGCCATGTTCAGGTCGTGCATGCTCATGACCGCCGCAATGTGATGCTCATCGACCACCCGGCGGATGAGGTTCATGATCTCGACCTGGTTTTTCAGATCCAGGGCGCTGGTCGGCTCGTCCAGCAGCAGCAGGGACGGTTCCTGGACCAGGGCGCGGGCAATGCAGACCTTCTGCAGTTCCCCGCCGCTCAGGGTATCAATGTGGCGCATGGCCATGGACGACAGGCCCAGGGTCTGGATGACCGCGTCGGTCTTGGCCAGGTCATTCTCGCCGGTGCGCCAGCGGATGTGCGGGGCGCGACCCATGAGCACGGCGTCAAAGACCGTCAGCCGCGACGTCTCGCTCTTCTGGGAGACATAGGCCACGTCGCGGGCGATCTGGGCCGGAGACAGGGTCAGGATGTCGCGCTCCTCGACCAGCACGGCCCCTGCTCCCGGACGGTGAATGGCGTTCATGCATTTGAGCAGCGTGGTCTTGCCGACCCCGTTGGGACCGAGAATGGCCAGCAGCTCGCCCCGGTCGAGACGAAAATCCACATCGCGCAGCACGGGATGACCGTTGTAGGAAAAACAGACGCCGCAGACAGAAAGCATCATGGCCGTTTGCCCCGGATGATCAGGTAAAGAAAGGTCGGCGCACCGAGAAAGGCGGTCAGCACGGACACGGGCAAGAGGTGCGGAGCCAGAATCAACCGGGCCACGGTGTCCGAGGCCAGCAGCAACAGCGCCCCGCCGACCAGGGAGGCCGGCAGGAGAAAACGGTGATCCGCGCCGATGATCCGCCGGAACATGTGCGGCACGACCAGGCCGACAAACCCGATGATGCCCAGAAAGGCGATCAGCACGGCCGTGACCAGACTGGACAAGAACATCCCGGTCATGCGGGTAGCCTCCACGCGCACGCCCAGTCCCTTGGCCGTCTCGTCGCCGGCGTCCATGGCGTTGTAACTCCAGCTTTTTGCCCAGAAGTAGAAAAAACAGGGCGCAACGATCAGGGCCATCAGACCAAGTTCCCCCCAGGTGGCGCGGGCCGTGTCGCCGAAGGTCCAGAAAACCATGGCCGCCAGCTGCACATCGGTGGCGAAATACTGCAGAAACATGGTCGCGGCCGTGAACAGGGCCCCCAGGGCCACTCCGGTCAGGACCATGGTTTCGGGCCGCGTCCCGCGCAAACGGGAGATGGCCACAATGACCGCCGCCGCAAGCAGGCTGGCCAGAAAGGCGGCCACGGTGGTCACGTAGGGATTGGTGATGGTCACGGCGGTCCGGCCCGAGCTCAGCAGGCCCGAATCAAGGGCCATGACGGCAAAGGCCGCGCCAAAGGCCGCCGCGTGGGAAATGCCCAGGGTAAAGGGGGAGCCCAGGGGATTGCGCAAAATGGCCTGCATGACCGCTCCGGCCACGGCCAAACCGCCGCCGGCCAGGATTGCGGCCAATGCCTGCGGCAGGCGGATGCCACGGACAATGGCATCGATGCGGGGGTTGTCCGAGGTCCAGGTCAGGCTGGCCAGCACCTCCCCTGCCGACAATCCGGCCGGACCGACCCCAAGCGACAGCACCAGGCAAAGGAGCAGGGCCAGAAAGGTCAGGGCCACCACCCCTGCTTTCCAGGCCTGATAACGCCGGTATTCCTCCGGCACATGGCCATGATCGGCATGCATCAACGCACCGCAAGCCGGGTATAGGCCAGATTGCCGAAGGCCTGGTTCATGGCCGCGAATACGGGCTGGCCGACGATGAAGGCATAGATCTCGTCGGCCTTGGCCACGGGGTCGATATCCGCGAAGCGCTCCGGATAGAGAACCTTGCCGACAAAATACGCATTGGCCAGGATGGATTCATAATTCTGGGAGTACCAGTTGTAGGGCAGCACCCCGTAAACCCGCCCTTCCTGCACGGCCGTCAGCGTGGCGTAGGCCGGATCGACCCGCAGCTCATGCAGGCCGCCGGCGTTTTCGCCCATCTGCAGGGTCGAGAGATCCACGAACAGGTAGTCCGGGTCCCAGGCCACGATCTGCTCCTTGGCCACATTGGTGTTGCTGACATCCTTGGCCACCCCGCCGTCTTCATGCGCCAGATTGCGGGCGCCGACAAAGGCAAAGGGAGGATACCCCGGTTCCGTGGACTGAAAGCCGTGCGGCCCCTTGTAGGCCACGCCGCCCAGATAGGCCGAAGGCCTCTGATTGTCGGGAATGTCGGCCGTGCGCCGGGCCAGATCGGCAATGGCGGCATCGAAATAGCTGATGAGGGCCTCGGCCCGGTCAGACCTGCCGACCACCGCGCCCATGGTCCGCAGGGAAAGATAAAACCTGTCCCTGGCCGCGCCCAGATTGCCGACCTCAAGCACGACTACCGGCAGTCCGGTTTTGGCCTGCAACTCGACCGGATCATGCCCCATGGTGGCGAAGGTCTTGAAAATGAGCTGGGGCTGGGGCTCCAGGGTCAGAATCAGTTCAGGATTGTCCTGCCCCCGGAACTGGCCGAAAATGGGCATGGTCTTGAACTGCGGATTGGCCAGGGCGTAAGGCCGGGAGTCAAAACGGTTGGGCCTTGATTCGATGTCGTCCACGGCCACGATCAGATCCTGGGCCTGGAGGTAGGTCAAAAGGCGCAGACAGCCCGACCCGGAGCAGATGACCCGCTCCACCGGACTCGGCAGATCATGGGACCGCCCCAAGGCGTCGGTAACGGTTTCAGCTCCCAAAAAGGACGG
>CAZYZA010000141.1:0-6382 GCA_964651415.1 uncultured Desulfovibrionaceae bacterium
TCTGGTGCCCCCACCATGACTCGAACATGGGCTAACCGGGATTAGGAATCCCGTGCTCTATCCACCTGAGCTATGGGGGCGATGTCGTTGTGGAGGTAGTTTCCTAGACGAGAGGCTGTGTAAAATCAAGGAGAATGTGACCGCGCCCCGGGGCTTGATCTTGATTTTATGGAGAATCTGCGTTCGGTCGGGGTGGCGGCGTCGGATGCGTTATCGTCGAATTATCGTCAACGAGCCCGGATCCGACAGGACCTGGGCTCGTTGCGTGGAAAGCCTCGGGTTATTCGGCCAGGACGAACTTACCGTCCCGGACCTGGACCATGACCATGGAGTTTACGTCGAGTCCGTTATGGTCTTCAGGTGTGATGTTATAGATGCCGGAAATACCGACATAATCTTTGGTCTGTTCAATGGCCGCGCGCAGGGCTTCGGGTTCGGTGCCGGCGGCCTTGATCCCGCCGACAATGAGCATGATCGCATCCCAGGCGTAGCCGGAGTGGGTGTTGATGGGAAACTGCTTGTCGTAGCCCTTTTCGTTGTAGAGCTTGATGAATTCCTTGATGATCGGCTTTTGCGGATCGGTGTCGGGCAGTTCGTCGGCGACCATCAGCTTGGTGGCGGGCATGCGGTTGCCCTCGGAAGCCGGACCGGCCAGCTCGATGTACTTAAGATCGGGCAGACCGTGGCACTGGAACAGGGGCAGGTCGATGCCGAGCTGGGCCACATTCTTGGCCGAGATGGCACCGGCCGGGCCCGTGGTCCAGACCACCAGGGCCTGGGGCGCGGCGTTCTTGGCCTTGGTCAGCTGGGCGGTCATGTCCGTGTCGCGGGCGCCGAAAGACTCCTTGATCAGGATTTCGATGCCGAATTCAGGGGCCAGTTGCTCCATCCAGCGCAGGCCGTCCTTGCCAAAGCCGTCGTCGGCCGAAAGCAGGGCGATCTTGGTCAGCTCCTTGTCCTTGAGGTAGGTGAACAGACGTTTGACGGCCGTCTCGGAACGCTGCGGCGATTTGAAAACCCAGTCAAAGGGGCCGAACTTGCCGCCCATGATGACCGGGTCGCCGCCGACGGTCATGACGATGGGCGTTTTGCCCTCGTGGGCGATCTTTTTCACGTTCATGCCCGTGTCGGTCAGGGTCGGGCCGATGATGGCCACAACCTTGTCCTTGTGGATGAACTTGGTGGCGATGTTGGCCGCCTTGGCCGGGTCGCCTTCGGTGTCGGCCATGATCAGCTCGATTTTCTTGCCGTCAATGCCGCCCTCGGCGTTGATTTTGTCGACCAGCATCTCGGCCACCAGCTTGCTCGGCGTGCCGATAAAGGACGCCCGGCCGGACAGGTCGAAAAATGCCCCCAGTTTGATGGTGTCTGCGGCCAGAGCCGGCGAGGCCAGCAGCATGAGACCGGTCAGAAAAGCAAAGATTGCGCGCATGTCCCTTCTCCTTTGAAGTGTGCCTTGGGTTTGTCCGTGCGGTTACCAGGGCGTCCCAAAACGGCAATCCGCTTTGTCAGCGAAAAAATCCGGACAGCTCATGCCGCATACCCATCAGGGCACACAGACTGGACTTTCTGGATTTATCCGCGTTCTCGCATCTCACCATTTCTGAACACTCTGCAGATAATAAAAGTGTAGTCAGTTACACGATGTCGTCCTGGATTCGTGTATCAAAGACCCGCTGGCTCTTGCGTTCCGAGCGGGGCAGGCTGCCGTAATCGACCAATTCCAGGTCGGCCGTGACCAGGAGCTGTTTTTTGATCTGGTGAATGGCCTCGTGCATCAGTTCCGGCCCGCGTCCCGCGGCCACGCCCTCGGCCCGCTCCACCACCAGGCGCATGTGGTCGCGGCCGGAATGGTCGCGGGTCAGGTGGATCTGGTATTCCGAGCCAAGTCCGGGCACGGCCGAGAGAATGGTGTCCACGCCGCTGGGGTAGATGTTCACGCCCCGGAACTTGATGGTGTCGTCGGACCGGCCCTTGATGCGCGAGTGGCGGGGCATGACGCTGCCGCAGGTGCAGGGGCCGGGGATGATGCGGGTGATGTCGCGGGTGCGGTAGCGGATCAGCGGCGAGCCTTCCTTGCACAGGGTGGTGACGACCATTTCGCCCCATTCGCCGTCGGGCAGGGGCTGCAGGGTTTCCGGGTCAAGGATTTCCAGCAGGTAGTAATCCCCCCAGTAGTGGATGCAGTCGTGGTCGGTGCATTCGATGCCCGCGCCCGGGCCGTAGAGTTCGGTCAGGCCGGTGATGTCGAACAGTTCGGCCCCGCCGAAGAGTTCCGAGATTTTTGTGCGCATGGACCGGCTGGAGCGTTCGGAACCGTAGATGATTTTCTTGACCGCGATTTTGTCAGCGATGCCGCGTTTGTGGATCTCCTCGGCCATGAGCAGGGCCATGGAGGCCGTGGAACAGAAGACCGTGGACTGGAAATCGAGCAGGAACTGGATCTGCATGTCGATGTTGCCCGGCCCGACCGGCACGGCCAGGGCGCCGACCTTTTCGCAACCGAGCTGAAAGCCCATGCCCGCTGTCCATACTCCGTAGCCCACGGCGATCTGCACCCGGTCCAGCGCAGTCACGCCGACACTCTGGTAGCAGCGGGCGAACATGTCGGTCCAGTCGTCCAGATCTTTTTGGGTGTAGCAGAGCACCTTGCGCTTGCCCGTGGTGCCGGAGCTGGCGTGAACGCGCACGATCTGCTCAAAGGGCACGCTGCGCAGGGGAAAAGGATAGCCGTCGCGCAGGTCGTCGGTGGTGGTGAAGGGCAGGCGGCGCAGGTCGTCCAGGCTCTGGATGGACTCGGGCGTGACCCCGGCTGCATCCAGCTTGGCCCGGTACGCGGGCGAGCCTTCGTAGACGTGGCGCACGGTCCATTGCAGGCCCTGGAGTTGACGGGTGTGCAGGTCTGTGGCGGAGGCGACGGTTGGCATGAAATTTCGGGTGTGCATGAGGGGTTTCTCCAGACGGATGTTGGTCAGGCCGGCCGCGCCCAGGCGGCTGGCGGCCGGGTTGTCGTGGCTGGCCGCGCCGAGAAAGGCGGCGCGCAGGGCCGGGTCCACAAGCAGGTCGCGGCTCTTGCCGTGTTCGACGATGCGGCCTCCGGCCAACAGATAGGCCGTGTCCGAAGCCGACAGGGCGCGGGCCGCGTTCTGTTCGACAATGAGAATGGTCGTGCCGGACCGGCCGAGCTGGTGAATGATGGCGAAAATGTCGTCGGTGATGAGCGGGGCCAGCCCCAGACTAGGCTCGTCCAGCAGCAACAGACGCGGACCGGCCATCAGGGCCCGGCCCATGGCCAGCATCTGCTGTTCGCCGCCGGACAGGGTTCCGGCCAGCTGGCTTCTGCGCTGGGCCAGTTTGGGAAATCGGGTGAAAACCTCGTCCAAACGTTTATTTTCCTCTGCCGAGGAGAGCTTGAGCGGAATGGCTCCCAGACGCAGGTTGTCGAGCACGGGCAGGGTGCCGAAGACTTCCCGGCCCTCGGGGGACAGGGCCAGGCCCAGCTGGACCATGCGCGCCGGGCTTGCGCCGGTCACGGGCCGGCCGTCGAGCACAATTTCTCCGCCCGTGGGTTTGACCAGTCCCATCAGGCATTTGAGCAGGGTGGACTTGCCCGCGCCGTTGGCCCCGACCAGGGCCACGGTCTGACCGGCGGCAACCTCCATGTCCAGACCGAACAGGGCCTGGGCCGCGCCGTAATGGGCGGTCAGATTTTTTATGGACAGCATCAGGCCGTGGCCTCCATCCGCCCCAGGTAGGCTTCGAGCACCAGGGGGTTGCGCCGGACCTCGTCGGGTGAACCGGCGGCGATGGACCGGCCGCTGTCCAGGACCACGACGTGGTCGGCGATGTTCATGACCAGATCCATGTCGTGCTCCACCAGTAAAATGGTGTGTCCGGCCCGGCGCAGGTTGCGCAGCTGCTCGCCCACGGCCATGGTTTCCTCGGCATTGAGGCCGGCCACGGGTTCGTCCAGCAGAAGGAGCTTGGGTCTGCCGACAATGGCCCGGGCCAGCTCGACCCGCTTTTTGTCCCCGTAAGCCAGAACTTCGGCCGGCCAACCGGCCTTGGCGGTCAGTCCGAAGCGGTCCATGGCCTCCATGGCCCGCAGTTTCAGGCTGCGTTCGCGGTGGCGCAGGTAGGGCAGGCGGAGCATGGCCATGAACATGGACTCGCCGCCCTCGCAGGTCAGGCCGGTCAGAACATTGTCCAGGACCGAGAGCCGGGGAAAAAGACGCAGGTTCTGGAAGGTGCGGTGGATGCCGAGCCGGGTGACGCGGTGGGCGGGCAAACCGGCGATTTCCTGATCCAGAAAACGGATGGAGCCGCTGGTCGGGGCCAGGACCCCGGTGATGCAGTTGATGAGCGTGCTCTTGCCGGCGCCGTTGGGGCCGATCAGGGCAGTCAGCCGGCCCGGCTGGGCGCTGAAGGAGACATCCTGCAGGGCGGGCAGACCGCCGAAATGTTTGGTCACGCCGTCAAGACGCAGCATCACGCCTCCGCAAGGCCAGATGGATACGGATTTTGTCGATCACGCCCGTGACCAGCCCCTGGGGCAGGAACATAAGGACCAGAACGAGAATGCCGCCATGGACAAAGTCTTTGTACTTGTCGAAAAATTCCACCCACTCCGGCAGCAGGGTCAGAAAACCGGCCCCAAAGACCGACCCCCAGATGGAGCCCAGCCCGCCGACCACGACCATGATGGCGAATTCCGTGGACGCGAAAATGCTGAAGGTGTCCGGGCTGACATAGCCAAAGCAGTGGGCGAACAGGCTGCCGGCCAGGGAGGCCAGCACCGCCGAGAGGACAAAGACCTTGACCTTGGCCTGACGCGTATCGACCCCGAGGCTCGCGGCGGCGGTCTCGTCGCCGGCCAGGGCAGCCAGCCCACGGCCCACGCCGCTGCGAACCAGATTGAGGCACAGCAGCATGGTGATCATGGTAAAGGTCCAGAGCAGGTAGTGGCGTCGGACAGGGGTGTCGAAGAAAAAATCACCAAGGCTCAGGGCCGGAATCCCGGCGAATCCGCTCGGGCCGCCCGTGACCTCGTCCCACTGCAAAAGGACGGTGTGGACGACATAGTTGAGGCCGAGGGTGGCCATGGCCAGATAATGGCCGGACAAACGCAGGACCGGAATGCCGACGACCAGGGCGACCAGGGCCACGATCAGCGCGACCAGGGCCATGGCCGGCCACGGGGCAAGCTCGTAGGTCACGGTGGCAATGGCCGAGCCATAGGCGCCCAGCCCGAAAAAGGCGGCGTGGCCCAGGGAAATCTGTCCGGCGAAACCGATGAACAGGTTCAGGCCGAGCACGACCAGGGCGTTGATGGCGATGAGGTTGGTCAGGCCCAGGGTGTAGGGGTTGTTCTCGAACAGCGGGAACAGGATCAGGGCCAGGGACAGCACGGTCACGGTCAGGCCGGTGCGGTGCAGGGACAGAAAATAGAGAAATTTCTGGCGACCGGTCATGAGCAGAGGCTCCGCCTGGATTCGCGTTTGGGTAAAGGGCTGGTGGTCATGCGCATGGGGTTGGAAAGTATAATCGATTTGTGCCGGGGTAAAGTCCGGGATTGTTCATTTGCCAAGCAGCCCTTTGGGCCGGACACACAGCACCAGCAGCAGGACGACAAAGGCGACCACGTCCTTGTAGGCACTGGACAGGTAGCCGGCGGACAACGTCTCCAGCAGTCCCAGACCCAGCCCTCCGATGATGGCTCCGGGAAAAGAGCCGAATCCGCCCAGAATGGCGGCGGCAAAGCCTTTGAGGCCGAGCAGTACGCCGACATCGTAATTCAGGGTGGTGATGGGGGTGACCAGCACACCGGCCAGCCCGCCCAGGGCCCCGGCAATGGCGTAGCTGGTCAGGCGCACCCGGCCGGCCGGGATGCCGACCACGGCTGCGGCCGTGGGGTTGGAGGCCACGGCCCGCATGGACAGGCCCAGGGAGGTGCGATGAAAGAACCAGGTCAGAACGGCGATGGCCACCACGGTCAGGCCCAGAATCCACAGGGCCTGGGGCAGGACGCTGGCGCCCAGGATCTGGACCGGCACGTCCGGGGTCAGGGGCGGCACGGCCATGCGGTTGGTGCCCCAGGCCATCTTGATCACGCCGCGCAGGATGATGGACAGACCCACGGTCAGAAAGACCAGGATCATGTGATTCTGGGTTCTGGCCGGCCGCAGGCCCAGGCGTTCCACAATCATGGCAGTTACGGCCACCAGGATTACAGCCAGGCCCAGGGCCGGAGTCACGGGCAGACCCAGGGCAAAAAGAGCCGAGAACATGAACATGCCGCCCAGGGTGACGAAATCGACCTGGATGAAATTGACGATGCCCATGGTGTTGCTGACCACGCAAAAGCCCAGGGCGATGAGGGCGT
>CAZYZA010000142.1:0-3040 GCA_964651415.1 uncultured Desulfovibrionaceae bacterium
GGGCTGGTCCGGGCCATGTCCGGGCTGTGCGTGGGGTTTTCCTCCCCCCAGGGTGCGTGCGGGGCCTTGACCGGCGCGGCCTGCCTGATTGCCTATTACGCGGGCAAGGGCACGGCCGGCGAGGAAAAGCACGAGCGGCTGCCGCTCATGCTGGCCGAACTGTCCGAATGGTTTGAGGCGTACGCCGGAGAACGTTTCGGCGGCATCAGCTGCACGGCCATTGTGCCGGATGGCAAACCCGACGCGGGCATCTGCGGCGGATTGGTCGGTCTGTGTTATGGTCAGGCCCTGACCATTCTGGTCGAAAACGGCATCGATCCGGGCGCGGTTCATGAGTAAGATGCTCGGAGCCGTTCAGAGCGTTTGTCCCGAGTGCCTGCGCCGTATCGAGGGCGCGTTGCTGACGGACGGAGGTGAGGTTCGACTGGCCAAGACATGTCCGGACCACGGTTCGTTTTCGACCGTAATTTGGCGGGGCGAACCGGCCTTTTCGAGTTGGGTGCGGCCGAAAATCCCTTTTGGCGGGGGGCCGCGCGAGACTGTCGGCCAGGGCTGCCCTTTCGATTGCGGTCTGTGCGCCCGGCACGCCCAGCGGACCTGCACGGCCCTGGTTGAGATCACAACGCGCTGCAATCTGCGGTGTCCGGTCTGTTTCGCGGACAGCGGCGAGGGCGGAGCGGACCCGGACCATGAGACGCTGGCGCGGATGTTCGATCAGGTCATGGCTCGAACGGGAGGGTGCAATCTGCAGCTGTCCGGCGGCGAACCAACGGTGCGCGGTGATCTGCCGGAGATTGTCCGTTTGGCCAGGCGGGCCGGTTTCGGTTTTGTCCAGCTCAATACCAATGGGCTGCGTCTGGCCGAGGACCCGCAATTGGCCGGTGTATTGGCCGAAGCCGGCCTGACCTCCATTTTTCTGCAGTTTGACGGCGTTGATGACGAGGTCTATCGCCTGCTGCGCGGCCGTGATCTTTACGAGGTAAAATGCCGGGCCGTGGACCAGGCCGCTGCCGCCGGCCTGGGCATTGTCCTGGTGCCGACGGTCAGGCGGGGCGTGAACACGGACCAGCTGTGGGGCGTGGTTCGTTTTGGCCTGGAGCGCCAGCCTTTTGTGCGCGGCGTTCATTTTCAACCCATGAGCTATTTCGGCCGCTATCCTGCCGATTTCATGCCTGATCACGTCACTCTGCCCGAATTGATGACCGGGTTGGCCGAGCAGAGCGGAGGGCTTGTCTCGGTGTCCGATTTTCTTCCGCCGGGCTGCGAACACGCCTTGTGCTCTTTTTCAGGCAAGTTCATGACCCGCGAAGACGGGGCGTTTGTCCGCCTGGGCAATGCCGCGTGCGATTGCGCACCCGCCCCGGCCGAACTCGGAGCCCTCAAGTCCATTGGCGTCACGGCCCGGCAATGGTCTGCCCCGGCGGTTCATCCTCCTCTGCCCCCGTCGCCAACAAATCAGGTCGGACAAGGGGCTGCAGGCGACGTTTCTTCTGCAACCTCTGCGCAGAACGACCTGGACCGTTTTCTGGCCAGGGCCAGAACGCACACCTTCACCATTTCGGCCATGGCCTTTCAGGACGCCTGGAGCCTGAACCTGGAACGGTTGCAGGGCTGCTGCATTCATGTGGCCCAGCGCGATGGCCGCCTTGTTCCGTTTTGCGCCTACAACCTGACCTCCCGCCACGGACAGGCCCTGTACCGGGGGCGGCTGTGAAGAGAACAACCGTGGATGCCCTGACCGCGAGGCGTTTGGGGTTGACTGACGGCTGGAGTCGGGCTGATCTTGACGCCGCGCAGTTCAAGGCGCTGCGCCAAACCGTGCGTCATGCCCGCGACGGCAGCGCGTGGCATCGGGACCGGCTGAAAAGCGTTGATTTGCCTGGCTTGCAGTCGCGAGACAGTTTGGCGGGTCTGCCCCTGATGACCGCCGCGGATCTGACCGGGCACGGCGAGCGTATGGTTTGCGTGCCCCAGGGCGAGGTGCGGCGGGTGGTCACCCTGCAGACATCGGGCAGCACTGGAATCCCGAAACGGCTGCATTTCACCCAAGGCGATCTGGACGGCACCGTGGATTTTTTCCTGCACGGCATGCTGAGTCTGGTCGGTCAAGAGGACCGGGTACTGGCCCTGCTGCCTTTCGCCCAGCCCGACAGCACGGGCGAGCTGCTGATCCGGGCCCTGGCTGGAGGCTCGATTCACTGTGCCGGTTTGTGGCCGCCTGCGGACAGTCACGACCTGGCCGCGTTGATCCGTGAACACAGGTACTCCTGTGTTGTCGGGCTGCCGCAGCATCTGCTGGCCATGGCCCACGTTTTGTCTTTTGGAGCGGTGCGGACCATGCTGCTGTGTTCGGATTACGCCCCGCCGGCCCTGCGTGAGCGCATCGAACAACTGTGCGGCTGTGAGACGTTTTTACATTACGGGGCCACCGAAACCGGCCTTGGCGGCGGTGTGGAATGCTCGGCTCACGCCGGTTGCCATCTGCGCGAATCCGATCTGCTGGTCGAAATTGTTGATCCGCAGTCAGGTCAGATCCTGCCCGAAGGGCATGCCGGCGAGGTGGTCGTCACCACCCTGAATCGTCAGGCCATGCCGCTGATCCGCTACCGCACCGGGGACATGGCCCGGCTGACCACGGCCCCCTGCCCCTGCGGCGGGCTTACGGCCAGGTTGAAGGATATTGGCGGAAGGCAAAAGCCCCTGATCCTGACCGGCGGTTTTTCACTGACCAGTCAGGATCTTGATGACCGCCTTTTTGCTGTGGACGGGCTGCTCGATTATCGAGCTACGCTCCGTGGACAGCGGGGTGCGGAGCGTCTTACCCTTGAATTCCTGTCCCTGTCCGGGCATGGCCCCCACCTGCGGGACGTGGAATCGGCCCTGCTCCAGGTGCCGGCCGTGGCTGCGGCTGTAGAGCTTGGCACGATGTCCCTGGGCGCATTGAACCGGGTTGGCGCCTTTTCACCTTCTCATACGGTCAAGCGTACCATTGTGGATCAACGCGGGAGTGCATCGTGAACGAATTATGGAAGATACTGGC
>CAZYZA010000142.1:3140-6216 GCA_964651415.1 uncultured Desulfovibrionaceae bacterium
TCTCCATGCCGCCCGCCGGCAGGGCGTGCTGCTGACGGTCCTGCGGCCGGAGCAGCCGCCCCTGCTGGCCTTGTGGTCCCTGGACGGACTGGAGGGAACCGAGTTGCCCGCGCCCCTGATCAGCGAACTGGAAGCCAAGGCACGCAAGACCCGCCAGCCGTTCGGCCTGGACGCGGACGGCATCCGGGTTTTCGCCGAACCGCTGGTCGCCTCGACAGTTGTCCACCTGGTCGGCGCGGGCCATGTCGCCCTGGCCACGGCCAAGGTCGCAGCTTTTGCCGGGTTCGAGGTCGTGGTCATGGACGATCGGGAGGAATTCGCTAATACGGAGCGTTATCCCGAAGCGCGCGCGGTGCGCGTGCTGGAGAGTTTTGACCAGTGCCTGTCGGACCTGGGACCTGACGATTATGTGGTCATTGTCACCCGCGGCCATCTCCATGACCGGGACGTGCTGGCGCAGGCCCTCAGGACCACGGCCGGGTATATCGGCATGATCGGCAGCCGGTCCAAACGCGACGCGGTGTATCGTTCCCTGCTGGAAGCGGGCACGACCCAGGCTGATCTGGACCGGGTCTCCTGCCCCATCGGACTGGCCATTGGCGCGGATACGCCGGAGGAAATCGCGGTCAGCATCGTGGCTGAGATGATCCGGGTGCGGGCGGGACTGGCCTGATGACGGAGCGGGTCAGGATTGGGGCCGTTATCCTGGCCGCCGGTTTTTCGTCGCGCATGGGCGGATTCAAGCCGCTGCTGAATTTGGGCGGCATGACCGTGCTGGCCCGCTGTGTCCGGCTTTTCCGTGATCAGGGGGTTGGCCGGATCATGGTCGCGACCGGGCACCGCGCTTCCGAGGTGCAGGAGGAGGCCGGGCGGCTGGGGGTGCTCACGGTTCATAATGAACATTATGAGCAGGGCATGTTTTCGTCCGTGCGCACGGCCGTGGCGACCATGACCGGGATGGACGCGTTTTTTCTGCTGCCCGTGGATATTCCCCTGGTTCGGCCGGCCACGGTCGCGACCCTGCTTGCCCGGTATCAGGGCCGTATTCTGTTTCCCGTTTTTGGCGGGGAGCGCGGACACCCGCCGCTCATTCCACAACAGATGATTCCGGCCATCATGGATCATGGCGGACAGGATGGTTTGCGGGGAGTGCTGGAACAACATCCGGCCGAAGACGTGCCGGTCTGGGATCGGGGCATTCTTTGTGATGCGGACACCCCGGATGATTTTGCCCGTCTGCAGGCCCGCCTTGGCCGCTTGGCGGTGGGCGAACGGGAGGAGGCCCTGGCCCTGGCCGGGCAGACCATGCCGGAACGCGGCCTGGCTCATGGCCTGGCTGTGGCCACGGTTGCCCTGCGCCTGGGTGAGGAGCTGAACGCTCATGGCCTGGGTCTTGATCTGGAGCTGATCCACAACGCCGCCCTGCTGCACGACGTGGCCAAGGGCCGGCCCGGACACGAGGCCGCCGGCGGGAAGATGCTGTCCGCTCTTGGTCTGGACGGGCTGTCCGCAATTGTCGCCGGCCATCGCGACGTGCCGCCGCCTGTGTCGGGAGTGCCGACCGAAAAGGAAATTGTCTTCCTGGCCGACAAGCTGGTGCGCTGCGACCGGCGCATTGCTCTTGAAGAGCGGTTTGGTGAAAAACTGGCCCTCTACGCCGGGGACGCCGCCGCCTGCCGGGCCATTGACGGACGGCTGCGCAACGCCCTGGCCGTGCGGGATCTGGTGGAAAGAATCTGCAAACGGCCCGTGGAGCACATGCTGGCCGGGGTGCTGCCGTGAGAACGGTCTATCTGGTCCGGCATGGCGAGATCACCCAGTTTTCGCCCCGGCGCTTTGTTGGTCAGACGGATCTGCCCCTGACGGATCACGGGCGGGGGCAGATGGAGGCCGTGGCCCGGTTCCTGACCGGCCGGGGCGTGACGCGGCTGGTCAGCAGCCCGTTGTCGCGGTGCGTGCAGAGCGCGGAGATCATCGGCGCGGCCCTGGGGCTGGCGGCCGAGAGCGTGGCCGACCTGCGGGAGATCGCCCTGGGCGACTGGGAAGGCTTGACCGTGGACCACGTCCGCGAGCGGTTTCCCGGAAGCTACGAAGCCAGGGGCCGCAATCTGGCCGGGTTTCGTCCGCCAGGCGGGGAAAGCTTCGCCGACCTGCAGCGCCGGGCTTGGCCGGCCTTTGAGGCCGTTGTCAGTGATTGTGCCGATCCCCTGGTCATTGTCGCCCACGGCGGGGTCAACCGCGTTGTGCTCTGCCGCATCCTGGGCATGCCCCTTGAGCATCTCTTTCGACTGGGTCAGGACTATGCCGGCATCAATATCCTGCACGCCGACGCACACGGTTACAGCCTCTCGGTCCTGAATCTCCCGGCACGTTGAGCGCGGTGATCTGCGGGTGAATCCTGATCCGGCAGGAGCTATCCGCGCTGCAATCGGCTGTGCAGTTCCTCGGCAACGGTTTCATGTCCAAGGCGGCGGACCATGCCGCTGATCCGTTCGGATTTCTTCCCGTTTTCCTTGTAGTAGTGCAGGGCCAGGCGCACGATGCGCAGGACGTCATCCTCGCTCAGGGCGTTGCCGAGCAGGATGCCGGCGTCAGGCTTGCGCGTGGCGCAGCCGCCAAAGCGCAGTTCCCATCCCTTGGCTCCGGCAATGAGGCCGATATCACGGACAAAGCTCAGGCCGCAGCCCATTCGGCAGCCGGATACGCCGGATTTGATTTTGAAGGGGTAGGGACCGTGGGCCTTGATCAGCGCGGTCAGTCTGTCGCCCATGCCCCGGGTGTCCTGCCGCCCGTATTTACACTGGGCCCGGCCTGGGCAGACAGAAACGCCCGGAGGGCATTTCTCGACCGCGACTCCCAGTGCGTTTACGATGTCGTTCAGCCTGTCCTTGGGAATGCCTTCCAGGTTCATGCGCTGGCCGGTGGTGGCGCGCAGGGTGGTCAGGCCGTGAGCGGCCATGACATCCATGACGCGGCGCATCATGCCGAGGGATAGTTCGCCCTGGTTCAGACACAGGCGCAGGGCGTATGTCCCGTCCGTGCGCTCCACGGGCATGACGGTGACGGATTCGGAAGC
>CAZYZA010000143.1:0-6119 GCA_964651415.1 uncultured Desulfovibrionaceae bacterium
CGCTGCCTCTGTCGCTGCCTTTGTCGTGCCTTTCCCGCTGCCTTTCCCGGCTGCCTTTCCCGCTGCCTTTGCCCAGCCATTAGGCCGCAACGATCTGCGGCAAGCGCAAGATCGTCAGATTGGCGATGTCGGCGGACTCCTTAGCGTGCTCTATGGTCATGGCGACCAGTTCGCCGGACTCGTCTACGTCGATATATACGTTCTCGTTGATTTCCTTTGTCTCAAAAGGCTCGCGCTGGGAGAATACCATGTACAACGTGTCCGTATCGCTAAAATATTCAATATTCACCACTCCCTCCGGTCAATTCGAGGCCTCGGCCCCTGAGACCAAGAAGGCTACATGCGCTGAAATAGTACTTTTTTCTGCTGAGATATCCCAAGCGTTCAGCAATCACAAGTTACGCTTCCGATTCCGCCGAGGAACAAAAGGCTTCGGGACAAAATGCCGGACCTGTGCCGGAGAATCCCCTTCCTCTGGTTAGCGGGAGCGTTTCCCTCACCGAAACGCCAATCGATTTTTCATCCATATTCTTGCATTTTCCGACTTTTTGGCCCATGCCAAGAGCGATTTCCCGCCATTTCGGCCCACAAATCCATTTTTACCCTCGCCTGAAAGGAGGCTTCATGAAACGCATCCTGCTTCTCGCTCTTGCGCTGATGCTCTGCGCGACCGCCGCGTCGGCCAAAAAACTGATCGTGGCCACGGACACCAATTTTCCGCCGTTTGAGTTCAAGGACCCCGAAACCGGCAAGCACACCGGTTTTGATGTCGAGCTCTGGGACGCCATCGCCAAGCAGATCGGGGTCGAATACACCCTGCAGCCCATGGACTTCAACGGCATCATTCCCGGCCTGCAGTCCGGCCAGCTGGACGTGGGCATCGCCGGCATCACCATCAAGCCTGAACGGGCCGAAGTGGTCGATTTCTCCGATCCCTACTACAATGCCGGCCTGCTGATCCTGGTCAAGGCCGACAACGAAGAGATCACCGACGTGCAAAGCCTGGCCGGCAAGATCGTTTCGACCAAGCTCGGCACCACCAGCGAGGACTTCGCCAAGAAAGAAGCCGGCGCCAAAGAAGTGAAGCTCTTTCCCAACAACGACGCCATGTTCATGGAACTCTTGGCCGGCGGCGCCGATGCGGTCATCTTCGACTCTCCGGTGGTTTCCGACTTCATGCGCACTGTCGGCAAAGGCCAGGTCAAGGTAGTCGGCCCCCTGTACATGGGTCAGTCCTACGGCATCGGCTTCCCCAAGGGCAGCGACATGGTCGCCAAGACCAACGCGGCCCTGCAGCAGCTCAGGGACAGCGGCGCATACCGCGAGCTGTACATCAAATGGTTCGGCACCGAGCCGAAATAGCGCCGGCTTTTCCAGCTCGACGCGACCCGAACATCGCGGACCGACTGCAGTCGGCCCGCGATGTTCGCATCCTGATCCGACCACATTTTTCCACGGCAGCCCGGCTGCCCTTTTCGAGTAGCCCATGGCATTCCAGTTCCAACCCCACATCGTCATCGACACCCTGCCCATGCTCATGCGCGGGGTCTGGTACACCATCTATCTGACCGTCGGCGGTCTGTTCTTCGGCTTTCTGCTCGGCGTCACGGTCGGGCTGATGAAACTGGCCCGCAATTTTTTCGCCCGCAAGCTGGCCGGCCTGTACATCGAGCTGATCCGGGGCACGCCCATGCTGGTCCAGGCCATGTTCCTCTATTACGGCGTACCCATGGCCATGGGCCTGCGCATTCCGCCGCTGATCGCGGGCATCATCGTCATTGCCATCAACTCCGGGGCCTACATCGCCGAAATCGTGCGCGGCGCCATTCAATCCATCAATATCGGCCAGACCGAAGCCGGGCGCTCCATCGGCCTGACCAGGGCCCAGACCATGCGCTACATCATCTGGCCCCAGGCATTCCGACGCATGATCCCGCCCCTGGGCAACCAGTTCATCATCAGCCTGAAGGACACCTCGCTGTTGATGGTCATCGGCGTGGGCGAACTGCTGCGCACGGGCCAGGAAATCGTGGCCGTGACCTTTCGCGCCTTCGAGGTCTACATGGCCGTGGCCCTGGTCTACCTGGCCATGACCATGACCATCGCCAAGGCCCTGCGCATGCTTGAACACCGTCTGACCACCAAAATCCGCTGAGGCCCCCATGATTCACATCAAAAACCTGCACAAAGCATTCGGTGAACTGGAAGTGCTCAAAGGCATCGATCTGGAGATCAAAGCCGGCGAGGTGGTCTGCATCATCGGGCCGTCCGGGTCCGGCAAGTCCACGGTGTTACGCTGCATCAACCGGCTGGAAACGCCGACATCGGGCACGGTCATTGTCGACGGCCACGACATCATGGATCCCGCAACAGACATCAACACCGTGCGCACCGAAGCCGGGATGGTCTTTCAGCAGTTCAATCTGTTTCCGCACATGACCGTGCTGGACAACGTGACCCTTGGGCCGATCAAGGTCCGCAAGGTCAACCCCGAAGAGGCCAGGCACCTCGGCTATGATCTGCTGGCCAAGGTCGGCCTGGCCGCCAAGGCCGAGAATTATCCGGACCAGCTCTCCGGCGGCCAGAAGCAGCGCGTGGCCATTGCCCGCGCCCTGGCCCTGCAGCCCAAGGTCATTCTGTTTGACGAGCCGACCTCGGCCCTGGACCCGGAACTGGTCGGCGAAGTACTGGAAGTGATGAAAAAACTGGCGGCCGAAGGTATGACCATGGTCGTCGTAACCCACGAAATGGGCTTTGCCCGCGAGGTCGCGGACCGGGTCATCTTTATCGATCAGGGTCTGATCCAGGAAGAAAACACGCCCGGGGAATTCTTCGGCAACCCGCAAAATCCCAGGCTTAGGGATTTTCTGGGCAAGATCGTCGGCCGCTGCGACGGAGGGGCCTGAGTCCGCTCCGGCCCCGGCAGCTGCCGGCAAGATGCCGCAACCACACAGCCGACCGGCTCTTGCCGGGACGCCCGCCACCAGCAGTGATCAAGGTCAGACCGAAAAAGGCCGGATCAGGCCGGCACAAGCCGGGCAAACACGCCGGGCACCACGGACTCGAAGGTCATGGTCGCGCCGGAAAAGGGATGGGCAAGGGTCAAGGACCGCGCGTGCAGGGCCAATCGGGGAAACCCGTCCTTTACTCCGTATTTTTTGTCGCCGGCCACCGGATGGCCCAGCTGGGCCATCTGAACCCGGATCTGATGTTTGCGGCCGGTCAGCAGGGTCAGCTCCAGCAGGGAATATTCCCCTTTCTCCCGCACCACCCGCCAGGCGGTTTGGGCCAGGACGCCCTTGCCCGGCTCACGCGTGACCAGCACCTTGTGCACCCCGCTCTCCACCAGATGAGAGGCGGTCAATCCCTGACTTTTGTCCAGGCGGCCGTGAACCACGGCGCTGTAGAGCTTGGTCGCCCCGTCCCAATTTTCCTGCAGGGTTTTCTTGGCCGTGGCGGTCTTGGCAAACAGCACAACTCCGGATGTTTCCCGGTCCAGACGATGGACAATGAAAATGCGGTGAGGCGACTTGGCGTTTCCCTTGCGGACGTAGTCCGTCAGGGCGTAATAGGCCGTGCGGACCTTTTCCGTGTCCGTGGCCATGGTCAGCATGCCGGCGGGTTTGTCGACAACCAGAATATCCCGGTCCTCATGAATGATGGTCAGGCCCGGGGGCAAATGCCGGGAGCCGGGACGGGCGGTCTTGAGCATGACAACTCCTGTAAAAATAATGTTCATCCGGTTTGAACGTACTTCATCATCGTCATGAGAAGTCTTCATGCATAGCCCGACTTTCGCCGTGGCCGTGTCGGGCTATGCACGAATTCCATGTTTTTTCCGTCTCCACCCATCGCATAACTGGATTGCTTCGCTGCGCTCGCAAAGACGGCTTGGCCGGTCGAGCGGCTCTTTTGATCTTGAACACTCCCCCTGCAAAGCACCCTGGCGGGCATACTTACCCCGAAGGGAGAGGGGGGTGCCTTTCTGCGGCCGACCATGCTGACCCGGCAGGGAGAGGACCACCCCGTCCCTTCGGGCCACCCCTCCTTGGCAGGAGGGGAGTTGGAGCGCGGCTTCGCTCTGCTCTCAGCGACTTGAGCACTGACACATACGTACCTGGACGCTCAAACCGAATGAACCAAAAAAACAGGCGCCTGGACATCGTGGTCCATGCGCCTGCGACATATGGCGGAAAAAAAGCCTAATTGCCGCCGCTGATGACAAAACCCTTGGTCGAAGGGCCTGTCGACGCCGACGTACCGGCGATCTTGGACAGGTAGGTGTCGCCCAGGGTGTCGATATGGGTGCCGACGTTCTCGAAATAGTTCATGTGGGCCTGCTCCTCCTCGATGATGGTCTCGAAGAGCTTGGCGCTGATGGTGTCGCCGCTCTCCCGACAGGTCAGCAGGAACTGGCTGTAGATGTCGATGGTGTCATCCTCCAGACCGGCGTCGTAGGGATAAATGACCCGCACGTCCTGCGCCTTTTTCAGGTCGCCCTCATAGGATGTGACCGGCTCGCCGCCCAACTCCTTGACCCGCTCGGCAAACATTTCGGCGTGACGCATCTCGTCAATGGCGATGAGTTTCATCTTCATGGCCAGCTCGCCGTAATCCATGCTGTCCAGGTTATAGTGCTGATTCATGTACTGGGTGATGGCGAAAAGCTCCATGGCCCGGGCCTGGTTCAAGACATCAATGACGCGCGCTCTGCGCTCTTCCTTGGAAGGACGGACATCGCTCATGGGAAACCTCCTGTATGATGAAAAGGGATTTTCGTTCCGCAACAACACCACGCCTACCAAAGGGGCTTGGCCAGGGGCAAGCACTTTGGCCATGAATTTTGTTCACCCGCAAGCCCCCGACACCTTTGACGCCATGGACGACGAGGAGTACGGATCACATCTCTTTTCCCGCACCAAGGATGCTTCATGCTCGTCTACGCCCAACTCGTCGGTTCCGTCTTCTTCTGGGGCGCGACCTGGATCTCAGGCCGGGTCCTGGCTCAGGACATGGGACCGTTTTCAGCGGCCCTGCTGCGTTTCATCACCGCGTCCGTCTTTCTCTTTGCATGGTCCTGCTGGGCCGGACGCGGTCTGCCCAGACTGCCGAAAAAAGAGATCCTGCCCGTGGCCTTTCTCGGCCTGACCGGCATTTTTCTGTACAACGCCTTTTTCTTTACCGGCCTGCAGACGGTCCCGGCCGGACGGGCCGCGCTGATCATCGCCTCGGTCCCCGTGGTCATCGGCATCGTTTCGGCCCTGTTTCTGGGTGAACCCCTGACCAGATTCCGGATCGCCGGCACGTGCCTGTCCTTAAGCGGCGCGGCCGTGGTCCTGTCCGGAGGCAATCCGCTGGCCCTTTTCCAGGGCGGACTGTCCCGGGGCGATGTCATGATCCTGGGCTGCGTGGCCGCCTGGACCGCGTATTCCGTGGCCGGCAGCCGGGTCATGCGCCGCCTTGATCCCCTGCTGACCGTGACCTGGTCCTGCATCCTGGGCACGCTCATGCTGATTGTCCCGGCCCTGACCCACGGCCTGCTGAACGATCTGGCCGGGGCCGACCTGGTGGACTGGGGTAACATTCTCTTTCTGGGCGTGGTCGCCACCGGCGTGGCCTTCACCTGGTACTACGGCGGCATCAAAGCCATTGGCCCGGCCAGGGCCGGGATTTTCATCAACCTGGTGCCGGTCTTTGCCATTCTCATGGGCTGGCTGATCCTGGACGAACCCGTGACCCGGGCCCTGCTGCTGGGCGGCGCGATGGTCATTTCCGGAGTCTGGCTGGCCAACAGACCGAAAACCGCGTGACGCATGGACGATAAATCCGTGATGCTGTCCTTCAAAATAACGTAGGACAGCATCACGGCAAAAAAAGCATTGCTTCTGCTGGCCCGGATGAGCTATGGGCCAACAATCATCGCCTGCAGACGCGTCCGTTTCCTCCGCCACAATTTCAATCCCGCCTTCCGCGCCGACTTTTCTGCAGGCTTCCTCATCCCACACAGAGGAGTCCGACAATGCATCACCTTGCTTTCACAGTCTTTGCCTGTCTGTCCGGGCTTTGCCTGCTGTTTTCCCCGGGCACGGCCCCGGCGCAGGAACACCTGCCCCCTGAAA
>CAZYZA010000144.1:0-5929 GCA_964651415.1 uncultured Desulfovibrionaceae bacterium
TCCAGCCGTCCAGGTTGTGGCTGGGCAGGCCCGTGGCCATGCGGTGCAGGCCGGGATCAATGAAGTCCGGTCCGGACTTGAAGCCCTGGACCACGAGACCCTTGCGGGCCAGGGCCTTCATCAGGCCAAGAGCAACGGAAGTCTTGCCGCACCCGCTGGAGGTGCCGGCGATGATGATGGCTTTGGGCATAAATTCCTCGGTTTGTCAGGCCGTCCCAAACCGGTGATCTGCAGTGTCCTTGCGTCTCACCCTGAATTGAATGGCCTGTGAATTTTGAGTTTTCAACAGCCCGTCAGCGTTCCCTGGTCAGGAGCAGCAGCGACAGGTAGGTCGGGTTGTCCGGAGCCTCGTCCAGGTTCCGAGTGATGTATTGGTCTTTCATGCCCACTCTTGAGGCGAAAACGCAATGGGTTTCCCGGGGAAAATCCTTCAGCTCTTCGCGGATGGCCGCGAAATTGGTGTAGGCCTTGAGGATGACCGCGTTGTCCGCGCCCTCGGCGCTGGCCCGCAGAGACTGGGCCTCGCGGATGCCGGGCAGGATGAGCAGGTTTTCGGAACTCTCGGCCAGGACCGTCTCCGTGGCCGCGGCCACGGCCTGAAACGAGGTGATGCCGGGAATGATGGTCACGGGCCGGTCCGGGTCCATGCGGCGCAGGGTGCGCAACAGGTAGGCGAAGGTCGAGTAGAGCAGGGGGTCGCCCAGGGTCAGGAAGGCCGCATTCCGGCCCTGGTCCAGCTCGGCCAGGACCAGGCGGGCGTTTTCCTCCCAGGCCCTGTTCAGAACCGCGCTTTCGCGGCTCATGGGAAATCCGAGGCGGATGATCCGGGTCTCGGGCCGCAGATGGGGCCGGGCAATGTCCAGGGCCAGGGAATCGTCGTTCTTGGT
This sequence comes from uncultured Desulfovibrionaceae bacterium, assembly GCA_964651415.1. Taxonomy (GTDB): domain Bacteria; phylum Desulfobacterota; class Desulfovibrionia; order Desulfovibrionales; family Desulfomicrobiaceae; genus Desulfomicrobium. The sequence continues at coordinate 888 of CAZYZA010000144.1, forward strand.
CGAGGACGCGGCCAGGATGACATCGACCTCGCCCAGGATTCTGGCCGCCTTGAGGGTCAGCAGGTCCGGATCGCCCGGTCCCACACCCACACCGTAGAGATGTCCGCTCACTGTGCGTCCTCCGTTTTCCAGATTTTGAGTACGCAGGCGGGCAACGGACTCATGAATCTGTTTCGGATGAGGCGGCAGTTCCGGTTGCGGGACAGAATCTCATGCTTGGATAACCGAAAAGTTATGCTCGAAAGTTTCACGCGGTGTGTTCCTTGGGTCTTGTCTGTATTATTGCGGGCGTGCTGCGTCAGTCGGTAATCGGCGGCAAAGGCCGTCCTTGGATACCGACGCGTTCCGGGAGCCGGTGACGGCTGTGGATCATTATCGTGGAGTCTTGTCTGGGCTGCTCGCATTTCCAGGGATGAATGCCTGCATCCATCCGGCCACGCTGAGTTCGTTTTTCAGAAAGATGGCGGGCTGGCAAGAGACAGGAGACGGGTTCCGAAGGCGCAGCTGGAGGAAATGTTGGAACACTGCCTGCTGGAGAACGTTCTATTCGGGTCTGAAGCCTTTTCTGCTCAGTGTCGTGGGATGATCAATCTCCTCAGGACCGCTGGGTCATGAGCACGGAAAAGAGGACCACCCCGGCGGCGACGATTTGGATCAGGGTCATGGTTTCGCCCAGAAAAGCGAAGCCGCAGCCCACGGCGATGACCGGGATGAGATTGATATGGGCCGAGGCCGTGCCGGCCGGCATGCGGGTGATGGCCCAGTTGTAGAGGGAGAAGGCTCCAAGCGTTACGCCCGCGCCGAGAAAGACCAGAATTGTCACCAGCTGGACGGTGAAAACCTCGGCCGGCACGGCCATGAGGTGGACCAGTCCCGGAGAAAAGAACAGGCAGCCGGTTGCGACCTGCATCACGGTCAGGGTCCAGGCGCTGTAGCGTCGTCCAAGCAGGCGGATCAGGACCATGTTGCCGGCTGCGCAGACCATGGCCAGAAATTCCAGGCTGTTGCCAAGCAGGGGGGACGGCGCGTTCTGCGAGGCCTGGCCGCCCAGAGTCAGGACCGCAACTCCGGCCAGTGAAAGCGTCAGGCCGAGAACAATCTGTCTGGTCAGGGGTTCCTTGAGCACGATCCAGGCGCCAACAGCCACCAAGAGCGGCACGGACGCGGAAATGACTCCGGCCTGGGCCGAAGTGGTCAAGCCCAGGGCCGTGGATTCGAGCCAGAAGTACAGACACGGCTGAAGAATGACGGCGGGGAGGAGAAGTTTCCATTCTCCGCGACGATATACGGACAGATTCACGGTTTTATACAGGGGCAGAATGCAGATCAGGGCGATGATCATGCGCAGCCACATCACGCTCCAGGGATGGAGCGCGTCCAGGGCCAGGCGCATGGTGGAAAACGATCCGCCCCACAGAACAACGGCGGCGATGACGGCCAGTCGGGGCCAGAGCTGGGAGGAAGACGTGGGGCCGGTCAGGGAGATGGCTTCGGATTTCATGGAATCTCTGGGTGTTGCAGTTTGAGGAGCCGGGCGTACTGACCCGGAGTCGTTCCGGTATAGAGCTTGAATGTATTGGTCAGGTGGGACTGGTCCGTAAAGCCTGCGGTCTGGGCGATATCGCTCAGGGGCAGGCTCCGGCGGATCAGGGTGCGGGCCAGTTCCACCCGCCTCTGGGTGCGATAGACATGAGGGGGAACGCCGGTCAGGCGTTTGAAGAGCCGCACGAAATAATACTGGCTGACCCCAAGGGCCGCAGCCATGTCTTTCAGCACGAGCTTGCTGTCCAGGTTGGCCCGCAGCACTTCCTTGGCCTGGTTGACGAAGCGCGGATCTTTTCCGCCCCGGGGAGGACGCAGGCCGCCGTGGATCTGGAGGAGATCGCCCAGAGTGCGGATCAGAGTCGTGTCCGTGGCCAGACTTTCCGGGCCGTGAAGGACGCCGGCCAGATGGTGCAACGAGGAAACAAGTCCTGGATGGGCGCAGATCAGGTCGGTAAATTCAGGGCAACAGCCCGGAGTTTGGCTCACATCCTCGGCCAGGGAACGGACCAGGTCCACGTGCAGGTAGAGCATGGTGTAGGAAATGGCTGATTCCACCGGAACGCCCGAATGCACCTGGCCGGGGTTGATCAGGCAGGCCTGACCCTGCCGGACCGTGTCCCGGTCGTGCTTTTGCCCCAGGCAGTGGCTGGCGCCCTGGCGCATCAGGCCGATGGCGTAGAGATCGTCGTGGAAATGAAGGGGAAAAACGTGCGTGCTGCGTGAGACATGGCTCATTTCCAGGCCAGGCCGCTCCCGGATAAATTGGATGGAAGATCCGCGCATGGGAGGCTTGATAATGCAGACCATGTGGGTTCGTCTTGGAAAATATTGCCCTGTCCGCCGTGGCCGGAACGGAATGCGTCGGGACTGGAGAGACGTATGGTCCGAGTCGCGGGGGAGTAAATCGTTCTTGACGGCAGGAATTGTCGCCGATAGTTGAACATATCTTCAAGTGTTTGTTTCGTGAAGAATGAGAACCAGCCTGCTCAGGGGAGGAATGATGGAAGACATCTGCGAAGAACGGTGCATTCACGCCGACCAGGTGGCCAAGGCCCGCTTGGCCCGGACCGGGGAGGATCTTTTGCGGGACATGGCGGACATATTTTCGATCCTGTCCGACCCGACCCGATTGAGAATCATGGACGCCCTGCGCCATGGCGAACTGTGCGTGTGCGACATCGCGACAGTGCTCGGCATGTCGATGTCGGCCGTGTCGCACCAACTGCGGCTGTTGCGCACGGCCCGGCTGGTGCGCGGGCGACGTGACGGCAAGGTCGTTTTCTACACCCTGGACGACGGTCATGTGGAGCAGTTGATGGACATGGCCCTGGAGCACTGCCGGGAGGAAACCCGATGACCCCGTTTTTGCTGGCCTGTTGGGACATCCTGGTTGAATCTTCGATCTGGATGCTGTTTGGATTTTTCATGGCCGGGCTGCTGCGGGCCTTTGTACCCTCGGACCTGGTCGCCCGTCATCTTGGACGCGACCGGCGCGGCGGCATCGTCAAGGCGGCCCTTTTCGGCATTCCCCTGCCTCTGTGCAGCTGTGGCGTCATTCCGGCTGCGGCGGGTTTGCGTCGGCAGGGTGCAAGCAAAGGGGCCACGGCCTCTTTTCTCATCGCCACCCCGGAAACCGGAGTCGATTCCATGGCTGCCAGTTGGGCCCTGCTTGATCCTTTGATGACTGTGCTGCGTCCGTTCTCGGCTCTGGTGACTGCGGTGAGCACAGGGCTTGTTATCAACCTGGCCGATGCAAGGGAGACTGCTTCCCGGCCACCGGAATCATCCGCCGGACAATTTATGGGCGGAATGCAGCCGTTGTGCTCATCTCCGGCGTGTTCCTGTCACGATCAGCCTGCTCCGGATTCAGTCTGGAGACGCTTTCTGGCCGGCCAGCGCTTTGCCTTCGGGGACCTGATGGCCGACATGGCCGTGTGGTTCGGCCTGGGTGTTATGTTGGCCGCGACCATCACCCTTTTTCTGCCCGAAGATCTGGCGACCATGCTTCCGGGTGGAACATTTTCGTCCATGCTGGTCCTGCTGGCCATTTCTCTGCCCATGTACGTCTGTGCAACCGCCAGCACGCCCATTGCCGCAGCCCTGGCCCTGAAAGGGTTTTCGCCGGGAGCCCTGCTGGTCTTTCTTCTGGCCGGGCCGGCGACCAATGCGGCAACCATGACCATGGTCGGTCGGTTGCTCGGTAAAAAAGCGGCTTCCATCTATATCGCCTGCATAGTCGTCATGACCATGACCTGCGGGTTGCTGGCCGATGCGCTCTATGTCTGGCTTGGCTTCGGGGTTCAGGGCTGGCTGAGCGGGACCGAAGACAGGCCTGAACATTGGCTGGCCGTCCTGGCCGCCGTGGTCATGTCCGGACTGCTGGCGCGGGAAGCTGGACGGGTGGTGTCCCGTCGACTGCAGCTTCGGACCGTCTGACGTGGCCTTTTCGTGCCGCACGGCCGGGGTGAAAGCGGATCTGTACGGACTGGCCGTTCTGGGTTCAACGAGTCGGACGCAACGACGACGCACGCCCGGTCGAAAAGACTGCGTCGTGCGTCGTCGTGGAATCAGCCTGTTTGTTCAGGCGCGGCAGAGATCCGGCAAGCCGGCGTTTAGAGGCGGTGCAGGTGCTGGACCGGGGCGGTTGATTCCAGCGGGTGCTCGTCGCAGCGCCCATCCCTGGCGACAATGGCCTTGGTTGCGGGGATGGATTTTCCGCTCCGGGACAAGGCCTGGCTGACAATGCGCGACAATCCCGAGCAGCAGGGCACTTCCATTTCCAAGACCGTGACGGATTTGATGTTTGCCTGGGCAAAAATCTGCGTCAGGCGATCGATATAGTCCTGGGCATTGTCGAATTTCGGACATCCGAGCATGACCACGCGGCCGGCCAGGTATCGCTGATGAAAATCCGGGGTGGCCACCGGGCAGCAGTCGCCGGCGATGAGCAGGTCCGCGCCCTGCAGGAAAGGGGCATGGGGCGGGATGAGCCTGATCTGGATCGGCCAGTGGGACAGGGCCGAGCCCATCTGACCGGCCGGAATATTTGCTTTCTCGCACGGGGTCATGGACATCATGCCGGCCGACGGGCATCCGCCGTGGGCAGGTTTCATGGTCTGAACCCGGCTCGACGGGCATCCGGCCCGGGGAGCCGGATGGTGCGCGTCCCCGCCCATACGGCGAACATGCTCCATGGCCGCCTCTTCGTCGAAGTCTTCGGCCTCGCGTTCGATGATGTGCAGGGCGTCTTCCGGGCAATGTCCGATGCAGGCCCCAAGTCCGTCACAGTACATATCGCGCACAATTTTCGCCTTGCCGTCCACAATGGCCAGGGCGCCTTCGGCGCATCCGGGAATGCACAAACCGCATCCCGTGCATTTTGCTTCGTCGATTTCAATGATTTTTCTTTTCATGGTGTACCTCCGGTACCGATTGCTTGATGCCGGTCTACGGAGATTCGGCAGGACAGGCTTTGAGCCAGGTCAAAAAAGATATTT
>CAZYZA010000145.1:0-5753 GCA_964651415.1 uncultured Desulfovibrionaceae bacterium
CCGGCCAGGATGGCCGTGGCCTCGTCGAACTGCTTGTGGTTGGAGGGCTTGCCCCGGCGCAGGTCATCGTTGTCCATGGCCGGCAGATCATCGTGGATCAGGGAATAGGTGTGGATGCACTCGATGGCGCAGGCAAAATCCAGCACCTGCCCGGCATTGCCCCCCGCCAACTCGGCCCAGGCCAGGCAGAGCACCGGGCGTAGCCGCTTGCCTCCGGCCAGGAGCGAATAGTTCATGGACTCGGTCAACGCTTCCGGCGCGGCCTTGTCGGCAAAAATCGTCGCCAGCCGGGCCTCGACCACCCCGGCCATGGCCCGGAGATCGGCTTTCATTTCCTGCGGCGTCATGCGTCCTCCAAAGCTTCGGCCTGCCCGGCCGTTTCGACGATGATGCGGGCCTGTTCCAGTTCCGCGCCGCAGTCCTTGGACAGCCGCACCCCTTCCTGAAAGAGCTTGACCCCCTGCTCCAGGGGCAGGTCGCCCGTTTCAAGCAGGGCCACAATCTCCTTGATCCGCTCCAGCCGCTTTTCGAAAGTCTGTGTCTTTGCCATATACCGCCTTGCTGCTACCGGGTTGGCTGGAAAAAAAGTGGGGTCGGGTCCACGGACAGATCCAGGATGGACAGGCCAAAATGCAGATGGGCCGCGGTGACCCGCCCGGTCTTGCCGACCCGGCCGATAATCTGCCCGGCCTCGACCATATCCCCTTCGCGGACCAGGATTTCATCCAGATGCATGTAATGGGTATGCACGCCCAAACCATGATCGACGAATACGCAGCGCCCCGCATAATAGTGATCGGCGGCCAGCACAACCTTTCCCGGCGAGGCCGCCTGGACCGGGTCGCCCAGGGCCGCGCGCAGATCAAGACCGCGGTGCGGATTGCGCGGCTGATCGTTGAAAAAGCGGATCAGACCGTAGGCGCTGGTCACCTCGCCCGGCACGGGCCGGACCAGGGGCAGGACCAGATGATTGACCGCAGTGGCTGTGCCCAGGATTTTGCGCGCCAGGGCGTTTTCCTGCTTGATGCGCTCCTGCACCCCGGCCGGCGGCGTGACCATGCTTTCAGCCACGGTCAAGCGCTGCTCGGGAAAAGAGCGCGACTCAATGCGGACCGTGGTCTCCACGGCCACGGGGCTCAAACCCAGACGGATGACGCGCAGCGTCTGTGGGCCTGGTTTGGATTTGAGCACATCGGAGCCAAGCAGAAAGGTCAGACGATCCTGGCCATGGCCCGGCATCTCAAAGGATTTCTCCCCCCACTCAACCCGAATGGCGTCCACGGGGCGGTCCGAAATCACCTGCACCGTAAACGGCAGGCCGATGCCGATGGCGTCCGGACAAACCACCTGCAGCTGGGTCTGGGCCCAGGCCGGCAGGGACAAAAGGACTGTCAGCAAGACCAACGCATATTTCATGATGTCACCTCGGCTTCGAATTCTCCGTCACGTACCCGCACCCGCAGAAGATCGCCAGGGGTCACGTCCTGACGGGAGCGGACAAAACGCCCGTCCGCATCCCGGACCAGGGCGTAGCCCCGCGCCAGGGGGGCGTGCGGGTCGAGAGCGGCCAGGGCCGCGTCTGCGGCCCGCGCCGCGTCTTCCTTGGCACGCAGAAAAAGCTGTCCGGCGCTGTGCAGATTCCGCACGGTCCGGTCCAGTTCGGCCTGTCGGGCGGACATGGCCAGGGGGCCGAACAGGTGGCGCAAACGCTCGTCCAGCCGGGCCAGAGTCTGAGCGCGGGATTGAACCAACCGGGTCCCACCGTGGACCAGACGCAGCCGCAGCCGGTCCAGCTCCAGTCCCCCGCGCTCAATGCGCCGGGCCGGGGAATGCCAGACCAACCCCTGGGCCAGCGCGGTAAGTCGGGACTGCTGGCCGGCCAGATACCGGTCCATGCCCCGACTTAGGGCCAGAAAGGTTTCGTCCGCCTGCTGACCCAGGACTGTGCGCTCCGTCCAGAGCAGCTGAGCCGCATGGGACGGGGTGGCGGCGCGGGTGTCGGCCACGAAATCGGCGATGGTCGTGTCGACCTCATGGCCCACCCCGGTCAGAATGGGCATGCGAGCGCGGTAAATGGCCTCGGCCACGGGCTCGGTGTTGAAGGCCCAGAGATCTTCCAAGGATCCGCCGCCACGAATGAGGACAATGACTTCGGCCCAATCGTCGCGGTCCGCGCGGTCCAGAGCAGTCGCGATCTGGGCCGGAGCGCTCTCGCCCTGCACCAGGGACGGATACACGCGCACGGTCGCGCCCAAACCCCGGTCTGCGGCAATGCGCAAAAAATCCTGCAGGGCCGCGCCCTGGGGGGCGGTGACCACGGCCACGCGCCGGGGGTTGCGGGGCAGAGACATCTTGCGGTCCGCATCGAAATACCCCTTGGCCTGGAGCTTGGCCTTCATGGCCTCAAAGGCAATGGCCAACTCGCCCATGCCCTGCCCCTGCACCAACTCGGCCACCAGCTGGTACACGCCGCGCGGCGGATAGACGTTCATGCGCCCGGCCACCAGCACTTCCAGCCCGTCAGTCAGCACAAATGAGGTTCCGCTCTCAACCTCACCGGTCAGGGGGTTGACGCGCTCACCCTCTTCGATCCTGGGCTGCGCCCCCTTGAACCAGACCACGCTCAGGGTGGCGTCATCATCCTTCAACGAAAAATAGAGGTGTCCGGACGGCGGCCGGGACAGATTGGAAACCTGCCCCCGTACCCAGACAAAAGGAAACTCCCCCTCAAGGACATCCTTGACGGCCTGGGTCAGGGTGCGGACGGTGAAGATGTGCATGGGTATTCTACTCTACTGTATGGTCGGCGCGAATGGCCTGGGTTTCGCGGTCAAGCTCCCGGCGCAGTTCTTCCTCGGTGGGCAGCACCAAACGGTATTTGCTGGCAAACAGCTGCTGGCTTTCATGCAACACGGAATACCTTACAACAGATTGATCCTTACTTCCGCACAGCAATATACCCACTGTCGGATTATCCCCTTCGCCACGACGTATGTCATCGTACAAACGAACGTACATATCCATCTGACCGATATCCTGGTGCGAAAGGTGCCCGATCTTCAGGTCAATCAAAACAAAACACTTGAGCAGATAGTTGTAGAAGACAAGATCAATGTAAAAATCCTGGGTCTCCGTGCTGATCCGCTGCTGACGGGCGACAACGGCGAAGCCCTTACCCAGCTCCAGCAGAAACTGTTGCAGCTTGTTCATCAAAGCCTGCTCCAGGTCGGATTCCAGCGGCCTGTACGCGCCAAAAACACCCAGAAATTCCAGCAAGACCGGATCACGTACGAAATCACGCGGAGAACCAGGGTCCAACGCAGCCTGATGTCGCGTATTTTCGAGCAACCCTTTTCTGTCCTGACTGGACAACAAGCGCTCGTAAAACAGGGTTCCGATCTGGCGTTCCAAAACTCGGGTGCTCCAGTTTTGACTGGCAGCCTCGTTCATGTACCAAACACGGGCCTCTGCGGAATCAACCCGCAACAGCAGTCGATAATGAGTCCAGCTCAATTCGTGACGCAGTGCGTCACAAATTGGAAACGCCTGGTAAAACAGGCGCATATAGCGCAGATTTGAGGCATCGAAGCCTTTACCGAACTCCTGGGTCAGAGCTTGCGCCAATGCCTTCAGCAATCCTGCGCCATAATCGGCCCGTGTCTGCCCGCCCTGTTCAAACTCAACGATATGTCTGCCGATCTCCCAATACGTCCGCACCTGGATGGTATCGACGGCGCGCAACGCCTGAGTCCGAGCTTGACGGATCAAACCTCGCAAGACGTCAAGCAAGGGCGAAGTCGGTTCAAGGCTGCTCATCCTGTCACCTCGATATCAAAAGAAATTCCGGACTGCGGCCGGGACAGATTGGAAACCTGCCCGGCACCCGGACAAAAGGAAACTCCCCCTCAAGGACATCCTTGACGGCCTGGGTCAGGGTGCGGACGGTGAAGATGTGCATGGGTGGCTAGGGCTGGCTGGAATCAGCTTGTTCACGCAGCTCATTAGGAGAAATGCGCACCAGTTTGCCGTCTTCGACCACGATAAGATCGGTTCCGGCTTGGATAGCTGTTTCACGGGCCATTTTGGCAGCACGCTGCAATGCAGACATGGAACCCCGAAGGAGTTCATCTTTAGCCGTACTAATATCTGGTTTCATAGCGTATTTTCACCCCATTCAATGACTTCTGGCTCTAGCCCCGAATTGTCATATTTTACCCAGGTATGGACTTCGCCTTTGTAGATCTCTTCAAAATTACGCAGGCCAGAAGCAAAACGCCGCCTGATTACTTCTTCTGGAATATTATGGCCGCCCTGCCTGACCCGCTCTTCCACGCGAGCTATCGCAGCTTCGACACTTGGCAAGGCTAGAAAAAACAGACTGATATGATAGCCTTGCGCCCGCCATTTCCGGATATGCACACGATAACTCAAACCAGCCAATGTCGTTTCAAAAGCGAAACTGTCACCTCGCTTGGAATGGGCCGCAATTTCTTCGAGCATCAGACGACCGGCCTTGATCGCAGCAGTCTCCGGGGCAAAAGGAGCCAGCCCGGCAGCAATCAAATCGGCATTGATGAAGATCCGGCACTGCGCCTCGGCAGGAAGAAACGAACGAGCAAAAGTGGTTTTCCCCGCACCGTTGGGACCGGCTATAATGATAATTTTCTTACTCATTCAGTCCCTGCCTTGCACCATGGTACCCAGACGGCGGCTTGGAAGGCTGGAAATCTGCCCGCGCATCCAGACAAAAGGGCCCAACATCTTTGGCGGCCTGGGTCAGGGTACGGACGGTGAAAATGTGCATGGCGTGACTTCGTAATGCGCTTAATTGTTGTGATTCGGGAAAGAGCACCCCCTCCCCCTTCGGGTATGTATGCCCGCCAGGGTACTCCCCTGCATGCCCCCTCAGGGTACTTGGCAGGGGAGAATTCGATCTGTGCTAACTCACTGGTGATACTCTTTCTCACCCAAGCTTACCATTCCGGCCCCGGCTCAGGCCAACTCCCCTCCTGCCAAGGAGGGGTGCCCGAAGGGCGGGGTGGTTGGCGTTTCAAGCCGCTAGCTACGTCGGGAAAGAAAACCCCCTCCCCCTGCGGGTATGTATACCCGCCAGGGTACTCCCCTGCATGCCCCCTCAGGGTACTTGGCAGGGGAGAATTCGATCTGTGCTAACTCACTGGTGATACTCTTTCTCACCCAAGCTTACCATTCCGGCCCCGGCTCAAGCCAACTCCCCTCCTGCCAAGGATGGGTGCCCGAAGGGCGGGGTGGTTTATTTTCGCCCGGCCTTCCCGCTGTCCAGATACCAGCCAAAATGCCGCTGGATCTCAATCAGGACAGCCTCGGTGTCCCGGAACACCACCTTGTTTTCAAAACGCAACACCTTAATACCCAACATGCTCAAGAACGCATCACGCTCAAGATCATATTCCTGGGCGCTGACGAAATTGTGCACCTCTCCATCCAACTCAATGGCCAGCCGTTCTTGCGGACAGTAAAAATCGAGAATGTACCGGGCCACACTGTGTTGTCGTCTGAACTTCCGGCCTTCGAGATGTGCGCCTTTGAGATGCGTCCACAATTTCGCTTCTGCTGGCGTCAGGTGTTTGCGTAACTCGCGACGAAAAGTACGAAGCTGATGCAGATTGTGGATCCGCTGTTGGCGCTGATCTTTCGTTTCCGACAAGACGACCTCATCTGGTGTTTTTTCCCGGACGGAAGAAGAAAACCCCCTCCCCCTTCGGGTACTCCCC
>CAZYZA010000146.1:0-3433 GCA_964651415.1 uncultured Desulfovibrionaceae bacterium
CGCAAGCTGCGCATCTGCGGCAAGGGCCGGGGCAATATCGGCAACACTGCCCCCCTGGACGAATTCCTGACCCACTTCGGCAAAAATTTTCGTTTTCTGCGTCCGGCGCTGAGTCACTTCTTCACCTCGGACAACGTTGATCTGCTGGCCTCGCTCGGCGTGCCGACCAAAGTGGAGCGCGGCGGACGCATTTTCCCGGCCAGCGACAATGCCCAGGATCTGGTCGACGCCTATACCCGCCATGCCCGTGGTCAGGGCGCGACCATCCAGACCGGCGCCCGTATTCAGCGCATCACCTCCGATGAAAAGGGATTTATCCTGGCCACGGCCTCGTCCTCATACGCAGCCCGCCGCGTGATTCTGGCCACGGGCGGAGCTTCGTACCCGGCCACGGGCTCCACGGGTGACGGCTACACCCTGGCCCAAGGCCTGGGCCACACGATCGTTCCTCCACGGCCGGCCCTGATCCCCCTGGTCACGACCGGAGACACGGCCGCCCGTCTGCAGGGTCTGTCCCTGAAAAACGTGCGGGCCGAACTGCGCGTGGAGGGCAAGAAAACCGGAGATGAAATGGGCGAGATGCTCTTCACCCATTTCGGACTGTCCGGCCCCATCATCCTGACCCTGAGCAAAAAGGCGGTCCTGGCCCTGGACCAGGGACTAAAGACCGAAATCCTGATCGACCTCAAGCCGGCCCTTGATCCGGCCAAACTCGACGCCCGCCTGCTGCGCGACCTGAACGGACACGGGAAGATGCTGGTCGAAAATCTGCTGCGCGGACTCCTGCCGCCCAAGCTCATTCCGGTCTGCCTGGACCAGACCGGCCTGGCCGGGGACAAGATGGCCCATCAGGTTTCGGCCGAGGAGCGCAAACGGCTGCGGCAGTGGCTCAAAGCCGTGCCCTTCACGGTCACCGGGTATCGCTCCCTGCGCGAGGCCATTATCACGGCCGGCGGGGTCGCGCTGGCCGAGGTCAATCCCAAAACCATGGAATCCAGAGTCTGTCCGGGCTTTTTCCTGGCCGGAGAGGTGCTGGACATGGACGCCGACACCGGCGGATTCAACCTGCAGGCCGCCCTGTCCACCGGCTATCTGGCCGGACTTTGCGCCGCGCGTCAGGCCTGACCTTGCGGCTGCCCGGATCATAGGGTAGGCGGTCGTGAAACAGATCAGTTCAGGAGTTGTCATGATCGACTTTAAAATTCCCATGCCCGGCGATCCGGCCCCCGGGTTCTGCCTGCAGAACGCGAACAACGAAAAGGTCAATCTGGAAGATTTTCGCGGCCAGTGGGTGGCGCTGTACTTCTATCCCAAGGACAATACGCCGGGCTGCACGGTCGAAGCCCAGGAATTCACGGCCCTCAAGGAGGAATTCGCCAAACTCGGCTGCGCAGTCCTGGGCATGAGCCCCGACAGCCCCAAGTCGCACCAAAATTTCACGGCCAAGCACAACCTGGAAATCGGGCTGCTGAGCGACCCGGATCATCAGGTGCTGGAGCAGTTCGGTGCGTGGCGCCTGAAGAAAAATTACGGCAAGGAGTACATGGGCGTGGGCCGTTCGACGTTTCTCATTGATCCACGAGGGGTTGTCCGGCACGCGTGGCCGGAGGTCAAAGCCGCCGGACACGCCGCGGAAGTGCTGGCCATCCTGCGCGAACTGGTCTGACCGCCACCATGTCCGAGACCAGAAACACGCTCTTGACGCAGCTGCGGGCAGTGATCGCGGCCATGGATCGCTGCCTGCACCGCAAGGATCTGGACGGCCTGCACCGGCATGTCAAAACACTGAAGACATGCGCCGGACACCTCTGCCAAGCCTCCGAGCCATCAGCAGGCGAAAAAGAGGAAATTCTTGATCTGCACCAGAAGCTGCAGACCTCAAAAACCGCCTTTCAGTCCACGGTCCAGGCGTACAAGGCCATCCTCGACGCCTTCGACACCTTTCGCGACACCATTGAACGCATCCAGCAACTCAAGCGGCTGGAAGAGCTGCCGCAAGCCCTGGCCGCCATCAAACACCTGCGCAGCCTGCACACCCTGCATCTCATCCTTGACCGGGAAATCTTTGACGGCCGCACGCCGGCCGATATCCAGCTTGCCTCCCCCCGGGTCATCCGCCAACGACTGCTGCAATTTTCGCCGGCCCCACATGCCCCCCGCATGTATCTGGGCGAAACCTCGGGCGTCGAAGACCCGGATTTTTTTCTCGGGCTCGACCACCCTCCGGCAGAGGGCTCCTGTTTTGTCTTTGCCCTCGGCCACAAGTATCTGCGCGGCAAAACGATCGGCATCATGAGCGGTTACGATCCCGACCCGGAGCGCTACGCCCCGGACAAGGCCACTGATTTTCTGAGTCATTTCTGCGACATCCTGGCCTGCACCCTCATCACCCTGGCGGAGCACAGCCAGCTGGAGGAACTGACCGTGCGCGACGCCCTGACCGGCGTGAACAACCGCGCCTATCTCGAACGCCACGCCCCGCGCATTCTGGATTTTGCGGCCCGCAAGAACCTGCCTGTCCACCTGCTGTTCATCGACCTCAACGGTTTCAAAGCCGTCAACGATCAACTCGGCCACGAAGCAGGCGATCAGGTCCTGATCACCGTGGCCAAGGCCATTCAGTCCACCTTGCGCAAATACGACATCTTTGTCCGTCTGGGTGGTGACGAGTTCGTCGTCCTTCTGCCCGACACCGACGCCGAAATGACCCAGGCCTATGTTCGCCGCCTGCGCCAGGCCCTGGCGCAAATCGACGTGCCGCAAACAGACCGTCCGCAGCCTGCCGTCCGCATCTCGGCCTCTGTCGGCATCAGCCGTCACGAGCCCGGACAAAGCCTGGACGAGTTGATCCGGGCTGCGGATCAGGCCATGTACAACGAGAAAAACCTCTCTTCCAGGCCACGCCCCGAAAACACCCTCCCCACAACCAGCCCCCCGGCGTCGAGGCCCACCTCATGATCACTCTGGATATCCCTGATTTCGGCCACCGCGAACTGCACCACCTGGTGCTGGACTACAACGGCACCCTGGCCCTGGACGGTCGGGTTCAACCCGGTGTCTTTTCCCGGCTGAGCCGGCTGCGCGAGCATCTGACGGTCCATATCCTGACTGCCGACACCTTTGGCACGGTCCGCTCGACGTTTGGCCACACCGAATACGTCATCCATATCCTGGCCGGCGGCAATGAACGCGAGGCCAAGGCGCAATACATCAGAACGCTCGGCGCCATGTCCTGCGCCTGCCTGGGCAATGGCCGCAACGACACGGACATGCTGACGGAGGCCGGTCTGTCCATGGCCGTGCTTCAGCCCGAAGGCGTGGCCAGGGAGGCCTTGATCTGCGCCCATGTGCTGGTCCCCGGCATTGAGTCCGGCCTGGATCTTTTGCTCCACCCTTCCCGCCTCCGGGCCACGCTGCGGGCCTGACCTGCCCA
>CAZYZA010000146.1:3533-5723 GCA_964651415.1 uncultured Desulfovibrionaceae bacterium
GGCCTGTTCACCCTGGGCAAAGACGCCATGGAAAACGTCAGCCTGTCGGTTTTCAATTCCCTGGAGGCCCAGAACAGCCTGCTGCAGGAAAAACTTGATACCGACCTGGTCATCCTTGAAGGCGAACTGGAACGTTACGGCTCCTTTGAACAGGACCCGGACACCATGCTGAATCCGACCATCACCAACCAGGCCACGCGGGACAGCGAAAAAGTCAGCATCCCCCGCCTGATGCTCGGCGGCACGGTCATCAACGGCAACACCGGTATTGTCGACAAGGTCCAGAGCATGGTCGGCGGCGTGGCCACCATTTTCCAGGTGCTGGACGGCAAGCTGCTGCGCGTGTCCACCAATGTGCTGACCGCAAACAAAGAGCGGGCCGTGGGCACCTACATCCCCTCGGACAGCCCGGTCTATCAGGCCGTGATGCGCGGTGAAACCTACAGAGGCCGGGCCTTTGTCGTCGACGACTGGTATGTGACCACCTACAAGCCGGTCCGCGACGGCAACAACAAGATCGTGGCCGTGATCTTTGTCGGCCGCCAAATCCTCACCCCCCAGCTGCGCGAAATGATCACTTCCACCAAGGCGGCCGGAGTCGGCGACTTCTTTGTCTACGACTCCAAGGGCGAAACCCTCATCCACCCCCGCCTCGAAGGCAACAACCTGTTCGAAACCCCGGGCGTGGGAGAACTGTTCCGCAACCACAAGGAAGGATTTCTGGAATACTCCTGGGACGGGGACCACAAGATCACCTACACCAAACATTTCGCCCCCTGGGATTGGAATCTGGCCGTAGGCCTGGGCGAGAGCCAGATGGTGCGCGGATTGGACAAAGCCATCATTATCAAAAGCATTGTGGTCGGGGCCGGAACCATTGTTTTCGGCATTCTGGTCTCCATCCTGCTGGTCCGCGCCATTGCCAAGCCGCTGAACGAATTGGCCTCCAAAAGCCTGCAGGTAGCCGAGGGCGACTATACCATCACCTTTGCCCATCCGGCCAAGGACGCCATCGGCCATCTGTCCAGCGCCTTGAACACCATGGTCGGCAGAACCAAGGACATGCTGGGGGACATCACCGGCGCCACCCAGGCCCTGGCAGCCTCGTCCACGGAGCTGTCCAGCATTTCGTCGCAGATGACGGCCGGTTCAGGGCAGACGTCCGCCATGGCCAATGCGGTCAGCACGGCTGCCGGCGAAGTCAGCGGCAACATGACCTCGGTTTCGGCGGCCATGGAGCAGGCGTCCATCAACATGAGCACCGTGGCCACGGCTGCTGAAGAAATGTCGGCCACCATCCAGGAAATCGCCCAGAATTCCGAGCGCGCCAAGTCAACCACGGCGCAGGCGGTGGTCAAGGCCCAGGCGACCTCGGGCAAGGTCAATGAACTGGGCGAGGCGGCCAGGGAAATCAGCGCCGTGACCTCGACCATCACCGCCATTTCCTCCCAGACCAACCTGCTGGCCCTCAACGCGACCATCGAGGCGGCCAGGGCCGGCGAGGCCGGGCGCGGCTTTGCCGTCGTGGCCAATGAAATCAAGGAACTGGCCCTGCAGACCGCCCGGGCGACCGAAGATATCCGGGAAAAAATCACCGGCATCCAATCCGTGACCACGGCCACCGTGCAAGAGATTGCCGATATCACCGCCGTCATCCATGAAATGAACGAAATCATCGGCACCATTGCCGCCGCGGTGGAAGAACAGTCCGTTACCACCCGCGACATTGCCGAGAACGTCGGGCAGGCCTCCATGGGCATCACCGAGATCAACGAAAACGTGGCCACCAGTTCGACCATGACCCATTCCATCAGCACGGATATCGCCAAGGTTCGCTCGGCGTCCGACGAAATGACCGTCAGCAGCCAGACCGTTCAGCAAAGCGCCGAAGAACTGTCCCGCCTGGCCGAACGCCTGGCCGGATTGGTTGCACGCTTCAAGATCTGATCACGACCCTTCCCCCGGGCCTCAACGGGCCCGGGGGATTTTTTATGGGCATGGCCTGGAACCGGCGTCACAGAACGAACGCATCTCTTTTTTCAACCATCTTCACCAACAGGCAAAAAAGGGTTTGACAAAGGCCGGACCCATCCATAAAAGCGGTATCTCGTTGTCGGGATGTAGCGCAGTCTGGGAGCGCACTTGAATGGGGTTCAAGGGGCCGGAGGTTCAAATCCTCTCATCCCGACC
>CAZYZA010000147.1:0-5517 GCA_964651415.1 uncultured Desulfovibrionaceae bacterium
CGTGGCATGGCTAAAATTGGCCAGAAATTCGGGTCTAAGTGATAAACATGGGTTACGATCACTCGAAAAGGGCCGACTTCCATTAATTGAAGCCGGCCCTTTTCTGCAATTTTAAGGACTCCCGGTCAGCGCAGATACACGGTCTCGCAAAAAGCGCAGCCTAATTGGGCTCATGCCGGGACTCGACGAAGGTGCCGCACAGGCGTAGCTTCATACGATAGCGACCCACTCCACTGCTGGCGGTTGGCCGGACATAAGTTGCAATCGCACCAAACCTCCCGGACCCGAGCGGGACCAGAACAATGAGCCCGGATTGAGTAACCATTTTCCGTCCGGCAGCTGGCGCCAATCGCGGATGTGGGTATGGCCGTAGCAGACGATGTCGACTCCGGAAAACTGACTGGCGACAGTATCGCCAACGCGGGAACGCGGCCCCCAACCATGCCCCATGCCGATTCGAAAACCACCAACGTCTATCTGGCGCAATACCGGGACCTGAGCCGACAATGCCAGCGAGTCACAGTTGCCAAGAACAGCATAAAAACATGGATGGGAATTGAGAAAAGCCCAGGTACTCTCGCCTACGCAATCGCCGCAATGCAACAAAACATCGGCATCACGGCAATAAAGTTCATAAACAGCCGCCAGGCGATCGTCCGGTTCTTCCAGATGCGTGTCGGACAGGACCGCGACAATCATGAAGCATCCTTGCGTGCCATAGGTTGAACCACGAATTCACACTCAATCCACAAAGCTTCTCCAGGCCCGGTCAAAGCCGCTGATGAGCCTTTCAGCGCATTCAAAAAAGCAACCAGGAACGTCTTGAACTCCTCGTCGCCGGCAACACGGTTGATGACACAGTCCCCGATATATCCACTTTCCAGCACATTCATGCTGACCAATGCGTAACCAGGGCGACGAGCACCGGTGCCGTCCCACAACTCACGTATCGCCCGCTGCACAGCCCGGACTCGCTCCGTGTCGTCCTCGCTTCGGGGTGACGAAACTTTCTTCAATGGTGCAAGTTGAGCAACAGTGACGACAGAAGATACCTGGAGCGAGGAAAATGCTTTTTGAGCCGCCCGCATTCTTTCCATTTCACGAAAAACCCTGTCCCGGTAAAGGGCGCTTTTTTCAAGATCAATCTCCAGAACGTTGGGCAAACCATACAGATGACCATAAATCACAAACCACGCAGGAGCGGCGTGCAGACATACAGCAAGAGCAAAGCTGATCAGCCACCTGCTCCATCGCGCACGTTTGCCCGTGTCCATATCCTACTTTCCGGAACCGCCGTTGCCCTTGCGCCACCAGGCCTCATCCGGACGAACGAACCACCAATCGGATTGATCCGTGGAATGGACGGCCTGAGCCAGATCGCGGGCGGCATCGGTTTTTAAGCGCAGCAAGGCATGCTGCAACCATTTGGCGGCATAGGGATTGCCGAGATCCTGTTCTTCCTTGAGGTTGGCGATAAAATCGAGCTGGTCCGCATCCTGAGCCAAACGGGCCTCCAGAGTCTCTCCGCCTTCCAACTCCCGCCACATGCCCAGGACCTCCTCACGAAGGCCGGTCCCTTCCAGAGCGTGAGTCAAGGCCAGTTCAGGATTGGATGTATTATAGATACGATTGACGTAATTGAAGTCGCCGATACGCGCCTCATGCACATCGTGAAAAAGACAGAGAAAGACTGTCCGCGCCGGATCAGCCCCTGCACGCCGGGCCAAAATGTATCCGATCATGGCCGTGCGAAAAGAATGCTCGGCCACATTTTCCCGGCCGGACCCCAAAAATTGATAGCCTGTTCGGGGTGTTTTCCGCAGCATCCCAAGCTCAAAAATAAAGTCCGCCAAACGCCCCAAGGTCTGATCCTTGGTCGACAACGTCTCAGGTTCGGTATTCAGCATTGATCTTGATGTACTCCTCGGTAAAGTCAGAGGCCATGAGTGTCAGTGTCGCATCCCCTGCGCCGAGATCCACGTCGATATCAACCGTGTCGCGACGCAGGGCCGACGCAAGCAGGCTATCCCAATCAGCCTTGACCGGGGTGCCCTGTCGAAAAATGGTCAGACCCGCGATGCGCACCACCACGTCTTCCGGTACAAACGCCGCACCACTGCGGCCCAGGGCGGCAACGATGCGTCCCCAGTTGGGATCGCGGCCATACAAGGCGGTCTTGACCAAAGGAGAATTGCCCACGGCCCTGGCCGCCAGCTGGGCATCGGCCATGGAGGCAGCCCCTGCGACGTTGACCCGCATGACCTTGGTGCCGCCCTCTGCGTCCTGAACAATCATATAGGAAAGGTCCTGGCAGATTTCGAGCAGAGCCTCTTCCAAGCGGTCCCGATCTGCATCCTGAATCTGCCCGGCTGCGCCGTTGGCCAGGGCATAAACACAATCGTTGGTGCTGGTGTCGCCGTCCACGGTGATGGCATTGAAACTTTTGTCCACACAGCGGGTCAGAGCCTTTTGCCACCAACCGGACTCTACCCCGGCGTCGCAGAGGACAAAACCGAGCATGGTGGCCATGTTCGGACAAATCATGCCCGCGCCCTTGCAGAAGCCGGCCAGCCGGACTTTTCCGCAGGAGAGTTCCACTTCCCGGGCGGCCAATTTAGGAAAGGTATCCGTGGTCATGATGGCGCGGGCCATGTCGACAAGTCCCACCTGACCAAGATTCTCACGCAGGGCAGTCACGCCCGACTCCCATAAATTCATTTTCAGCTGATCGCCGATGACCCCGGTTGACGCCGGCAGAATTTCACCGGGTTCAACCCCGAAAACCCCCAGCAGCTCCAGGGTGGCCCGGCAATTGTCCAGTCCTTCCTGTCCGGTGCAGGCATTGGCCTGTCCCGAATTGACCACAATGGCACGAATGCCCGTGCGGCCGGATTCCAGAATTTCCCGGGCAACGATCACAGGCGCGGCCTGGAAACGATTGGTCGTAAAAACACCTGCCGCTACTGCCGGAGCAGTGCTCAGCACCAAACCCAAGTCGGCTCGTCCTGGCCGTTTGAACCCGCACTGGGCAGTGGAAAAAAGAAATCCAGACGGAATGTGCATGAGCCCTCCATAAACACAGAGTCCCCTTTCACAGGGGATTTAGAGAACTGAGAGTCGGTAAAACCATTGCAGCATCGACAGCATGACGCAGCGGACTAGTCTCCGGCCAGTTGGGAACAGACAGGCGCGCCTTTGGCCAGGTCGGCCAACGTTATCGTGTCCAGTTCCCGCAACATGGCGTCCGTAGCCCGTTGCCAGGCGGCTCTGGTCAAGCAGCTATCCGTCCGCTCGCAAATTTCCGGCGAACTCAGACATGCCGAAAGTTCCACCGAGCCTTCCATAATGCGCACAATGTCCCCAAGGGAAATCTGTCCCAGCGGCCGGTTCAGCTGATGTCCACCCGACGCCCCGCGTTTACTTGCAACCAAGCCGGCATGCTTGAGAGGCTTGATGATTTGTTCGATGAACGGCACGGTGATGCTTGTGCTCTCGGAAATATCTTGAACACACCGCGGCGCGCTGGCACCGTGCAAAGCCAAGTCCAACAGAATGCGTGACGCATATCTGGATTTTGCTGAAAGTTTCATATAGCACTCAACTGATTAATTTTCTTGACAGCTAGCCGCAATCGCCCAGTGCGTCAAGAATGCCGACACAAATGTCAAGCCCGACATCTCTGGGCCAAAACAACATATCATCCCGACATTACACGCAACTCGCCGCGTCCTGCCATGTTGCGCCAATCATGGACCAGGAGTATCCGGATCTCACCATGAAGCACTTGCATAACATTGCCTTGAACAAACATTGCACCTTCCGCATCGGCGGCATGGCCCGGGACTTCTATCTGCCGCAGAATGCCGAGGAGATGGCGGATATCGTCATCCTGCACCGGAAGCGCCACCTGCCGTTCTGGATTCACGGCGGTGGCGCCAACACCCTGTTTCCGGACGGCGAAATCCACACAGCCATCATTTCCACCAGCGAAATGAACGCCACGTCCCGCCACGACGACCTGATCCGGGCGGAAGCCGGCGCAGTCATGGACAGGTGGGTGCTGGACAACCTGCACCACGGCCTGGGCGGAGTGGAATGCCTGTCCGGCATCCCCGGCACCCTGGGAGGCGCCCTGTTCATGAATGCGGGAGCCTATGGCCACGAAATTTCCGACCACCTGGTCAGTGTCACTGTCCTGACCAGAGACAACACGGTACTGGAACTGACCAAAAATGAATGCGGCTTCGGCTACCGTCAGGCAAAGAGTCTGCGCGACACCGTCATCCTGGCCGGTACATGGCGGCTGCCCCAGTCTGATCCCGCACCGCTCCTGGCAAAACGCAAGGAAATCCTGGATAAGCGCCGCGACAAGCAGCCCCTGGATTTTCCCTCGGCCGGAAGTGTTTTCAAACGCCCGGCAGGTGCCTACGCCTCCCAACTCATTGATCAGGCCGGATTGAAAGGGGTGCGCGTCGGCGGAGCTCAGGTTTCGGAAAAGCACGCCGGATTTATCGTCAATGTCGGCGGGGCCACCTGCCAGGACGTGCTGGAGCTGGTGGACTTGTGCCGACGCACCGTGCGCGAACGTTTCGGCTATGAATTGGAACTGGAACAGTGCCTCTGCCCGTCCTGCCCCTGTCAGCCCGAAACCGAACAATCCTGAGGAGCCGCTATGAAAAAATCCGTCACGTCCGACATCGCCATTGCCCAGGAAGCCCGCATGCTGCACATCCGCGACGTGGCCGCCAAGCTCGACCTCAGTTACGAGCAGCTCGAACCCTACGGCAAGTACAAGGCCAAACTCCCTCTTGCCTTGGCGGAAAAGGATCAGTGCAAATATGGCAAACTGATTCTGGTTTCAGCGATTACGCCCACGCCGGCCGGTGAAGGCAAGACCACGGTCTCCATCGGCCTGTCCGACGGACTGAACCGCATCGGCAAAAAAGCCATGGTCGTTCTGCGCGAGCCGTCCCTGGGACCGGTCTTCGGCATCAAAGGCGGGGCCACGGGCGGCGGCTACTCCCAACTCCTGCCCATGGAAGACATCAACCTGCATTTCACCGGTGATTTCGCGGCCATTGAAAAGGCCAACAACCTTCTGGCCGCCCTGATCGACAACAACCTCCAGAGCAAAAACAGGTCGCTGAATCTCGACGGCCGGACCGTGGCCTGGAAACGGGTCATGGACATGAACGACCGGTCCCTGCGCCGCATGATCTGCGGATTGGGCGGCCTGATGCACGGCGTGCCCAGGGAGACGGGCTTTGACATCACCGCCGCCTCGGAAGTCATGGCCATCCTTTGTCTGGCCGACGACCTGGCCGACCTGAAACGACGCCTGGGCGATATCTTCATCGGCTTCACCCATGCCCGCGAACCCATCCACGCCCGTGACTTGAATGCCCACGGCTCCATGGCCGCCCTGCTCAAGGACGCGGTCAAACCCAACCTGATTCAGTCCCTGGAAGGCAACCCGGCCATCATGCACGGCGGCCCCTTCGCCAACATCGCCCAGGG
>CAZYZA010000148.1:0-5504 GCA_964651415.1 uncultured Desulfovibrionaceae bacterium
CGTTCATGGCTCATCCTCCTTTATGGGTGTTGCGGTTTACCCATAGCATAGGGCTAGAGAGGGGGGCGGGTCCATACCATTATCAAAAGGATCGAGGTCAAGAGAAAGTGCTCGTGCGGGCCAGAAAACGGGGTTTTCTCGCCTCGGGCAACATAGCTGATTAATCCCCTGGAATCCTTTGTTTTTGCCTTTCTCTACATATCAGCGTTTCGATGTCGGCGTATTCCGCCGCACCAGTCACCCATCAGGATCTAGGCTGCCGGAGCAGCCCCACCGTCTTGCGACGGCCAGATAATCTTCGATCCCACGCCATGTCCAAAGTGTTGTTACAAATCTCATGGTTGTGAACCAACCCGTTGCTGGCTCATGCCGTGGTCGGCGAAACAAAGTCATCCGGGAGCAGGGTCAGATCTGGGAATTGAATTTTGTTGAAGAACCCCTTCTCCATGACCCCACCAGTCTGCATAGATTATCCGGGACCAAGAGAAATCATCAGGAAAAAGAATAATTCAAGAATCAAGACCTGCCTCCAAGGCTCGGTCTCCCGTTTGATTTTATCCCCGCCGACTCCTTGTTGGCGGGGATTTGCGCATTTCAGAAAGAGAGGCAATAGGGGTCGGTCCCACAAGCCCGTCCTCAGTTCATCCAAAATCGGAGAGAAGTTCGACCTCGCCGCACAAAACGTAAGAAAACTTTTTGCTGACGATTTACGCCGGGCTGTGATATGGGACGCGGGCGAAATGTCGTTACCTTTGAAAAAAAATGGAGGACTGCCCATTGACGATTTGTGAAAATAAATACAATGGTGGCAAAAAGTGATACCACGATTAAACTCGAAACAACGCCGAACACTCGAAGACATTTCCAAGACTCCGACTCAGAGCGACATAAGGAGCGATGACGTGAAGAGTTTGATCGAAGCCCTTGGCGGGACCATTTCCACAAAGGGTCGCACAAGCGGTTCCCGAATTCGAATTGTTTTCGGCGAAAATTATGCGAACCTGCACGACCCGCACCCGAGCTCCGTATTTTGTAAGGGAGCGATAAAAGATTTACGCAAATTTCTTAAAAAAATAGGAGTCATAATATGAACACTCCATTGACATACAACGGATATTCCGCGCTCATTGAATTCGATAGCGAGTGCGATTCCCTTCACGGTGAAGTTCTTGACATCAACGATACAATCACTTTTTACGCTAATTCTGTTGATGGCTTGAAGCAAGCGATGAAAGACGCTATTGATGATTATCTTGAACACTGCGAAGAGATTGGAAAGACGCCGGAAAAGCCTTATTCCGGAAAAATTTCGTTGCGGATGCCAACAACACTGCACAAGAAGATTTCAACCGCGGCAATTATGCGCGGGATAAGTATAAACACATTTGTTCTTGAGTGCATCGAAAAAGAATTTGAAGGTAGAAAATCAAGCACTTTTAAAATTCAAAAAGAACATGTGTTTTATGGGACAAAAGAAATTGCCCCATTGCGTTTTGAGCATGCAGCAACCCCGTGGGCTAAAACGGTATTACAATGAAAAACTACCTTACACTTTTATGTCTATCGAACATACAAGACGTAACAAACGGACTTCATACTTTTGTAAATTGTATCGAAACTGGTGTTGTTAACTCTGTTCCGGAAACACTCCCAGGATTTATCGTTGCCTCAAAATGGACATGCTCCAAAAAAACATCCGACTTAACCGCCTCTGTAATTTGTCACAGGCCAGACGGCTCTGAGGACACGCTTTCAATTATTAAGGGGATATCCACAGATGAGGGAAGTTTGACGATAGCAATTCAACTTGACTTCATGGAAATTAAAGATGCCGGAACGCACTACATACAAGTCAAGCTCCAAGAGAGTGACCAAGACCCCTGTTTTGGGCACAGGTACCCAATCTCAATCGTATTGAAAAATAAGCCCTAACACCCCGCCCTAGCGGGGTTTCTTTTTGTTCCTCGACTCTCGAGGTTGCTAGTTCAGTCGTTGAAAGAAAATTTTCCTGGAATCATTGAATGTTTTTACGCTGGAATCGTCATTCTGCATGGGCAACAGGGGTCTCTTCCTGACCTTTCTTTTTGATCAGAAAGCAGGGTCGTGATCTCCGTTTCCACTGAATGACGAAAATACTACCTCTGAATCATTATATAATGCTGCGCATCGACCACGATTCACAACAATACTGACAACCGAATAACCGGCGCTGGCAGCAACCAGCTACTGAATCGCACGCAATAGCACCATCCAAAACTTGATGAGGGCGGACGACATTGACGCTCTCCACAAATTTCTCCGCCCGGAGTTTGACACGAAAACCGGTTTTCCGATACACATCCGGCATTTCAGATCTATGATGAACGCGTAATATACGCGTGCTCTGCACATCACATCACCGCCGGGAGAACATCCATGAAAACCATTGCAATCTTTCTTGATGGCACCTGGAACAAACCAGAAACACAGACCAATGTACGGCTGGCTTTTCAAGCACTTGCGTTCGATTCCAACTCAACCGACAGCCTCAAGCGTTTCCGTTTCAACAAAGACCATTCCGGGCAGGAACAAATCGGCTTCTATTACCCTGGGGTCGGCACCCGACCATTGCAATGGGTCAGTGGCGGTGCGTTTGGCAACGGTTTGTCCCGCAACGTGCTCGAAGCCTACTCCGACCTGTGCACACACTACCAGCCGGACGACCAGATCTTTCTGTTCGGTTTCAGTCGGGGGGCGTATACCGCACGCAGCCTGGCCGGCCTGATACGCAATTGCGGGATCTTAATGGAGCCCACTGCGTCCCTGTTGGATCAGGCCTGGAACATGTATGTCGGCCGGGATGACGTGCTGCACCCGGACGCCCGCATTCCTCAAGGGTTTCGTCGCAGCTTCTCGCATGACGATCCCACCAACATCCAGTTTCTGGGAGTGTGGGACACCGTCGGCGCGCTGGGCATTCCTTCCAGCCAGGCATGGATTCCGTTTTCACGTGCCCACTATCAGTTTCATGACGTCGTCCTGAGTGGCATTGTGCAGCATGCCTATCATGCGGTTGCCCTCGATGAACACCGGGAAGACTATCAACCCACCATGTGGGCAGTCGAAAGCAACGAAGACATCACCCTCCATCGCATACGCGCGCAAACTGCCAAAGCGCGACAAACCGTGGAACAACGTTGGTTTGTTGGCGCACATGCAAATGTTGGCGGTGGATACAAAAACGACCGCCTTGCGAGTATTCCGCTCGCGTGGATGTGCGACAAAGCCGCTGCGCTCGGGCTTGAATTTCATTATCGACCGACTGCAGAACCCGAGGCGTACCGTGATGATCCAGTGGATTCCTACGCCCAGTTCATGTTCGGAGCGTATAAAATATATAAACGCAATCGCCGCTATAACCGCATATTTGGTTGCGCCCTGAACGAAACCGTGGATGAAAGCGTATGGGCACGCTGGCACGCCCAACCAGCGTACCGCCCCCCCAGTCTGCTCAAATACGCCAGCAAACTGGGGGTGTGATGACCGAGATGATGCAAGGGGTATCCTGAAGACATCGGGGCCACCGCCGTGGGTCTCTTTCCGACGATCTCGCCTGGGCAGTGGCGGGAGCCCTGCTTGACCTTTCTTTGCATCGACTCGGCTGGTTCCCGCTGACGCCAGGAAAGGCCGGGGTGCAAAGCGACTGGCTGCAGGACGGGGAGTGCGACAAGAGCGTCGAGCGCGTTTCGCGGCCTGCTGAGGAACAGCCAGCGCGAAACGCCCCCCACAACAATTCAGTCCAGGGCAATTGGGGTCGCCCATCAAAATGACCGAGGTCACTTTTTGATCTTTCTTTCCCGGCCGCCCCTACCGCCACAACACACTGACCGGCACAGCCCACATATCCTCGCCAAAGGGCACGACCTCTTTCCCGCCATACAGCACCACGCCTGCCCGGAACCTGTCTCCCACGTCCGCCTTCAGCGCCCGCAGGCCCTGAAACTGTTTCGGGCCAACCTGCGCGGCATGCTTGATCTCCACGCAGGCGATTTCTCCGGATGGCCTCTCCAGCACCAGATCCACTTCCAGCCCGGCATGGGTGCGGAAATGATATGCCGTTGCCCTGACCTCGCTCCAGGTCAAATGTTTGAGGATCTCATTGACCACAAAGGTTTCCAGCAACTGCCCCGCCAGTTCCGGCCTATCGGCCAGCCGGCTCTGATCCACGCCCATGCAATGGGCGGCCAGGCCGCAATCCACCATGTAGACCTTGGGCGTTTTGACGAGACGCTTGCCCAAGTTCGGCGCCCATGCCGGCAGGCAATGGATCAGAAAAATCCTGGCCAGCAGATCCATGTAGCGCCCGAGGGTTGCATTGGCCACCTGCAGGGTTCTGGAGACTTCAACCTGGTTGAGCAGCGTGCCGGTGCGCGTCGCCAGCAGGCGCGTCAGGCGGAGCATGACGGATGCATCGTGTATCCGGGCCAGATCCCGGATATCGCGCTCGATGATGGACGTCAGATAGGCGTCGAACCAGGCACTGCGGCGCTTCTGCGTCGCGCGGGCCACGGCCTCGGGGTAGCCGCCCGTGGCCAGCAGCAGCGGCAGGTCGAAGGCCTCGTCCAGGGCGCGTCCGCCGAATTCTTTCTGAAACAGGGCCTGGACAAAGTCGGAGCCATGGCCATGCAGCTCGGCCTGGGCCAATGGCCAGAGCGTCTGGATATCCATGCGGCCGGCCAGGGAGTCGCTGACAAGGGGCAGGGTCAGCAGGTCGGCGGAACCGGTCAGCAGGAATTGCCCCGGAGCCCGGTCCGTATCCACGGCCTCCTTGATGGCCAGCAGAAGCTGCGGAACCCGCTGCACCTCGTCGATAACAACGGGACGCGGCAGGCCGGCAATAAAGGCCGTGGGATCCGCGCTGGCCAGAGCCAGGGTCGTGGCATAGTCCAGGGTGACGTACTTGGCGGGCTGTGTATCGGACAGCAACGTTCTGACCAGCGTGCTTTTGCCAACCTGCCGCGCGCCACGCAGAAAAAGGACGGGTGAATCCGTCAGGGCCTCACGAATCGAGGGGGTGATATTTCTGGAAAACATGATTGAATATTTACCACCAAATGGTAAAATATCAATCAAAAATTTAGCGGATCGTTTTGAATTTATACTTCAAAATTAAAGTGTTATTTTAATATATGCCAATTTTAAATTGAAAATTATCACAAGAATCCATGATGAACGGAAGCAATGGAATTCGGGTCCTTGCTTGACCTTTCTATGCATCGACTCGGCTGGTTCCCGCTGACGCCAGGAAAGGCCGGGATGCAAAGCGACTGGCTGCAGGATGGGGAATGCGGCAAGAGCGTCGAGCGCGTTTCGCGGCCTGCTGAGGAACAGCCAGCGCGAAACGAACCCCACAACAATTCAAATGATTCCTGCCGGAACGGTCCACACGGTCTCGGTCAAGGGCAATGCCTGCCGGACAAGGCTGATCACCGCGCCCGAACCGACGGGCACGCGGAGGTGGGTCA
>CAZYZA010000149.1:0-5475 GCA_964651415.1 uncultured Desulfovibrionaceae bacterium
CGGACATGAGCTTGAAGTTGTGAACCATGCCGATGTTCATGTTGTCGTTGGCCATTTTCGACACGGACTTGATGATGGCCGTGGGGCCCTTGAAATCGGCGCCCTGAGTCGGGCTGATGCCGTCGGACAGGGGCGTCCAGGCCCGGCGGCCGTTGGCCGAAGCGCCCAGCAGCTGACCAAAAGGCGTGTTGTTGGAGATGGACAGGGTGCCGTGGCTCAGGACCGAATACAGGGTTTTGAACTTGCGGTGCTCGACCTCGGTGAAATGAACCAGATCGGCGACGATCAGATCGGCGTAGTCGTCGTCATTGCCGTACTTGGGTGCGGCCAGGCAGTCGGTCAGAACCTGCTCGTAACCCTCGAAGTCCGCCTTGAGCGCCGCGTTGAGCTGGGCCAGGGTGTACTTCTTGTCGTCGTAAACGAGCTTCTTGATGGCGGCCATGGCGTCGGCGTAGGTCGCCAGTCCGCTCCAGACCACGCCCGGACCGAAGTTGTACATGGCGCCGCCGGCCGAGACATCGCGGCCCGACTCCATGCATCCTTCGAACATCAGCGACATGAGCGGCTTGGGGGCCAGCTCGCGGTGCACGCGCTGGGAGATGACCGTGGCCACGCTCGACCATTTGGTGATGTACTTGATCTGCTCCTTCACCGCGGCCTCGAATTTCTCGTAGGTGTCGAAGGTGCTGAAATCGCCCAGATCCGGGCAGACCTGCTTGCCGTACCACAGCGGCACGCCCCGGTTCAGGACCAGCTCGATGCAGATCGGCCACTGGGTGTAGGCCGTGGATGTCCACTGATAGAGTCGGCCGGACTTCTGGGGCTCGACGCAGCCCATCAGGCAGTAGTCGCGGGCGTCTTCCATGGACACGCCCTTGGCCAGCATCATCTTGATGTGGGTGTCGTCAAAATGAATGGCCGGAAAGCCCATGCCGGAACGGATGACGTCCACGATTTTCTTCAGATATTTCTGCGGCGACTTGTTGTGCACGCGGGTCGCCAGGGACGGCTGGTAGATGCGCACGTGACGCACGGCGTCCATCAGCAGATAGGTCAGGTCGTTGGTGGCGTCGCGGCCGTCGCGGGTCACGCCGCCGACGCACATGTTGACGAAGGGCTGGTAGCCGGCGAAAAACTTGGACCCACCCTCGCTGGTGATCCACATCATCTCCGACATCTTGATCAGCATGCATCCGGCCAGGTCAAAGGCCTCGTATTCGGTCAAGCGGCCGCTATCGATGTCGGCCCGGTAGAACGGGTACATGTACTGATCCACGCGGCCGATGGACATGCCGGTCTGGTTTTCCTCCACCACCAAGAGGGACTCGATGGTCCAGACCGCCTGGATGGCTTCCCAGAACGTGCTCGGGGCATGGGCCGGAACGCGGGCGTTGACCTCGGCGATCTTGAGCAGCTCGGCCTTGCGCCTGGGGTTCGTCTCCTTGGCGGCCAGCTCGGACGCGTACTGCGACATGCGCCGGGCATAGATCATGACCCCTTCGGCCGTGTCGATCTGGGCCTTGTAGAAATAGATTTTGTCGATGTCCTCGGGGTTCTCATAGTGCAGGTGCTCCAGGTGCTCGCGGGCTTCGCGCTGGATGTCGAGCATGCCCTTTTTCATCAGAATGACGTCGTAGCCGGGGTTGGAATCACCGCCGCCGTTGATCGCATGGTAGGAGCAGTCCGTGACATAGGATTCGGCCGACAGTTCCCACAGTCCGGCCTCGCGGTACTGGTCCTCGCAATGTTCGTCCACGGACTTGCCCTTCCAGAACGGGAAGAGTTCCTCGCGCATGATCCGCTTGTCGTCCTCGGAAATGTAGAACGGGTCCTGGGAACGGGTGCCGATGGTGTCGATCTCCTGCTCCATCCAGCGCCAGGCAATGTCCGGGGAAAACGCGCCGGCCCGGGGAGCGCCGTTGGGAGCGCCGACAATGAGCTCGTGATCCTGGATGACCAGGGGCGCGGTTTCGCAGCAGTACTTGAAGCACTTGGCGCGCAGCACGGCCTTGGGCATGCCGGGATTTTCCCGGGCGATCTTGGTGATGGCCCGGGCGCGATGGGTGGTGATGCTCGGCACGTGGGTCAGAAATTTTTCCTTGAGCCGGAGGTGACGCTCGGTCGGGCCGTCCGGAATGCAGCCGGAGGCCGCGGACGGGGCAGACGAAACCGGCGCGGCGGCCTTCAGCACCTCGGCGGAAACGCCCTCGAAAATCTTTTTCAGCGATGCGCGCTCCTGCGGAGTCAGGTTCTTGGTCGCCTCGGCGAGTTTATGCGAAAATTCTTGAAGATCCACGGTATTTCCTCCTAGTTACGAGTAGTCTTTTCTCTGTTTGCAGGACCTTCCAGGACCTGAATCGCTTTTTGCAACACCTGCTGCAGGGCCAGCAGTTCCGGGGGTTGCGGCCCGTGCGGCACATCGGCCACGGTGCGGGCGGTGTCGGACAGGCAGGCCGGGGCGTCCGGCATGGACCGCAGGCCATAGCCGACCTTGCGCACGTAGACGAGATTGAACGGCGACACATTGTCGGCCGTGATGCCCAGGCCGACCGAACCGCTGCCCAGGGTCATGGATGGAAAAAGATTGGTCGTCGCGCCCATGCCGCCGAAAATGGCCGGGGTATTGACCAGCAGTCTGGCCACCGGCTTTTTCAGGGCGAACTGACGGATGACGTCCGGATCGTTGGAATGGATGACCAGGGTGTGGGCGCGCTTTTCGTGCAGCAGCAGCTCGATGCACTTCTCGCAGGCGTTCCTCCAGTCGTCTTCCTCGTACATGGCCAGGACCGGCGACAGCATTTCGCGGGAATAGGGATCTGTTTCCGAAACATAGGTGCGCCGGGTGATCAGAACGGTCGTCGTGTCCGGAACGCTGAACCCGGCCCGCCGAGCCAGCACGGCGGCGGGAATTCCGACCAGGCCGGGACTTGGGCGGCCGTTGGGGCAAAAGAGCTGGGAAGCCAGACACTGCGCCTCTTCTTCGGACATGAAGTACGCCCCTTGGCGCAGCAGGGCTTCCACGACCCGGTCGGCGACACAGGCTTCGACCACCAGGGACTGTTCGGCCGAGGAGGCCATGCCGTGATCAAAGGTTTTGCTGGCGACAATGTCCGCCACGGCCTGATCGATGTCCGCCGTACGTTCGATAAAGGCCGGCCCGTGGCCCGTGCCGCCGTAGATCAGCGGCTTGCCCGTCGCCTGGGCCGCCGACAGCAGGGACGGCACGCCGGTGATCATGATCAAGGACGCGGCCGGATGCGTCATCAGCTCCTGCGTGCCGCTCTTGGTCACGGTCTGCAGATAGCTCAGACACCCCTCGGGCAGACCATGGGACAGGGCCGCGTCGATCAGGAGGTCGAGCACCCGGCCCATGCTTTTCATGGCCCGGGGATGAGGGGCGAATATGACCGAGTTGCCGGACTTGATCGCGATCAGGGCCGTGGAAATGGTGGTCGAAACCGGACTGGTCGCCGGACAAAGGGCAACGATCACCCCGACCGGAACGCCGATGTCCAGGATGCGGTGCTGCCTGTCCTCGGCGATGACGCCGACGCAGCGCAACCCCTGCAGCCGCTGCCGCACCTGGGTGCAGACGAAACGGTTCTTGACCAGCTTGTCCTGCCAGCATCCCCAGTCGGTTTCAGCCTGCGACATGACCGCCAGGGCCTGGAGGTGCGGGGTCACGGCCTCGGCCATGGCCTCGACAATGGCGTCCAGTCGATCCTGATCAAAGGCGGCCAGCACCTTGTGCGCCTGGGCGGCGTTTTCAGCCAGAATCCTGGCCTGCTGGATGGAAAGTAAATCGTTGTCGATGATCATCTGATCCTCGCTCCACTCGGCCCCTGCCCCACGGCTGGGGTCAGGGCCGGCGGGCTACGGCAGCAGGTTCTCGATGGCGTAACGCTTGGTGATCTTGGCCAGATCCGGATGCGGGGTGGGAATGACCACCGAGCTGTAGACCGAAGCGCCCATCTTCTCGACGGCCTTGATCCCGGCCTGCACCGCCGACGTACACGCCGCCACGTCGCCCTGAACCAGGACGGAAATATAGCCGGAAGCCACGTTCTCGAATCCGACAACCTCGACGTCGGCCGTCTTCTGCATGGCGTCGGCCGCTTCCAGCAGATAGACGATGCCGAAGGTCTCGATCAGGCCCAGGGCACGGTGACGCTGGGTCTGCGGCTCGACCTCGTCTTCCACCGCGTAAATGGAGACGATATCGCCCACGCCGCGAATGGGCCGGGGCATGACGTTTTTGGCCGTCAGCTTGCCGATCTCGGCTGCGGCTGCGGCACCGGCCTCGACCGAAGCGGTCACGGCGGCCACGTCGCCCTTGACCATGACCGTGACCAGGGTCGAACCGACGTTTTCATATGATATCAACTGCACATTGGCGGCCTTGAGCATTTTGTCCGCCCCGTTGATGGCCGGAACCATCCCCAATGTTTCAATGAGGCCCAGAGCCTCTTCGCCGTAGTATCGCATATGTCCCCTTTCTCCTGCTGACCTGATTGTTCATACCGGACCATTGCGCCGCCTTCCGCGACCTTCACGGCTCCACCTTAGCCCTTCCCCCCAAGGGGAAAGTCAATAGCTTTTCAAAAAAACATGACCTGCGGCCAAAAATAAACAGCCCGGCCATTTATTTGCGTAACAATCTGTTTTTACGATGAAATTCTACACAATCCAGACATCTGCCACACCCTGTCGCACAGCTCGGAGGCAAAAGCCGTCTGCAGGCTACAGGGGCAGAAGCCCGGAAAGCCTTGCCGCATCAGGAAAAAATCACGCCGCGCAAAATTGGCGGGAAAAACGAGGTCTCTGGCCAGGGGGTGACCTTCAGGGGGAAGGTTTGGAGGGAAAATGGATCAAACGAGTAAGGCGTCCATCGCCGTATCAATCGGAACAGCACCACTCCGGCCGGGACCGTTGTGCTCTCCGAAAATTCGTTCGAGATCCGTTGGGTGGTGTTCGTGCGGTCGAGTCGGGCTATTGCCTCTGGCGGGTCTGACTGGAAGATACGGACCGTGCAGGACGGCTTATGCGACTGAATACAAGGCAGGTTTTGGCAGGGAGGGTTTGCGCGCAAACCCTCCCTGGTTCATTGGTCAGAGATTCACCTCATCGCCAAACACGTCGTCTACGGTCTTGGCATCCAGAATCCGTTCCGCCCAGCGGTCGAGTTGTTCCGGCGATGCAGTGCGCAAGCGTTCCTGCATACGGATGTCGAGGGTATTCAGGCCGAATCGCTTGGCGAGTTGACGGCTTAAGATGGCGTTGCGGCCCGTGGCTTCGCCTTCCATACGGCCTTCCAAGCGGCCTTCCTTGCGACCTTCCATGCGACCTTCCTGCTTCCATTGTTCCGCTATAGTCATGACAAGTCCCTCCTTTTTTGGGGGAATGATTTCCTGAACCAAATTTTGCACCACACCTCGATCAATGTCCATTGTTTGGGACAGGTAACGGAATATGACC
>CAZYZA010000150.1:0-5368 GCA_964651415.1 uncultured Desulfovibrionaceae bacterium
CCGGAATATCCCGGGCCAGCAGGAATGCCTGCCGGGCCTTTTGCAGTTGTCCGGTCTGGTAATGGATCTGGCCCAGGAGCAGCAGGGACTCGGGCCGGGTATGAGCGCAACCGCCCTGAGCCGCGCGCTCCAGATGATCCTGAGCGGCCGGCCAATCCCCGACATGCAGGTAGAGCCGGCCAATGCGCAGGCGCAGCGCGCACGAGTCGCCAAGTTCTGCCCGGCGCGTCAGGGCCGAGGCAGCCTGCCGCATTTCCCTCGCCTGCAGCCAGGTTTCGGCCAGAAGGTCCAGATGCCCGAGTTCGGCCGCCAGACGTCCTGTCCGCAACGCCTCCTCCAGCACCCTAGCTCCGAGCAATGGCGAATCGGCCCGGCGCAGGGCCTGCACCACCAGGACAATTTCCTCCGGCCGGTCAAAGACCCTGCTTTCGTATCCGGCCAGGAGCACGGCCGCGGCCTGACGATCTTCTTTGAGCTGTTGATGGGCCAGGGCCAGATGCTGCCAGAGGCGCTTGTCTCCGGGCTGTTTGGCAATGCGCTGCGGCAGCCACTGCGTCAGTTCGGCGAACTGCCGACCTTGGTGCAGCGCGGCCAGGAGCATCTCGGACCATTCGTCCTTGGGGCCGGCCGTACTCCTTATGGCTGTTTTCAGCTGTGTCGCCGCATCCGCGTACCGACCGGCTTCAAAAAAAACCGAAGCGGCCCGGACCCGGTCGTCCGCTGTCAGCGGCCCGGCCTGGCCAAGCCACTGATTCACGCGTCCGGCGGCCTCCTTGTGCCGACCGAGCAGGGACAAGAGCTGGGCCGTGTTGGACAGCAGCTGCGAACGGGCCTCCTGATCCAGGACATCAAGGGCCAGGGCCTGCTCATAGGCCTGGTAGGCTTTGTCCACCTTGTTGGTGGAATGGTACAAAAAACCGCGCATCTGCCAGGCCAGGGCCCGGGCCAGCGGCGTGGCGGTCGGCTGGCCGGTCACCTTTTCCAGCAGCCTGTCGGCTTCATCCCATTTTTCCCCCTGCAGCAGGGCCTGGGCAGCGCTCAGCTGCTGGTGGTCGGCCGCGCTCAGCCCCTTCTGGTCGCCCTGGGACAGGGCAACACAGGGAGAGGACAGCACAAAAAAGAGCACTATGAGCATTGACCGGGCTGCCCGGACCGGCAGACCGCAGACCATGGCTCCTGGGCGTTTGGAGCAGGACCGTGAATATGACACATTTTCCCGCATGCTCATCCCCTCAGATCAAAAACAATGGTGATGGTTGCGATGGCCGGCACGGGCGCGCCGCTTTCGACCTGGGGCTGAAAGCGCCACTTGGCCAGGGCCCGCGTCGCCTCCTGATCAAAGATCCCGGTTTTGGGCTCGGCCTCCACGACCCGGATGTCACTGACCGAACCGTCCGGCCGGACGATGAATTCCAGCCGGACCCATCCGGAAATGTTCTGGCGTCTGGCGCGGATCGGATATTGCGGCGGAACCTGATAGACCGGGGTCAGCGACTGGGTGTAGACGGCCGGGCCGATCGGGGCGGCCGCGTCGGCAACCGGCTGCACCGGCGCCGGCGCCATGGCCACCGGCAGGCCGACCAGAGCCAGATCCGGACGCAGGGCGGGCATGGTCAGATCGACCGATGGCAACTGCGGCCGGGAGGTCTGGGGCACAGGCTCGGCCTCCAGCCGGGGAATGGGCGTGACCTTTTCCGGCGGGCGGGGTTTTTCCCGTTCGCGGCGCGGGATGGCCTCCTGCACCTCGTCCATGCGGATGAACTGCGGCACAGGCGTGCGGCGCTGGTCGGCAATGCCGACCTGGCCCCGGCTGATCAAGGCGTTCATCAGCACAAAAAGCAGAACGGCCGCCACTGTGCCGAACAAGAGGCAAAAGCACAGGCGCAGGCAGGTGGTCATGGTTTGTTGGCGGCAATGGCCACGTTGTGGACCCCGGCCAGCCGGACCTGATCCATGACCTGGACCAGAATGCCGGTCCGCGCGGCCTCGTCGGCCTGAATGAGCACAGAACCTTCGGGATTTTCGGCCCGCAGACGTTCGACATTGGCCCGCACGGCCCGGAGGTCGATGTGGCGGCCGTCAATCCAGACCGCGCCGGACTCGGACACGGCGATCATGATGTTGCCGCGTTCCTGCCGTTCGGCGCTGCTGGCCGTGGGTCGGTTGACCTCGATCCCCGCCTCTTTGACAAAGGACGTGGTCACAATGAAAAAAATGAGCATGATGAAGACCACGTCCATCATCGAGGTCAGATCGATCTGGGCGCTTTCCTCGTCCTGAATTCGGCGTCTGCGTCGCATGATCTACACCTTGAATGGCTTGCGGTTGGCGGAACACGGGCTGGCGCCCTCCGGCCGGTCACGGCCGAACATGTCCTGCATCAACAGGCCCTCGGCCTCGCGCAGGCGCACCTCGCTGCCGCGCTGCAGCCGGAAACTGAAGATGACTCCGGACAGGGCGACCACCAGCCCGGCCATGGTCGGGATGGTGGCCATGGACACCCCGGCGGCCATGGCCCGGGGGTTGCCCGTGCCGCTGAAGCCGATGACATCGAAGACGTGGATCATGCCGACCACCGTCCCCAGCAGACCGAGCAGCGGACAGGCCGCGACCAGGGTGCGGATGGCGGTCAGCGAGCGATTCAGGCCAAGCGCCAGCTCGGAAACATCCTTGCGCAGCACCATGGCGGCAATGCGGCACTCTGCGCGGGGCCGACCGGCCCGTCTGAGGCGGATCCGTTCCAGATCACCGGGAAAAACAGCCAGTTGATACCAAAAGCGCTCCAGAATCAGGGTCCACAGGGCAATGGCGACCACCAGGATACCCCAGAGCACCGGGCCGCCGGCTTCGAAAAAACGGGCCAGATCATGGATGTCACCCATGAGCCGGCACTCCGCGTGAACGCAGGATGTTTTCGGCCAACAGCCCGGCCCCCTGCTCTTCCAGGATATTGATCAGACTGCGGCTCTTGGCTGCGGCCAGGTTGTGCAGAAAGAGCATGGGAATGGCCACGGTCAGGCCCAGGGCCGTGGTCACCAGGGCCTGGGAAATACCGCCGGCCATGAGCTGGGGATCGCCGGTGCCGAACAGGGTGATGGCCTGAAAGGTCTCGATCATGCCGACCACCGTGCCCAGCAGGCCCAGGAGCGGAGCCACGGCCGCCAGGATCTTGATGGTCCGCAGACCGCGCTCCAGACGGGGGATTTCTTTCAGCACCGCTTCTTCGAGGCGGATTTCCATGGTTTCCGGATCAGCCGGGCCGCTTTGGGCGCAGAGGGTCATGACCCGACCCAGGGGATTGTCGGCCAGCGGCGTGGGTGAGCCGAGCTGACGCCTGACCCGGTGCTCCACGACCATGAGAATCGTGAAGCGGGTCGCGAAGAGCAGCAGCCCGAAGACACCGAGACCAAGGATGATCAGGCCGATTTCTTTGCCCTGCTGCACGCGCTCGACCAGGGTCGGCGTCTGGACCAGATGGGCCAGGATGGCCCCACGCGACGGGTCAAGGGAGAAAAAGCCCGTCTCTCCGGGAGCAGCCCCTTCCAGGGCGGCCGCCAGCTCAAGATGGGCGCCCCTGGGCTGGCGCGGCAACTCCAGAAACTGCGCACGGCCTTCCACATAGGCCAGATACCGGCCGTCGGCCACGGCATTGAAGGCTCCGACCCGCAGCACGTCTTTGACCACCTTGGTCCCGTCGGGCAGAACCACTTCGGCGGAGACATGATCGACCCGGCCGGACCCGACCATCTCCCCCAGCACGACGAGCCACATTTCCTCCAGCTCGGCCATGCTCGGCAGGCTGCGGCTGTTGCTCAGGCTGCCCAGGAATTCCAGGGACTCGGGTTTATCGACCATGGCCAGCGAACCAAGAAATTGGGCATGAAAATCGCCCGCGCTTTGCCGCACCGTGCCGAACATCTCGCCCAGCCCGCCCTGCTCGGTCCGCAAGGCCTCTTCCAGTCCGGTCAGCACGGCCTCATTGGCGTCAAAGGCGCTGAGCAGGCGCTCCTGCCGGGCCTGCTCGGTCTCCATGGCGGCCTTGGCCTCCTGCAGTTTGAGTCTGGCACTATCCAGATTGGTCCGGAATTCCTGTTCGCGCTGGCGGTTGATCTGCTCCTCCTGCGCGGCCCGTTGGCGGATCTGCTGCAGCAAGGCCCCGGGGTCCGCCGACACAGGACCGCTCCATGCCAGACCGCAAAACGCGACACAAAGAAACATGGCGCACCATTTCATGGCTGCACCTCGGACGCGGCGCTTGCGGACACGGGTGGGCTTGGCGGCACAGGCGGCGACACCGTGACCGGAATCCGCACCAGTTCCGGCGCGGCCTGCCTTGCGGCAATGCGCAACCCCTGCCGGATGGCCTGATGATGCTTGGCGTCAAGGCTGATCCAGGCGGCCTGACGCCGATCCCAGTAACCGCTCTCCCGGCGATCCAGGGTCTGGTAGGCCAGAACCAGGCGACCGATGCGCAAAAATTCGACACTGCGTTCGTGTCCGTCGGCCTCAAGCTCGCCCTGATAAGCCTCGATGGTCCGCCCGTAATCCGCCTCGGTCTGATAGGCGAGCATGACCTGGCGGTACTTTTCCGGCACCTCGACATCGGCCCGCTGCAGCAGATTGCGCAGACCTTCGACCCGCGCCGTGCGCTCAGCCGTAAGAAACGGCATGTCGACGGCGACAAAGGCCTCCAGGCTGTCGACCATGCGCAGCATCAGCGGCACGATCTCCCGCTGGGTGACCTTGATGTCCTCAACCTGCCGGCGCAGGGAATCGGCCTCAGCCTCCTGCGAACGGATCATGGCCTCCAGATTGTCGTTGTAGACGGCCATGTTCTCCAGATCGCGGACAATGTTCCGATACTCGTGCGCCAGGCGCGTGGTCTCGTCGTCCATGGCGTCGATGCGCTGCTGCGATTCCTGCCCCTGACGCACCATCGCCCCGCCGGCCTCAATGGCCGAACCAAGCTGGTCCGCAGCCGCAAGGGCAACGGAATGCAGTGCCAGAGCCATGATCAACGACAAAAAAAGGATCCTACCGTGAAAAAATTTCATGCCCAACCTTGTTGCTGATCGAATTCAAAGAATTTCCGAGCACATGCGGCCGGTTCGCGGATGTTCATGCATCGCGCAAACGCACTGCCGGAATCCAGATCAAGTCAGTGTCGTTGATGACGGGAAAAGGTTGCGCATGGCCCGCCTGAAAATCAGTCTCAGCCAGCTATACCCACATCGTAACATTCTGAACCTATCAATCTTCGTCTCAACTACTTTTTCACAGTATCCGCTTCATCTTTTGTTATCAATATCAAAATCGTGCTATTTTTCACCAACCATTTACCACATACCCCCTCGCCTCCGGCAATCCG
>CAZYZA010000151.1:0-5174 GCA_964651415.1 uncultured Desulfovibrionaceae bacterium
TGCGGAAGATGTCGTACTGCAGGCCGTCGGTGTCCTGGAACTCGTCGATGAGGGCCGCCCGGTACTGGGCCCTGGCCGCCGCGACCAGATCCGGGCTGGCCAGGGCGCGGTGCATGTTGCGCAGCAGATCGTCAAAGCCCTGTACCCCGCGCAGCTGTTTGCGTTCGTCCATGGATGCCGTCACTTCCTGCAGAAAGCGGCGGCGCAGGCTGGTGGTGAACAGGGTCAGGATCCCCGCCAGCGCGGTCATGTCGGCCACGATGCGGTCCAGGGCCGTGAACAGGGGGTGGTCCGGCGGCGGGGTTTTGGCCGTGGGCATGGTCGCGACGTACCCCGTGGTCATTTCCAGCACCAGATCGGGCACGTCCAGGCCGGGATCATGGATGAACTCCCGCACCGCGCCCAGCCGTCTGTCCAGTTTTTCCGAGGAGAATTTTCGCTTGTTCAGCGTGGGCAGGCGGTCCAGGAAAAGCCGCCGGACCTCGTCTTCCGTCTGCGCCCATTGGCGGCACAGCTGCTGACAGGCCGCCCGGATGGATTGGTCCAGGGGGCCGGGATCGGGCGGGGCGGTGTCCGGCTCAAGGCGGATGGGCTGGGCCAGAAAGGGCAGTCCGGCCAGCTCCATCAGGTGGTCCGGAGTCAGTTGTTCGCGCACGGTCCGGCCGGTCAGACCGTCCAGGGGCAGGATGTGGCGACGCCAGAAGTCAACGCAGACCTGGCGGCGCAGGTCCGTCAGATCCGGAACCAGTTCCGTGTCGAACAGGGCCTGGCACTCGAACCCGTTCTTGCCGAGCATGCGCTGGCAAAAGCCGTGGATGGTGAAAATCTGGGCCAGATCGAAATTGCGCACGGCCTGCTCCAGGCGCACGGCCATGTCCGACAGAGCGCTCGCCCCTAACCGGGTCAGCAGACCGGTTTCAAAATCATCCTTGGCCTGGCGGGTTTCGCGCAGCACCTCGGCCGTGTCTCCCAGCCGGGTGCGGATGCGGCCGCGCAGTTCCTCGGTGGCCGCATCGGTAAAGGTCACGACCAGGATCTGGTCCACGGTCAGCTCTTTTTCCAGCAGGAGGCGGACAAAGAGGGCGGTCAGGGTGTAGGTTTTGCCCGTGCCGGCGCTGGCCTCGATCAGGGTCAGGCGGTCCAGGGGGGCGGTGACCAGATTCAGGGGCTGTTTCACGGGTTTTCTCCCAAAATGGGGCGGTACACGTCTTCGGCCACCTGGGCGAAGTCCTCCCAATCCGGTTCTGTGTCGCGATAGAGAAAAGCCAGGCAGGGGTCGTCCTTTTCCGGGCTGATGTTGAACCCGCCCTCCCACTGGGCCAGGGCCGCCGCCAGGGCCTGGGGCCGTTCCTTGGGCGTGCGGCCGGTAAACCGGGCCCGGGCAAAGGCCAGGGAGGCGCGCGGAAAAAAGGGCAGGGGGCGCTCTTTGCCGCGCAGGTACAGATCAAGCAGGCGGGCAAGCTGTTCGGTGGGGTCTTGTGGAGCCGGGGCCGTGAAGAGTCCGTCCCGGCCGATGTGCACGGACTCTACCGCGTGACCGGCGGCCAGCAGGGCCAGGTGCGATACCCAGAGCCGCAGCATGTCGCTGCTTTTGATCTTGGCCGGTCGGCAGGTCACGAGATGATGGTCGTAGAGCAGGATGTCTCCGCTCAGGCGCAGCGGGCCAAGAGATAGATCAAGAGTCCGCCGGGTCGGGAGGACGCCACGGGTGAATTGTCGGATTTGTTCGGCCAGGGTGCGGACCTGCAGGCAAAGGGTGCGGGCCGCGTCGGTTCCGGCCTGTCCGGGGGGCAGGATCTGCCAGGCCAGGAGCCGTTCGCCCAGGCCCGCGTCCGGCTGGTCCAGGGCTGTTTCCAGCAGGGTCTGCACCGGTCCGTAGAGATCAAGCCCCGAGGGCGCGGCCAGGGGCTCCTCGTCCGGGAACCCGGCTTCCCCGACAGCGGGATCAATGTGGCGGGAGCGCAGCAGGTAGCGGCAGGGATGGCTCAGGAAACGGATCAGGTCGTTGACGTCGATATCCGTGGCGGCCGGGAGGTTTGATGCCTCGGCAGGCGCGGCCGGGGGGAAGAACAGTCGTGGCTCCGGTTCCCGGAAAAGAGCCCGGGCCGCGTCCCGGTTCTGGCAGGAGTAGGAGAAGAGAGAGGAGCCGGGCGTGAAGTAGTCCGGGTGAAAGGCCTGCAGCTTGTGGCGGAAAACCAGGGTTTCGGACGGCGTGGCTCCTTCGTGCGCGTATCTCTGGTCCAGAAAGTCGAGCAGTTCGGCCACCAGGACCGAGGGCGGGGCTTCGGCGTTGTCCGTCTGGGACAGGCCGGGGTAGGTCAGGATCAGGGCGTCTCTGGCCGAAATGATGCTTTCCAGGAACAGATAGCGGTCGTCCTCGCGCAGGGATCTGTCGCCGGGTCGGGGTCGGGCCGCCATGAGGTCAAAACCGGGCGTGATGTCCTGGCGCGGGAAAGCCGTGCTGGTCAGGCCGGTCAGGCAGATGACCCGAAAGGGAATGGAACGCATGGGCCGCAGGCCGCAAAAGGTCAGGCCCGAGGCCAGAAAGCCCGATTCCACCCCGGTTTCATCCAGACGCCGACCCAGCAGGTAGAGCATGGTCCGCAGGTCGGCCTCAAAATTGCCCATGTCGCGGGTCAGGTCGCCGATGGTCCGGCGGATGAGGAGCAGGTGGTCGGCCACGAGCCGGTCCTGGGGGAAAAAGGTGTCGAGGGTCCAGAGCAGGCAGCCGGACCAGTCCGTGGCCGTGCGGGCCGCACCCAGCGTGCGCCGGAGTTGTCCCAGGGTGTCGATCCAGAGGGCGATCCGGCCGAGCAGTTCCTGTTCGGCCGCGCTGGTCAGGGCCAGGGGGGCGATGCCCTCGACCGGCTCGGACTGTCCGGTCATGTAGCCCAGAAACAGTCGGCCCAGACCGCTGGCCCAGGTGTTCTGCCCGTGGTCGCCCAGGCCCGTTTCCCGGCGAAAATCCCTGTCCAGACCCCAGCGCACGCCGGATTGGCTGATCCATTCCAGCACCCGTTCGGTCTGGGCCGCGTCCAGATCCAGACGCTGACGGATGGGCGGGGCCTCCAGCAGGCGGCAGACGCGGGACGCTTCGAAGCGGTGCAGGCCGAATTCGAGCAACTCCAGAAATAGAGGGATGATCTCAGCGGCCCTGGTCGGTTTGCGGTCGGAAATGGAAAAGGGGATGCCCTCTCCCGGAGCCGCGCCGAACACGGCCTGGATCACCGGGGCGTAGGTCTCGATGTCCGGGTTCATGACCAGGATGTCCTGGGGGGTGAGGGTCGGGTCGGCGGACAGCAGGTCGAGGATCAGATCCTTCAGGACCTCCATTTCGCGCCATGGGCTGTGGCAGCAATGGACCTGGATGGACTGGTCCGTGAAGTCGCATTTGTCCCCGTCCAGATTCAGGTCCAGCAGATCGAGCTGCAGACGGCCGAGCATGGTCGGACTGTCCGGTTCCTCATGAATCCGCGTTTCCAGCACGTCCCGTTCCCAGAGGAGTTCCAGGAAGTCCCGACCCACGGCGCCAAGTCCGGCCAGGGGGGTGGTGTCTTCGGGCCGTTCTTTCCCTTCCAGGCTTCCGGATCGGTAGAGCCGCCGGCGCTCCCGGTGGCTGCTCAGATCTCCCCAGTACTGGCGGCAGGGACTGAGCAGAAAGACGTGCACCTGGCTGTGCCGGGCCAGGGCGTTCAGGAGATCCAGATAAATCGGCGGCAGGGTCGGAATGCCGAAGACGCAGAGCCGGGAGGGCAGGCCGCGCGGGGTGGCGGCCCTGTTCAGGGTCGCGATGGCCCGTTCCAGCAGGGCGGCGCGGTGCTGATCGCCCATGTCCCGGACCAGTTCGCGCCACAGCCGGGCCTGCCAGGCCTCGGTGGCCAGATGTCCGGGAAGGCGGAAATCGCCGCTGGGCATGTTGTTTTGCCACTGCGCGGCCCAGGTCGGGCGGAAAATGAGATACTGGTCAAAATGATAGGCAATGCGTTCGGCCAGCTGGACCAGCTTGAGCCCCGTGTCCTCGGCGACGTAGCGGCGCAGGGACGCGAATTCCGACTCGTGCAGCAGTCCGGGCAGCAGGCGGACAATGCTCCAGAGCATGCGTTCCTTGCTGAGGGGGTAGTCGCGCGGCAGGTCCGGCAAAAGGGTCCGGCACAGGCTGTAGGCAAAGGCCACGGGAAAAGGAAAGGTCGCGTTGGCGCAGATGCCGTGTTTTTGGGCCAGTTGCATGGACACCCAGCGCTGCATGCCGCCGGACTGGATCAGGATGGTTTCCGGCTCCATGGGGTCGCGCGGCGCAGCCACCACCCTGGACAGCACTTCGGCCAGGGTTTCCAGGCGGTTGGAGAGATGGAGCAGGAATGTGGTCATGACGATCCTTGGTTGAGAGCGTCACGGTAGCCGCAGGACGGAATCAGGGCAAGGCGGCAAAGAGGCTATGGAAAGGGAGGCAGGGGATGTAGGAGGTGAAAACGGTGGGTGGGGGCGTAGTGGCGCGGGCAGTAAAAGCCAAGGGCCGCGTGCGCGGCCCTTGCTTCAGCGGTTTTGCCGGGATCTCAGCCCGAGTACGGCAACCAGTCCGGACCCCAGAAGAAGCAAGGCTCCGGGCACGGGGACCGGTGCGCCATTGGGGCGTACGATGAAGTCATTGGCGGTTAGATTTACGTTGGTCTTGTAGTCAGAAAAGTTCAAAGCGTTGCTCCAGACGCCGTCTTGTGCGCCCTTGGCGTAGAAAACACCCCATACGGGAGCCCTGTCCGTTACGAGCGTATAAACGGAGTTTGAGACTCCAAAATCGAATTTGATTCCCCAGAATGAGTTGAATGTACCGGGATTGGGTTGTCCGGTTCCACTATTTGACCACGTGTCTGGACCAGAAATCGTTCCAGTCGTGGTGCCCTCATATATATTGAAAGTATCGGGATGACTGAGCTGGGTAATTTCAAGGATGAAGTGGGATACGGCTTTCGTATCGCCATTAAAATCGTATACATATTGCCAATTTCCGTTGGCGAGTTGCGAGATGTTCCAGTTGATGGATACGCTAGTCCAGTCTCCACCCGTGGAGGTCAGGCCGTTTCCAACAAGCCTAGTACCCGAAAGATCAGAGTTTGAAACATGCGTTCCCCAGAGGCTTGCCCCTGCCGGAAAGGTCAGGGCGAGGAGCATGGCGAGGC
>CAZYZA010000152.1:0-5125 GCA_964651415.1 uncultured Desulfovibrionaceae bacterium
ACGATGTGCCATGAAATCAGGATGTTTCATGGATATGTCGTTGGTGGCATCCTCGGGAGTCTGGCAAAGGTGACTTTTTTTGGAGGAATGTTGTCATATTTTGTCAACCATAGACCGGGATTGCGCAATGACCGACACCTGTATCACTCACCCCACTGTTTCTGCACAATGGATATGTCCCAAATGCGATAGCGCCTACTGTGGCAGTTGCGTTTCGAAAAGAGCGGCTGGAGTCCTCGGCAAGGAAATCAAGCATTTTTGTCCCAAATGTAATGTCGAGGCGGACTGGGTCGGCGTTGCAGGGCTTATCCCTCCTTTCTGGCAGCGTCTGCATCGATTTTTTGTTTATCCCCTCTATTCAGGGCCGTTGTCATTTCTGATCGTGCTGTCCCTGGTTGTCCAGTTTGTGGGGCAGTTGCCAATGGTCGGGTGGTTGATCAGTTTTTTGTGCTGGGCCTTATCCTTAAAGTACGCCTTTGAAATTCTCAAAGCCACCGGCCGGGGGAAGCTGGTCCCTCCCAAGGTCGACATAGAAGTTCTGACGACGAATTTCGGCCAGGTCTTTCAGCAGACCCTGATTATCATCGTGCTTATTGCCGCCGGTTTTCTGCTGCTGTCCGTTACGAACACGCCGGGTGTGCTGTTGCCGTACATCGTGTTCGTGCTTTTCTTTTTTCCGTCCATCATCATCCTGCAGGTCGCCACGGGTTCGATCGTCCAGGCGCTCAATCCCGTGGCGTTTGTGGGATTGGCGTGGCGCATTGGCGCCGGATATCTGGGAATGTATTTTTTTCTCATCCTGGTCTTTGCCGCGCCGGCCGTTGCCCAGAGCTATTTGCTGCCGATTGTTCCGGAAAAAGCGTACCCCCTGGTCTTTTTTTTCGCACAGCAATACTACATGTTCGTCATGTATCATCTCATGGGCTACGTTTTGCTACAGTATCACAATGAAATCGGCTATGAGGTGTCTTATCAGGATTTTGAGGATGTTACCTCGGATTCCAGTGAAGCGACTCCGGCCATTTCCCCGGATTTATTGCGCATCGAACTGCTGATTCAGGAAGGCAAGTTGGATGAGGCCTTGTCCATTTTGCGCGGCAAGGCCAATGTCGGTGAATTGGCTGACGTCGCTTTGGCCGGAAAGTATTACGGATTGCTCAAGCTGCGAGAGTTGCACGCGGACATGCTGGCCTTTTCGTCCTATTATCTGCGTCGGTTGCTGCAGGAGGACAAAGGGCAGGAGGCGGCTCGGATTTACCAGGAATGTCTGGAACTTGACGGGGGATACATGCCGGGTCCGGAGATCGTCGTCCAACTCGGAGAGGCCCTTGAGGAGCGCGGATATACCC
Organism: uncultured Desulfovibrionaceae bacterium; assembly: GCA_964651415.1. Taxonomy (GTDB): domain Bacteria; phylum Desulfobacterota; class Desulfovibrionia; order Desulfovibrionales; family Desulfomicrobiaceae; genus Desulfomicrobium. The sequence continues at coordinate 1,350 of CAZYZA010000152.1, forward strand.
GGGAAGCGCTGTTGCTCTACGACTCCATGATCAAGCGTCACAACGGACACGAGTCGTTGCCGGAAATGTATTTCAGAGCCGCCCTTATTTTCAACGAGCGGCTGACCCAACCGGAAAAGGCCAGGAAACTTTTGCACCTCTTGCAGCAACGCTATCCCGGTCATCCCATTCAGGAGCGCGTTGAAAATTATCTGAAGCTCTGTTTCGCCTGAGTTCAAACGGTTTGCCGGGCGGTCATGGCTTCCAGGGCCTGCCGCGCATGGGTGCTTTCTTCCGCATGGGGCAAACGTGTGATCAGGAAACGCTTACATTGCAACGCCTTGGCGTGATGTCCGGCCTGGTCGAGTTTGTGCCCGAGCTGGATGAGCATGGTCGGCAAGGCCGGATGATTCAGATGTTCCCGCGCCATTTTGGTGGCGATTTCCTCCGCCAGATCCAGTCTGGACGCGGCCATGAGGGCGGGAAACAACGTGCTCAGGACTTCGGGGTCGTCAAGAATCACTTCTTGCGAACGCAGGTCTTCGTAGATGCTGACCGCTTCGTTGTATTCGTTCCGACCGGCCAGCATGCGCAGCAACATGCCTCCCGAATGACGGATTTTTTCAGGGTTGCCGACGGATTTTTCAAGAATATGAAGTTGCCGGTAGGCATGCAGGTGATGGGGTGAAATCCGGATCGCCTCTTGGAGCAGCTCCCGGGCTGCTCCGAATTCCAGCTGTCTCATGTGCTGAATGGCCGATTGCAGCAGCTCTTCGGCCGGGTCCGCTGCCGGTGTGTCGTCGCTGGGCGTGGGTATCTCGGGTCTGAGTGTTTTCGCGGCCAACCCAAGAAGCGCCCCTCCGAGCAGGCCTCCGAAATGCGCCATGTAGGCCACATTGCTCGATTCGCCGTGCTGGATGTTCTGATAGAGTTCATTGCCGATCCAAAAGGGGAGGAGAGCAATGGCCGGCATGCGGAAATAGTTGAAATAGAAGCCCAGCGCGAGGAAGACTTTGATCTTGCGCATGCCGTAAACCACCGTCAACGCGCCCATGAGGGCCGAAATCGACCCCGAAGCTCCCACCAGGGCGATCAGCCCCTGCGTGTTGAGCCCCCAGAATACCCCTGCCGCAGCGCACCCTCCGAGCAGATAGATGGCCAGGACCGCGATTTTCCCCCTGGCCTGTTCAAGCAGACAGCCCGACAGCCATAAAAAGACCATGTTGCCCAGCAGATGCATCCAGCCTCCGTGCAGGAACATATACGCAAGCAGCGAACGGGCCTGAGGTTCGGCGGGAACGAATCCCCACGATGACGCGATGCTTTTGTTCTTGAGGTGCTGAAATTCCTGGCGGGTGCTTTGCCATTGTTCGTGATTAGGATGGGCGTTCGTTATGATTTCGCCCTGCCAAAGCTTCCAGGCAAATTCCTGGTCGCGCTGCATGTCCATGACCTTCAGCATTCCTTGGGGGGAGGAGATGTCCGTGGACGTATTTTGTCCTGTATGGCGCTGGTACGCCTGATATTCAATCTCGGCCAATCCGGACTTGAAGTAATATTCGTAGGCTTTGCGGATGTAGAGGTCGTCCTTCTGTTGAAAGGCGATAAAGACGAACAGGTTGATCAGGACAAGAACTGCGGTGCAGTAAGGAATGGTGCGGGCGGTGATTTTTTCGTTGACTGGTATGAACATGAGATGAGGATGTGTTGAGGTTGAAGCGAAGGCCGGCGTCAGCAGGCCGTTTGAATTTGGAAAAGGCGACTGCTCGTCCGTTAAACTGCGGGAGTGGATAACAGGGAGTTTGGCGGATGTGAATTGTTAACCCGGTCCGTTATGAATTCTTTCGTGACAAGGTTGCTGACGAGTTGTGCGGTATTTCCTTCTTGGCCTCCAACTCGTCGATGTCGGCCGGTTCATCCCCACAGGCGTGGGCAAGGGACGGCGCTGATGGCCCGTGCGCAGGTCACGGCCTGGACGCAGTTTCCAGGTCGTGTTCGCGCGTGGTGCGGACCATGCGGGCTGGGGCGGCCTGCTATCCGTGCCGGACGCTCCACCCTTTCGCGCGGCGGGCCGGGCAAGTGATCGCGCAGGCAGGACGTGGGCCGCGTACTGCAGGAAGGAAAAGGTGAAGTGGGCGCGGTCAGCAGTTGGCGCTTGCGGCCACACGCGAATGTGTCAGCGCGAAGCGGCCGTATTGGCCTGCTGGTCAAACGTTGATGCGGCCTTGCAGAGCGCATCGACGTTGCCGGAAACGATGAACTCAAGAAGCGCGGTGATTTTCTCTATCGGCCAATCCCACCATGCCAGCGCCTCCAGCCGGGCCACGGTGCTGGCGTCGAAGCGCTGTCTGATCGGTTTGGCCGGGTTGCCGCCGACAATGGCATACGCCGGGACATCCTGCACAACGACGGACCGGGAGGACACGATGGCGCCATTGCCGATCCGCACGCCGGGCATGACAAGGGCGTCATAGATTCGAAACTCCTGTTCAAGATTCAAGATCTGGCTGCGGATTTCTGCCGGTTCTTTTTCGAGATCTGTCTGGATCAGATCCTCGAATTTTCCGTTTTCTTTGATGTTGAATATTCTCATTATTGGTGTGCAACGGGGCGGAGTTCGTAGATTCTTCCGTACTTCGCCGCCGCCTCCAGGTCTCCCTGGCGAAGGGCATCCCTGACATTGTCCAGTTTGCAGGCGTCCTCAACGCTGAGATACGGGGACCAACCGGCATCATCCTCGACCAGGACGACTTCGACCTCCGCCATATACTGACCTTCGTGCACGTATTTTGACTTCTTTCGATGTTTCATCGTTGCCGTCTCCTCGTGTATGTTTGATCCCACCGCCCTGGATCAGGGCGATAGGCCGTAACCATGACCACGGGTCTATCATGGCCTTTTGGAATGCCGAACACAACATGGACGGGTGCGCCTGTTCGATCTTTTTGGAGCAGGAGGGCGCAAGGCCCCTTTTCAAAGTTCGGGTATTCCTCGACAATAATGGCGGTCTGGATGCCACTGAGTATTTCCCTCACCGTCAGCCCGTCTTCAGACAACTCGTCGTATCCGTGTTCTGATATGAGAACATCACCGGCTCGGATCAGATTCCGAAGTCGCTCAAGGAACTCGTTCAAGTCCATTTCTCCATGTCAGCTGTGTTGCCATCGTATGCGGTCATACTTCTTCGCCGGCGTCCCGCTGACGTTCATCAGCCCTTTGCCGCCTTCGTACGAAACGCGGCTGCCGATGAAAAGCGCGTGCCGTCGATCTTGCCATAGTACTTGTTGCCGTTCTCAAGGGAAAAGCCGACCACTTTCTTACTGTGTCCCTCATGAAATTGGTTTCGGATTCATCTCCCGTCGTAGTATTCTTCAAATGGTTCTTATGGCAGTTGGCGCTTGCGGCCACACGCGAATGTGTCAGCGCGAAGCGGCCGTATTGGCCTGCTGGTCAAACGTTGATGCGGCCTTGCAGAGCGCATCGACGTTGCCGGAAACGATGAACTCAAGAAGCGCGGTGATTTTCTCTATCGGCCAATCCCACCATGCCAGCGCCTCCAGCCGGGCCACGGTGCTGGCGTCGAAGCGCTGTCTGATCGGTTTGGCCGGGTTGCCGCCGACAATGGCATACGCCGGGACATCCTGCACAACGACGGACCGGGAGGACACGATGGCGCCATTGCCGATCCGCACGCCGGGCATGACAAGGGCGTCATAGCCGATCCAGACATCGTTGCCGATGACGGTATCCCCTTTGTAGGGAAGGTCGGCGGCATCCGGCGTTACTTGTTCCCAGCC
>CAZYZA010000153.1:0-5076 GCA_964651415.1 uncultured Desulfovibrionaceae bacterium
AACCCGCCGATTCCGACCACTGGGCCACGGATGAAGGCATGTACGCCAATCTCAAACCCCGCTGGCTCGGCACCTACGAAACCTGGGAAGATGGTGACTACAATCCGACCACCGGCGAGCTGGGCGAACATTACGACGACAAGGAAAGCTTCCGTCTCCTGCAGACCGCCGACCGCCTGGCCGACGGCTGGGACCGGGCCTTGCGCTTCTTCATCACCGAGGACACGGACAATCCCGGCCACACCCTTTTCTGGATCGTATCCGAAGGCGCGGACCGCGATGGCCATTACCCCAACAAGGGCGGACAGGCCGGGCACGGCCATTCGTCCTGGAACACCGTAACCAACAACACCATGGGCCGCGCCTACAACCCCGACCATCCCAAAAACAAGGACAACATCGTCATGAAACTGTCCTCGCGGGACTGGCAGGGCATCTTTGACGCCGAGGACGCCCGCAAGACCAGCGAGACCGAAACCCTGCTCCATCGCATCCGCCAGGCCCTGATCGGCGACGGTCCCATGGGCTTCAACTCCGGCTACACCGGCGACATGGCCGACTGGCCCAGACTCTTTCAGTGGGAAGGCAGCGCCTGGGACAGTCTGGATGGTTCGGACTCCTACACCACGGGCCAGCCGCGCGGCCTGTGGACGGACAGACCGGGCCGGGCCGACAACGATCTGAACGCGACCCGCTTCGGCCTGGGCTGGCGGCACTCGTACATCGGCGCGCCACACGGGACCGGCGCGGACAACGTCCTGCGCGACCCCTGGGGCCGGGAGTTCCTCTTTTTCAAGGACGACGCGAACGACGCCCTGCTGATCTTGTCCAAAGGCGTTGACGGCCGATTTGATTTCGGTGCCAACAACGGTACCCATCCGACAAATCTGGTCGAGGCCTTTGATGTCACGGCCTACGACCTGACCCTCCCGGTCAACGCCGACAACCGCCACGTCGTACTCTCCGGCAACCAGTGGCGGCGGGGGTATTTTCAGCTCCAGACCTTCACGGTTCTCAATGCCGAAAGCACGACCAAGGCCCGCTTCTTCGCCTCGACCGCAGCCCCGGTAGATGACGTGGATCTCTTCAACGCCACGGTGATCGACGGCAACTGGGTCCAAGGCAACGCCACGGAACCGCCGGTCTTTGCCTACCCGAACCTGCACGACAGCAACGCCACCACCGGCGGTCGCGTCCTGGTCTTCTGGAATGATGACGACAACGACAACGGCGAACCGGACACAGGCGAAGACGGGCTGATCCTGAACTTCCCCATCACCACCACCCCCGGCAGCACCCACAAAGAAGCCCTGACCGTGGATAGGAATGATTTTGTGGAATTGCCGTGATGAGGAATAAAAAGGCAACCCCCTCCCCCTTCGGGTACTCCCCCTTGGCAGGGGGAGAGTTGGAAAACAAATAAACGGCCATAAGTCTCTACAGGGGCATTTTTTTCAAATATTTTGAGGAACAACAAAGGCTTTTAACATTCTTACTCCCCTCCTGCGAAGGAGGGGTGCCCAAAGGGCGGGGTGGTTTTTCCGCTTTGAAGTGCACCGCCATCATTTAATGCGACAAACAACCAAAGTTTTCACTTCATGCCATACCGTTAAGGATTAGGATATAATGCGTTTTCCCAAGCTACCGCGCCTGTGGCGGGCGGGTCCCGGCTCTCCCGAGAATACGAACACACCGACCCCGAGTCCGAAAAAACGACCCGGTCTGCGCCTGCCCGTGCCCGGCCGGCGCATTCTGGCCGTGGAAATGGCCGGCGACGACATCCGCGCCGCCGTGGTCCGGGGGAGGGGCCGGAGCTTCGAAATCATCGACTATGCCACCCTGAAGCGGCCCGACACCAAGGAAGACCTGCCGGACGTGGCCTCCCTCAAGGCTCTGGCTGAGCGTCTGGGCGTGGGCGGCGGCCCGGCCATTCTGGTTTCCCCCCTGGCCAGGGCTTTTGAACTGCTCATGGACCGGGCCAAAATCAAGGGAATGAAGCCCCATCAGCTGGCCGAGGCCGTCAAATGGGAAGTCGAGCCGTACACCGGCATCACCGGCGCGTCGGCCCTGATCGCGGTCGAACGCAAGGCCGAAGCCAAGGCCAAGCCCGGCGAAGTGGTCTACGACGATGACGACCAGACCACGGTCAATGTCGCGGCCATCGAACGCAATGTCTACCGCGCCCTGAAAGAACGCTTCAAGGTCGCGGGATTCCGGTTGGTGCGCATCTATCCGCCCGAAGCGTCCTTTTATTACGTCCTGCACATGGATGGCCGCGACACGCCCAGGGCCGTACTGGAAGTGGGCCAGGACTACTCCAATTTCGCCGTGCTGAGCGGCGGCATTCCCCAGCAGATCAACACCCTGAGCCTCAGCCAGGAATCCATTGTCGCCCATGTCAGCGGCGAACTGATCTCCCAGGATCTGGTCGACACCCTGCGCTTCACCGTGCGGCAGGTTCCGGAACCCGAGCCACTGGTCCTGACCGGACTGGGCGCTGCCGACAAGGAAGTTTCCGATTTCATCGCCGAATTCTGCACCCACGGGGCCGTACCTCTGGACCTGCCGCGCACGGCCGGACTGGCCGACGCCAAGGGCGACCCGACCCACGCCGTGTACGGGACCGTGGTCGGCGCGGCCCTGCGCGAACTGCGCGGCGGCCGGGAACGTCAGGCCGGCATCGACGACACCATCCCTCTGGCGGTGCAGATCCGGCGCAGCGCCTATCTCGCGCCGGTAGCCATCACTGCCCTGCTGGTTCTGAGCCTGGCCGGACACTATTTTTTCATGCGCTACAAGGAAGAGGATTACAAAGCCCAGATCGTCAAGCACCAGCAGGACCTGAAGGAACGCAAGGAGGCCATGGCCAGATACGAAAGCCTGAGCAAGGAGCTGGAGAAGATCAACGGCGAAATCGATCAGGCCCAGAAGCGCATCGACTACATGCAGAACACGGCGGACAAAAATCTGACCCGCCTGATTTTGGCCCTGCGGGAAATGGGTCTGGCCGCTCCCGACCAGGTCAGCCTGGAGTCCGTTGTCCAGGACGGTCCGAACAAATTCCGGATCAAGGGCAGCGCCCTCAATCCCAAAGCGCCGGGTCTGTACGCTGCAAGCCTGCAGGAGCGCCATTGGTGCGAATCGGCCGTGCTGGACGGCATCGCTTCGGAAACAGGCGGAGGAGCAAAAAAGGCAGCCGTCGGCAAGGCTCAGGCCAAGCCGCGCAACGCGACCGGAGGCAAAGGCGCAACCAGGGACAAAGCCAACGCAGGCCAAACCCTTTCCGAGGAATGGTTTCAGTTTGAACTGACCGTCAACATCGCCAGAGGTACATGATGAAAAAGCTGACCCAGTTTGAAAAATTCGGCGTCCTGGCCGCCATCATCATTGCCTGCACCTTCTTCTACATGAAGAAAATCTACGAGCCGCAGGAAAAGCAGTTCAAGAAAACCGTGGCCGACCTGAACAAGATCGTCGGCGAACTGGGCAACGCCCAGGTCGTGTCCATGGTCCAGATCCGGGGCGAGCTGGATACGGCCAAGACGAAAAAAGAGGAACTGGACGCGCAGTTGGCCAACAGCACGGTGCGCAGCGGCACACCGCAGGAGGTGACCCGCCTGCTGAGCGCGATCAATGGCCTGGTGGCCAACAGCGGCCTGTCCATCCTGAGTCAGAAGCCCACGGGTCTGGTCCTGGACGAGATGCTGCAACTGTCCTGGTCCCGCTACCAGCTGGAACTGAGCGGCCCGTATCCCGGCTTTCTTCATCTGCTGGAATCCCTGACCGACCTGCCCGACGCCATCAAGGTCGACGACGTGAAGCTGGAAAAAGCCGACAACAACCTCGTGAACATAACCTTCAATCTGCTGATCTGAGGACCGGAATGCGAAAAATCATTGTGTTGTTCATGTTGGGCCTGGTGCTCGGCGCTTTCCCGGCCAAGGCCGAGGACACCCGCGACCCCTTCCTGAACCCCCACCAGTACGAACAGGCCATTCACCAGATCACGGTCATGGGCATAGTCGTCGCCGGCAACGTCGAACGCATCATCATGCACATCGAAGGCTACGACGAGCTGGCCGTGATGAAAACCGGCGACTCCGTGGCCGTGACCCACAAAGGTCTGCGGCACGAATTCCTGATCAAATCGGTCACGGCCAAGAGCGTGCGCTTTGAGGCCGCGGCCACGAACGTGCGCAAGGACGCCGCCAGCTACGAGGTGTTCCTGTTATGAGACGTCTGCTGCCGATCCTGCTGGCCCTGCTGACCCTTTGCGGATGCGCCGGCATGAAGGAAAAGATCGCGCCCGAAGGCGGCCCGACCTTTGCCACGGCCAAGGGCCAGGGCTTTCTCTCGGCCGAAGCCCTGCCGCTGCTGGAAGACTCCGGTCCCATTGTCCGCGTCATCAAAGGCGAGCCCGTGGAGGATGTGGAAGCGGCTCTCGGTCAGCTGGCGAACCGGGCCAAGGCCCCCCTGTCCGGCCTGGACGCGACCATCGACTCCCTCTTGCTGCGCAATGTCCATGTCCGGGCCATTGCCGAGCTGCTGACCGACATCTGCGGCTACAACGTGGTCGCGACCAACACCGTGGCCATGCAGCCGGTCAATATCTTCCTGCAGAACATCAGCCTGCGCGAATCCCTCAACGCCATCTGCCGCCTGAACAACCTCTGGTACCGCGAGGGCCAGGGCATCGTGACCCTGATGACCCACGAGGAATACGTCCAGGACATCCAGGCCCGCCAGAGCGACCAGACCAGGGCCTTCTATATCCGCTACACCAACGCGGCCGACATGGCCAAGCTGATCAAGGCGTCCATGGGCGACGAGGTCCACCTGGCGGTCATCGACGATGAAAAAATCTACGGTCACATCGACCCGGAAAAAGCGGCCACGATCAGCCAGACAAGCGCCGGCGAGCCGACCCTGTCGATCAAGATCGACGAAGGCGGGGATAGCCTGCCCACCCTGCTCAAGGATCTGGTCCAGGAAAGCGGCGCACGTACGCCTCAGGCCGGGTCCAAGCCGACCATGGCCATCCTGACCGTGTTCAAGCGCAACAACTGCATTGTCGCC
>CAZYZA010000154.1:0-5070 GCA_964651415.1 uncultured Desulfovibrionaceae bacterium
TCCACGGTCTGGCCACCGGGATCTTCATGCCCGTGGCCATGGCTCTGGTGGCGGACATGCACGCCGCCAGCCGGGGTGAACGGCTGGGACTCATGTCCTCGGTCACGCAGCTCGGCCGGTTCCTGGCGCCTCTGGCCGGTGGCCTGTTGCTGGGGCTGGGGGGCTCCGTCCCCGGCAGGGAAGGGTTCGGCTGGGTCTACGCGGGCTGCCTGGTGCTTGGGGTGGGCGCGGCCCTGCTGGTTTTTCGCCTGCCCGTCACTTCTGGGCCGGTGCCGCATGCAACCACGGCCTCGCCGACACTGCTGCTCGGGTCTGTCCTGCGCAACCGTCCGGTCGTGCTCGGCTGCCTTGTGGAAGCGGCCGCATTGTTCGCCTTTGGCACCTTTGAGGCGTTTTTTCCGCGTCTTGTCCGGGGCGCGGGCTTTGGCCCCCACTGGGCCGGTATCCTCATGGCCGTGCAGGTTCTGACCGTGGCTTTGAGCAAACCCCTGTTCGGCCGGCTGTCGGATCGTCGGGGACGGGAGGGGCAGATTGTCTTCGGCACCCTGGCCATGGCCGGGACCATGTTTCTCATGGGGCAGGCCGGAAGCCTTGTTTCACTGGGAGCAGTCAGTCTGGCGCTGGGCCTGTCCCTGTCGCTGACCCTGGCGGCCAGTTCGGCCTATATCGCCGACGCGAGCCCGGCCCAGACCCGTGGCACAGCCATGGGGCTCTTGGGCAGCATCATGGATATCGGCCATTCCACCGGCCCGCTGGTCACGGGAGTGGTCATCGCGGCGTATGGCAATGGGGGTGGCTTTGTATCCTCGGGACTGGTTATTCTGGTTGCGGGAATTGTCTTTGCCCTCCATGCTTCAGGTGTTGCGAAAGCCGACCGGCGTTCGTGAACTGTCAATCAAAGCACCTGCGGCTGCGTCCACTGTTCTGACGCAGCAGACGCCAGAGGACGTGTCTGTAACGCATCAAGGAGAATTGTATGGAATATTTGGTTATCTGTCTGGCCAGTCTGGCCGTGTCCGGGCTGACCCTTTTTTCCGGCTTTGGTCTGGGCACCGTGCTGACCCCGGTCATGGCCATCTTCTTTCCCATCGAGACGGCCGTGGCCGTGACCGCGGTGGTTCATTTCGCCAACAACCTCTTCAAGCTGACCCTGTTCGGTCGCCAGGCCGACTGGGGCGTGAGCCTGCGCTTTGGCCTGCCCGCCCTGGTGGCCAGCTTTGCCGGGGCCTGGGTGCTGGTCAAGGTGTCCGGGCTTGAGCCGCTGTTTGCGTACTCCCTGTTCGGGGGAGAGTTTTTGGTCACCCCGGTCAAGCTGCTGGTGGGCGTGCTCATTGTCTATTTCGCGTTCCGGGAATTGCAGGGCGGAAAGAATAACCCCATTCCGCCGGTCTGGCTGCCCCTGGGCGGGGTGGTCAGCGGCTTTTTCGGCGGTCTGTCCGGCAATCAGGGGGCCTTTCGCAGCGCCTTTCTGCTCGGCGCGGGGTTGGGCAAGGAAACCTTTATCGCCACGGGCGTGGTCCTGGCCTGCGTGGTCGACGTGACCCGCCTGGGTGTCTACGCGGGCATGGCCGGGTCGCACCTGATCACCGATAACGCGGGCCTCGTGGTCGCCGCCACCCTTTCGGCCTTCCTCGGCGTGCATTTCAGCCGCAAGGTGCTGAAGAAAATCACCATCCAGACCGTGCGCGTGCTGGTCGGCGTGATGCTGCTGCTTCTGGGCGGCGGGCTGGCGGCAGGGGTGATTTAGAGTCGGATTAGGGCGGATTGCTTCGTAAGGCGAAGCGGGGGAGAAGATGTGAGCAACGGGATGGTCCAGGCGGTGTCTGGAGATCCGGCCGGGTTGAGTGCGTTGGGTTGTCGATGCGCCCCGCGATGTGGCTTGGATGGCCGTGGCGAATGCAGACAGGTTACAGGAAGTGTGGGAAAAAGAGGAAGGGAGCCCGAAGGCTCCCAGTCGTCCGGTCTCCTTCGTGGGAAGGAGTTGAAACATGGATCAAGGGCCAACTTGGCCCATGCTTCGCGACCAAATACGCAATAGTCGAGAGGCCTTTAACACTCTGGGCTGACAAAAGTAAAACACAATCAGTTTGTAAGACAAAGTAATCAGAAATTTGTCAGACATGTATCTTTGATAATTGAACCTTTCAAATCTGACAGGCTTTGTTTCACGCCAAGGTTTATTTTTCCCTGCCCTCGTTATTCTTGAGAAAATAACAGAGATGGCCCGAGAATTGATTTGCCTCCTGCCAAGGAGGTGGATCATGCACTTTTTTCCCACTGCCAAAACGCCAGTAAACCAGACTGCGCAGCTCAGCGTTTTGTTCGACGCTGCGAGCGCCCGAACCGGTCAAGATTTCTTCAGCATTTTGTCCGAGCACGTCGCGCCGGCGAACGAAAACGCTTTCAGCGCGCAGGCCCCACGGTCTGCAGGGGGCGATGAAGCTCGGCAAGATTTTGATGGCGGACGCGACGGAGCAGGATCGGCGTTGCATTTTCATGAAATGGGGGAGGCGCAGGATCCCGGTACGGCTTCGCATCTGAACGGTTCGGGTGAAAACAGTCAGCCCCACAGCCCGGATCGCAATGGGGAAAAGTCTTCCCAAGGGGAAAAAAAAGCCGAGCACGCGGTGTCGCATCAAGAGCGTCCTGTGGATGCGGCTGATGACGATGACGGCGCTGACTCGCCTCCTGATGAATCCGGCGATAGGCCGCAGAAGGCTGGTGCTGGATTGGTATTGCCGGGTGATCAGGTCCGAACCGGAAGGGAAGACGCGGCTCAACAGCGTCTTGATCGTTTGTTGGCCGGTATACAGGCTTTGTCGGGACGCTTGGAAAACGTTTTGGATGAGACAAAGCTGCAAGGAATGGCGGGGCTCAAAGAGTCCGTGGATAAGATTAAGGAGTCCGCCCTTGCGCTGCGCGATGTCTCGTCGACCGACAAGCTCTCGAAGTTGAAGATTCTTGATGGCGAACTGACGCGACTCCAGAATTCCCTGGATGCCGCCCCGGAGGTTGCTCGCCAGAAGCCGTCTTCCTCGAAGATGTCCGCAGTCATCAAAAAAATCGCCGCTCTCTTGCATGAAGCGCAGCAGTTGGTGTCCGAAAACACCAAAGAGCGGAGCGCGTTGCATGATTCGACCGCTGCCACGGCGACAGTATCTGCCAGATCTGAGGTTCGAAGTTCTTCGGCTGTCAGCACATCAACTCCTGCGATGAGGGAGTCGAGTCAGCGTGGGGCAAGGCATGCGATGAGGGAGTCGAGTCAGCGTGTGGCAGAGCCTGCGGTTAGGCCGGAATCCACGGACGTTGCGCTGCCTGAGTCGCTTGGCCGCAAAGAGAGTGCTGGGCAGACCGCTTCCGCTATTCAGGCGGTTGAGCGCAATCAGGGGACAGGTACGGCTGAAAACGCCGGTCGGTCGCAGGATGCGGTCAATCGTTCACAGCCGGCTCCGACGGTTCAAGCTCATGGTGATCGACGATTGTCGCCTGCCCTGGATGCAGACTCTCAGCCGCAAGACACGCCCTGGTCCAAAAATGATTCGACAGGAGGCGTCAAGGCCGCTTCTGAAATGAGCGGTTCGACTTCTGGCCAGAAGCAGCCCGATGCGCGGCAGGGCTTTTTCGGCTCCACCGGTCAGGACCAGACGGTCTCCGGCAAGGCTTCAACCCTTGGCGCCGGGAAGATGACCGCGGAAGGTGAGTTCAGCCTGAACGCTTCCGGACAGCAGCAGACAACACGTTCGCAGCAGCCCGTGCCTTCCAGGACAGCGGAAGTATACAGACAGGTCGAGACCGGTGCTTTCAGAAACCTGGGGCAGGGGACGAGGCAGCTGGTCTTGCGTCTTGACCCTGCCGACCTTGGCCAGGTCAGTGTTGTCCTGCAAGTTCGCGGCAAGGAAGTCCACGCGGTGATGCGGACGACCACTCCGGAAGCTTCTCATGCCCTTGGTGAGCAGCTCGGGCAGTTACGGGCCCAGCTGGAAGCGCAAGGGCTCAGGGTGGGGCGGCTTGAAGTTCAGACAGAGTTGGCCGATTCCCAGACGCAGGGGCAGTGGCAGGGCGCGGAGCAGCATAACCGCTATCAGGAGAACCGCGAATTCGCCATGTCTGCCCAGCGTTGGCGTGTGCTGGGTCGGATCGAGACCGAGGTGGTCCGGGATGTGCAAACTCCCATGCAGAGGGAAAAAAATTCCCGCGATGGGTTGGATATCTTTGCCTGACAGGAGTGGCCATGATTGATCAGATTTTGCAGCAGCAGGGTGGTTTTCACGGAGCGGACAAGTCCTCTTCCAAGGATGCGCTGGGCAAGGATGCCTTTTTGAAGTTGCTGGTCACACAACTGCAGCATCAGGATCCGCTCAATCCCCTTGATGACAAGCAATTCATCGCCCAGCTGGCTCAATTTTCGAGCCTTGAACAGATGAATAATATTTCAGATGGGATCAATTCCTTGGTTACCAAGACCAGTCAGCAGGATATGCTCAGTGCGGTCAATTACATCGGAAAGGAAGTCACGGCTTCGGGATATTCCATGACCAAGGCGGAAAATTTTACGACTCCCGTTTATTTTACCTTGAACGGACCGGCATCGACCGTTTTGGTCAATGTTTATGATGCCAACAATAATCTCGTCCGGACGGAGAAATTCAACGCCATGCAGGCGGGTGAATTTCAATACGCCTGGGACGGCAAGGATTACAATGGAAACTATGCCGACAATGGGCAGTATAATGTATATTTTGCCGCTGAAGGTCCAAACGGATCTCCTGTGCTGGTCGATACGGAAGTGAGCGGTACTGTTGTCGCGCTTGAGCAGGATGGTTCACAGACGAGTTTCCGGTTAAGCGATGGTCGAAAGATTAGCTTCAGTGATATTAAAAAGGTCGTCCAGGCGGTGGCTGCCGAGTAACGTTTGTCACGTTGCAGATGCATGGGATGAATTGAGGAGGTAGATATGGGTTTGTCAGCGTCAATGTACTCCGGGACGAGCGGATTAAAGGCCCACGGGGAAAAAATGACCATTATAGGAAATAATATTTCCAATGTTTCGACCATCGGCTACAAAGCCTC
>CAZYZA010000155.1:0-5041 GCA_964651415.1 uncultured Desulfovibrionaceae bacterium
CCTTGGCCGCTTCCTGTTTCTTGCGATCGGCCAGAAGTTTTTCCAGACTTGCCACCCGGTCCTTGATGGCCGGGTCATTCCAGATGGCCAGTCCTTCCTTGTATTTTTTGATGGCCTCTTCGTAATTCTGACCTTGTTGCAGGCGTTGCGCCTCGGCCCAGTGTTCTTTGGCCTTGGCCTGGTTCTGTACCGCAGTCTTCAATCTGGCCAGATCCCGTTCCAGGGCAGGGTCTTTCTGGATGCGCAGGCTTTCCTCGTATTCCCGCACCGCGTGGGCCAGTTCGTTATTCTTTTCATAGTGCTGCCCAAGTTTTTTCTTGTCCTCGGCCCGTTTGAGTTCGGCCCGGTGATACCCGAGCTGACGCTGCAGCCCTTCCTTGGCATGGTGGGGATGTTCCCATTGCTCCAGGGCCTTTTCCAGGATGGGAATGGCCAGATGATGCTCGCGGCCGGGCCCCAGAGGTTTCACTTTGGCCCACATGTCCTGCATGGCCTGGTCGTAACGTTTGGCCAGATCAGCCAAGCGTTCTTTCAGGGCCAGAAACGCCGGGTCCTTGATCGCCGGCGGCAAGGGACGGGTTGGATCCTTGAGCATCTGATACTCCAGCACGTCTATTTCACTCCTGGCGTGCTGGGTCTGATTCTTGCGGATCAGGTCATCAATCTCGCGAAATTTTTTGTCCTTGGTTTCCCGCCATTTCTCCGCCCATTTTTCATACTGGGCCTTGCGCTGATTCATGTCGGACTGTTGCTGAAAATTGCGCGGGCCGACCTTGTTCAGGGCCCGGTCCACATTGTCCACGGCCCGGTCAATATTCCCCGCCTCCAGATTTTTCACGGCATGATTTTCCAGCGAGGGGCCCACACTGGCGCGCACGGTGTCAACCTCCTGCGGCAGGAGCAGATCCTTGATGGCAGCGAAACGGTCGGAAACATCACGGGCTGTGTCTTCGTCCTCCATGACCTTGCGGGTATTGATATCCTGCTTGATCGCATCCAGTTCGGGCTGCACGCTCTTGGCGTTTTCATTGATCATCTGTTGCTGCCATTTGTCGAAAACAGCCCGCGCCTCATCGTAACGCATTTTGGCAACTTTGTTGAAACAGTCGTACTGGGCCTGCTTGTTGCCGGCGGGCAATGGGGTTTTCCAAATGGTCAGGGGGCCGTTGCACTGGCAAGGGCCGTGACCGATATCCGACGTGCAGCCCGGATTGAAAAAACCGCCCAGCGAGCCGCCACACCCGGCGCACAAACAGTCCAGATAGGGCTTGGCATCGGCATCCTGCAGCCCCATTTTTTTCATATTGGCCATGATTTCATTAAATTCTCTCTGATCCTTGACCATCTGGCGCATGACCCTGGCCAGTTCGTTCTGCATGGCCGCGTAGGCTTCCATCTCCTTTTCCTGCGTGAAGTATTCCCAAATGGTGTCGGGCAGATAGAGTACGCCGATCAGGGCGTCCCGCCCCACGTACACGCCTGTCTTGAGGATGGTGAAGGTCAGATGCTTGGTCATGGATGGCGACTGGCCATGTTCAAATTCCTTCATGTAGCGCTCGATCTCCTCGCGCTGGGCCTGCTCAAAGGCGAGGCCAATGCCCGTGCCCTCCCAGGCCGCATGATAATAGCAATTGCGGAAATAATCCCAGAGCGTGTCCGTGGCCTTGACGTTGTCCAGGGTGATGGAAATGCCCTGATGGGCCATGAGCACGGCTCCACCGGCGGTCATGACCACCGAGAACTTGGTCATGCGGTTAAAACCGCTGACGTTCTTCATCCTATCCTTGAAGGATGCCCACTTCGTGGCTGCGGGTCCGGCCTGCTTGAGGAGCCTGGCCTCGGCAGCCGCGCCCTTGGCCAACGACGCATCCAGACCCTTGACGCCCTTGGTCGCGCTTTCGATACGTTCAATGGCCTGCCCGGCCCGGTTGGGGGGAAGCCTGTTGATTTCCTTGCCCAGGGCCTTCTGGATCTGGGCGGCCTGGGACGGATTTTTCCTGGCGATTTCGACCAGGGTGTCGATCATGTCGTCCGTGGAACTCTGCAGGGCGCTCTGATGCAGATTGTGAATAGTCGAGGCGTCCTTGCCGGTGAACGGATTGCGGCCACTGATTTCAATGATGTCGGCGGACTGCTGAAAACCGGTGATGTTTCTGGGGTTTTCCGGCAGCCCGTTTTGCTTGCGGAGGTGGTTGTTGGCCGCGTCGATGCGGTTATGGTATTTGGCGGCCTGATAGTCGAACTGCCGGGCCTGGGCTTCCAGGTACTCGGCCCGACCGGGATTGGAACTGCGAATGGACTTGGCCTCGGCGCGCAGGGCGTTGGCCTTGTTGATTTTCGTATCGGCAAAATCCTTCATGGTCGAACTGAAGGTCGAGGCCTCGTCAATGGTCATGGGCTGGCCAGTGCCGAGCTTGGACTGGGCCGAGGCCGCGCGGGGATCTTTATAAGCGGTACCGCCGTTCTTGTTGACGTGGTCGACGATTCTCTGGAACTCTTCAGGATCGGTGTGCTTGGGGTGGGGCATGAAATCCGTTTCGGTCTGGACATTGCTTGCCGGTGGATTCAGTCCTTTGCTCCGAAAATGGTCCTGCACGATCTTCTGATAGTTGCCGTCGATCTTCTTGATGTCATTCAGGGTGACTTTTTTGCCGCCCTTGCCCAGCACGTTGACATCCGTGTCCGTGCCCGGATTGTATTTGCGGTTGCTGATGCTCGGATCAAAACCGGCGTCGCGCACGGCCTTGTTGGCAAAACCCTCGTTCAGCTTGAAGAATTCCTCCTGGCAATTTCTGTAGGTCGACATGGTGATCTTGCCTTCCTGGGCCAGGAGATTGATCTCCTTGTTGTGAACAAAGATCATCATCTCCTGGGCCGGAGTGGCCTTGCCCAGGGCAAAGGCGTCGGCCGCCTCCTTGAGCCCAGGCGTCCAGGCCAGGGCCTGACCGCACAGGAAGAGCACAAAAAAGACAACCCGGACCAGATGCAGACACGTGCTTCGAACCATGATTTCCATCCTCAAAAGTATGTTATCCTATAAAACAGTCAGCTACTTCCATTCGTATCGATACTCAAACTTGTGCGTGCCAACCCCCAGGACCGTTACGGTCACCGTCTTGGCACCGCCAGGCTTGTCAGTGGTCCACAGCCAGTCACGTTTGTAGGTCACGGTCAGGTCTTGCTGTAACCAATCGGGCTTGCCGCCTCCAAGGCCCAGCGCGAAGGATTTGACCACTTGGCCATCAGCTGTCGCGCCGGTCAGATCCCATCTGTTTTCAATCGATACCGCGACCCCGAAGGAGCTCGCCCAATTTCCGGTCTTGTTGCTCAACACCCGCTGCGTAACCGGCACCACCACCTGCCCGCCGGGCGGAATCGACGCGGGCATTGTCCACGAGTACTGTGCATGCAGTCGTTGTGGATTTTTGTGATCCTTTGAGCCGTAAGCACCAATGCCGTACGGTTTGGCCAAGAGCATTTCAATCGTGTCCGTTCCGATGTCGACACGCACTTCTCCGCCTTCGGACGGCTCGGGAGTGTCACCGCGTAGAATTTTGCTATCGACCAGCACCCAGGCCTGCCCGGTGACCGCTGTCTGTTTCCCATTTGTCGAGGCACTCTCTTCTGTCCCCGCCTGGATGGGCGCACTTGTCTTCTGAGCGCTCGAAGCCGGTGGGGCTGCCGCAGGCGTGTCGGTTTTTTGCAGCTCCTTCAATTTTTGAACAAGTTGCGCTTTCCATTCCAGCACGTGCCCATTGCCCGGCTGGAGCTGCAAGGCTTCATCGGCTGTGGCAATGGCGAGCTTGACCTGTTCTTCCTTCAGAGTGGCCATACGCCCAACTGCTCCCTGAAGAGCTGAACGCAACTCATTCAGACGTTTGAGCTTGCGGTCGGCCTCGGCCAAATTGTCGTTGGCGCGTTTCATTTCAGGATGGTCAGCCGGAAAGTATTGAATGGTGTTTATTAAGCCCTGTCGGTAGGTTGCAACGGCTTGCGCATAGTCGTGCGCCTGAAGCAGATTCTCCGCCTTGTTGAAAATGGCGATAATTTTCTGTTGTTCGGCAATACAACGCTTGGCCCACGCCTCTGCCAGATCAAGGTCGCGGGCGACGGATTCGTCCACCCGCATGGCATCCCGGAAAGCCTTGGCAAGCTCCAGGGTCCTCTCGAAATGTTTGTCCTGGTTGGCAACCCGGACGCCGTCCATGTGTTTAGCGGCGGCGTGCCGATAGTCCGTCCATCGACGCGACAATTCAGGCACAAGCGCCTGGACGGGAGGGTAATAGTTGCTGATGTTCTGCGCTGCGGTCAGCTGCTGATCGGCCTCCTGAAAACGCTGCGCATCCATCAGTTCACGAGTTTTCGCCAAAAGATCCTCGATGCGGCGACGGTCCTGTTCGAGCCGGTTGGCAAGTCGCTCCCCCTCCTTGTTGGCAGGATCGAGGCGGACGGCCTCCTTGGCATCGGCAATCGCTCCGTCATAATCGCCCCGGCGCTCTTTGGCGGCTGCGCTTTTCACCAGGGCGCTCGCATCACGAACACTCTGGGCTTTCTGCTGCCCCTTCTGCACTGCTTCCTGGGTCACGCTGGCACTGAAACTGCCCTGCCCGGTGCCTAGCTCCACATCGTTGCGGTCGCGCAAGGTCACGGACAGGTTGCAGGTCCCGGCGGCATTGGCGGTGACGCGGGCCACGGAAGAGGATGGATTGCTGACACGGCAAGGACCGTTCTCCACCTTCCATTGGTACGTGATCGGCCCGCTCGATACCTCCGGCTGCACGGCCGCGGAGAACTCCACGATCTGATCGACCGCGATGGCCTTGTCCACGGTCACCAGCCCCACTCCTTCCTTCCAGATCTGCGGCGGCGGTCCCTGTGCCTTGGGGGCAGAAACCGAAACCGCATATTTTTTCGCCGTGACGGAAGCCCTGGCTTCGCCAAGATCCTCGCCACTGAACGGCACGCGGGCATTGACCTGAATTTCGACCGCCTTCTCATCCTTCAGGTAAAAAGTGATTTCACGATTGTCCTTGGCCGTCGC
>CAZYZA010000156.1:0-4978 GCA_964651415.1 uncultured Desulfovibrionaceae bacterium
ACAGCTACGTGGTCTACGGCCCGCTCATCGCCGGCACGACCACGGTCATGTACGAAGGTCATCCCCTCTATCCCCAGGCCGACCGCATGTGGGACATCGTGGCCCGTTACGGGGTGACGGTTCTCTACACCGCGCCCACGGTCATCCGCATGCTGATGCGTTACGGCAACCAGTATCCGCGCATGCACGACCTCTCCACCCTGCGCCTGCTGGGCAGCGTCGGCGAACCCATTTCCCCGGACACCTGGCTGTGGTTCTACAAGCACATCGGCCATTCCCAGTGCCCGGTGCTGGATACCTGGTGGCAGACCGAAACCGGCAGCTGCATGATCACACCCTTCCCAGTCTCGGTCTTGAAGCCCGGTTCCGTGCACCGGCCCATGCCCGGCATCGAGGTCAGCGTGGTCGATGATCAGGGCCGGCCCGTGCCTGCGGGGCAACAGGGCAATCTGGTCATAACCCGACCCTGGCCGTCCATGATGCTCGGCCTGGACCGCAAGCCGGAGCTGTACGAAAAAACCTACTGGCCTCTTGGTCCCAATATTTTCTGGGCCGGCGACATCGCCACCAAGGATGAAGACGGCCTGATCTGGATTCACGGCCGGTCCGACGACGTCATGAACATTGCCGGGCACCGCATCGGCAATGTCGAGCTGGAAAACGCCTTTCTGGCCCACAAAGCCGTGGCCGAAGCCGCGGTCATCGGCATCGCGGACAAGATCAAGGGCGAGGTGGCCAAGGCCTTTGTCGTGCTGGAACCGGAATTCGCCGTGCTCGACGACCGCAACGAGATCATCCGCATGCTCAAGAACCACCTGCGCAAAGAGGTCGGACCGGTGGCCGTGATCCGGTCGGTGGAATTTGTCGACAGCCTGCCGCGCACCCGCAGCGGCAAGGTCGCCCGTCGCGTGCTCAAGGACCGCGAGGCCGGCATCCAGACCGACCTGACCCTGCTGGACGACGAATAGCCTCCGGATAACGCGATGCGACTCGTTGACGTGGCCATTGCCGGGGCCGGACCGGCCGGCAGCACCGCGGCCCTGACCCTGGCCCGGGAGGGCTTTTCGGTCCTGCTCCTGGACCGGGCTGTTTTTCCGCGACCCAAACTGTGCGGGGGCCTTCTGACCTGGAAGGCCGTGCGCCTGCTGGAACGCCTGCACGGAGCCACTCCGGCCGATCTGCTGGCGGGCCGGGTGGTGAACAGCGTGGCCTCGTCCTACTCCCTCTACTACCGTTCGCGCCTGTTCGTGAACGGACGCTTGGCCTATCCCTTTCATCTGGTCGACCGCAGCGCCTTTGATCAATTCCTGCTGGACCGGGCCGTGGCGGCCGGAGCCGAACTGCGCCAAGGATGCGAGGTTCGGGCCTGCGACTCCCAGGGCCTGCTCACGACCAACCAGGGACCGGTGCGGGCCAGACTGGTCATCGGAGCCGATGGGGTGCATTCCGTCATCCGCCGCCTTCTGCCCGTCAGCCGGTCATGGTGGCGTCAGGGGCTGGCCACGGCCATGGAGATTGTTGTGCCGCGCGACAGGTCCCCGCGCTGCGTTGATCATCCCGAGCTTTACGCCGGTATGCTCAAAGCCGGATACGGCTGGGTTTTCCCCGGACAAAATCACATGATCCTGGGCATCTGCGGCCTGCCCCGCCACACCCCGAACTTCAAGGCCGCGTTCCTGGATTTTCTGCAGGTGCTGGGCGCACCCGACCCGGCCGGTTTCCTGCGCGACCACCCGCTCAGAGGCCACCCCCTGCCTTACGGCAATGCCCTGACCACTCCTGCCACGAATAATGTGCTCCTGGCCGGCGACGCCGGAGGATACGCCGATCCCCTGCTGGGCGAAGGGATTTTCTACGCCCTGCTCACGGGCTGGCAGGCCGGGGAGGCCGCCAGTCTGGCCCTGCGCGGCCAAACAGACGCCGGACAGGACTACTGCCGCCGCATCCGCCGCCTGGTCCTGCCGGAAATGCGCGGCGCCAACCGCCTGCGCTGGCTGTTGCACGGACTGAACCTGATCAACCCGCAGAACCTGGGCCGCTACTTCCGCCTGCGCGGCAGCGTCCTGGCCGAAATGGTCCACGGCGTCAGATCCTACGACTGGGGCCGGAAAAAAGACTGGGGATTTTGAAAAAAATCACCCACTCGAAGCCTCTGTCCCTGACACGCCTTGGCCACATCCGCACCGCATGACCACCGGCCCTTCTTGATGACAACAGGCACACACTTATGCTAGCTGCGGGCAGTAAGCCCATTCATTGGAACGCCGAGAAGAATCATCTCCTCATGAGCGACCGTGGGATCTCTTTTGAGGCGATCTTGTTGGCCGTGCAAATGGGCGGGTTGCTGGATGACCTTGTGCACCCCAATCCCGAAAAATACCCCGGCCAGCGCATGCTGGTGGCCGATGTGGACGATTACGCCTGGCTCGTGCCGTATGTCGAAACCGAGACCGAAATTTTTTTCAAGACCATTATCCCCAGCCGCAAGGCAACGCGGGAATATCCGCGAGGACGGCAACGTGAAGACCAAACTCAGTGACGTGGAAAAGGAACTGCTGGCGGCCTATGAAAACGGCGAGCTCGTCTCCGACATCACGCCGGAGCGCAGGGCGTTTTGGACCAAGTCAGCCGAGGATACGGTCAAAAAGGACAAGCGCATCAACATCCGCATTTCAAGCCGGGATCTCGCGGCCCTGCAACGCCGGGCCATGGAGGAAGGTTTGCCCTACCAAACCCTTATCGCAAGTATCATTCACAAATACGTGTCCGGAGGGTTGAAGGACGTATCCGCCGCCATGCCCCCGCGCCGGGCCGGCAACGACGGCTGAGCCTTGGTTCGTGACCGTCCGCATGAGGTCCTGACGTGAGCGAGGCGCTCATTCCGAAACACGGCGGCTACCGGAATCTGAAGAGCTTCCAGGTGGCCCAACTGGCCTACGACGTGACGGTCCTGTTCTGCGAGCGTTTCGTGGACAGGCGCAGCCGCACCCATGACCAGATGGTGCAGGCCGCGCGTTCCGGGGTGCAGAACATCGCCGAAGGCAGTCAGGCCTCGGGCACGTCGAGAAAAATGGAGCTGAAGCTGACCAACGTGGCCCGGGCCAGCCTGGAAGAACTGCGTCTGGACTACGAGGATTTTCTACGCCAGCGCGGCCTGCCCGACCTGAAGCCGGACCAACCGGCCCTTGTGCGGTTCAAAGAGCGGCGCTGCACAAAGCTGGACGACGTGCGGGTCTGGGTAAAAGAGGAAATGGACCGCCAGAAGGCGGAGGCCATGGATCAACACTCGGCTCAGAAGGGACAGGGACGAACACGGACTGGCACGGACACACGACACGAGGTCCAGGCTCCAGAGTCCGTGCCCGTCCCTGTCAGTCCGTGTCGGTCCAAAACAACCATCCCACTCTCCCCCGAAACCCTGGCCGCCAATGCGGCCCTGTCTCTCCTGAACCTGGCCTGCCACCTTCTGGACCGCCAAATCGCGGCCCAGGCCGAATCCTTTCTGCAGGAAGGCGGATTTACCGAACGAATGCACCGGTTGCGCTCCAAACGCCGCACGTAAGAGGGCGACCACGGGGGGCGCCCCTACGGGATGTGGATTGTCGACGACGTGCGGGGGGGAGGGCGCCGACAGGTGGTGGACGTGGGGGAAAAGGATTGACCCTGGTGCACGGCTGGGACAAGAGCGGTCTTTTTACGACAAACCAAGGACAAACGTCATGAACATGGTGCAAATCATCGGGGCCGGGCTGGCCGGGTGCGAAGCGGCCTGGCAGCTGGCCCGGGCCGGTGTGAAGGTGGAGCTTTACGAGATGAAGCCCCAAACATACTCCCCGGCCCACCACAGCCCGGATCTGGCCGAGCTGGTCTGCTCCAATTCGTTCCGGTCGTCGGAAAAGGAGACCGGCATTGGCCTGCTCAAGCTGGAAATGACGGATCTGGGCAGCCTGGTCATGGATGTGGCCGCTGTCACGGCGGTGCCGGCCGGCAAGGCCCTGGCCGTGGACCGCGAGCTGTTTGCCCGGGAAATGACCCGCCGCATCACCGCCCACCCCGGCATCACCCTGATCCGCCGGGAAATCACCCGCCTGGACGAGGTCGATGACGGCTCGTGCCCGGTGATTGTCACCGCCGGCCCCCTGGCCGGGAAGGATCTGGCCGCGGATCTGGCCCGCACGGTCGGGGAGGACAGCCTGGCCTTTTACGATGCCATCGCGCCCATTGTCGCCACGGATTCGGTCAACACGAACGTGGCCTTCTGGGCCTCGCGCTACGCGCCCGAAGACAAGGACTATCTGAACTGCCCCCTGTCCGAAGACGAATACCGTCGTTTTGTCCAGGAACTGGTGGCCGGGGAAAAGGTAGAGGCTCGCGAGTTCGAGAAGGAAACGCATTTCGAAGGCTGTCTGCCCATCGAAGTCATGGCCGAACGCGGGGAAATGACCCTGGCCTTTGGTCCGCTCAAGCCCGTGGGGCTAATTGATCCACGCACAGGGCAACAGCCTTTTGCCGTGGTTCAGCTGCGGACCGAAAATCTGGAAAAAACGGCCATGAACATGGTCGGCTTCCAGACAAAACTCAAATACCCGGAACAAAAGCGCATTTTCGCCATGATCCCCGGCCTGGAAGAGGCGGAGTTCCTGCGCCTGGGCAGCATTCACCGCAACACCTATGTCCGCGCGCCGGAAGTCCTCGGCCCCCGCCTGGAACTGCTGGCCCGGCCCAACGTGCACCTGGCCGGGCAGATCAGCGGGGTGGAAGGCTATCTCGAATCCGCCGCCACCGGCCTGTGGCTGGGCCTTTTCCTGGCCGGACGGGTCGATACGCCGCCAGTGGAAACAGCCCTGGGCGCGCTTCTTGGCCACCTGCGCACACCGACCAAAAACTTCCAGCCCTCCAACGTCCACTTCGGACTGATGCCGGCATTAAACCGCAAGGCTCCCAAGAAAAAACGCAAGGAACTCTACGCGGCCCGGGC
>CAZYZA010000157.1:0-4851 GCA_964651415.1 uncultured Desulfovibrionaceae bacterium
GCGTAAAATTAAGAAATATAAAAGTATTTTTTTATACGTGATAAACATGGGTTAAAGAGCGGCGTGCCGGTGAAGCCGATATAACTGGCGTTCGGCAGGGCATTGCGCATGTTCAGCGCCAGGGTGCCGTACTGGGTGCGGTGGGCCTCGTCGGTGATGACGATGAGATCGTCGCGCCGGGAGTAGGCATCACCTTCGCTAACTGTCTGATTGAATTTCTGGATCAGCGAAAAGACATGCGATTTGTGCTGGGCCAGAAGCTCGGCAAGGTGCTCACCGCTCGCGGCCCGGCACGGGTCGCGGTCGTTGTCCACCACGCCGCATCCGGCAAAGGTCTTGTAGATCTGCGTGTCCAGGTCGTCGCGGTCGGTGAGGATCAGAAAGGTGAAGTTGCCGCCCAGCTTGCGATGGACCTTGCGGGTGAAGAGCACCATGGAATAGCTCTTGCCCGAACCCTGGGTATGCCAGAACACCCCCAGCTTGCCGTTCCTAAGTTTGCGGTCGCGGACCGCCTCGATGGCCCGGTTGACGCCCAGGAACTGATGGTTGCGGGCCAGGATTTTTCGAGGGTTCCCGGCCGAGTCATCGAAGACGATGAAGTTCTCCACCAGATCCAGGAAATTGGCTTTCGCGCACACCCCCTTGAGCAGCGTCTCCATGGCCACCACGCCCGGCTGATTCTCCGCCAACCGTTTCCACTCGTGGAAATGTTCGAACCGGCTGGTGAGCGAGCCGAGTTTGGCATCCACCCCGTTGGCCAGCACCACCATGGCGTTGTGATGAAACAGGTGCGGGACGGTGTCTTTGTAGTCCAGAAAGTTCTGCTCGTAGGCGGCGCGGATATCGCGGCTTACGTTCTTCAGCTCCATGAACAGCAGCGGCAGACCGTTGACGAACCCCACGATGTCCGCCCGGCGGCGGTACAAATCTCCGCGCACCCACAGCTCCCGCACGCAGAGAAAATGGTTGTTCTCGGGAGCATCAAAGTCGAACACCCGCAGCCGCTGCCGCACCCGTTCGCCCTTGGCGTTGCGAAAGGTGACCTGCACCCCGTCCTTGATCAGTTCGTATTTCTCACGGTTGGTGGCGGCCATGGTCTGCGAGGCCGAAACCGTGACGATCTGGCGAACGGCGTCTTCATAGGCCGTGGCAGGCAGTCCGGGGTTAAGCTCCTCGATCTTGGCCCGCAGGGTGCGGGTCAACACCACCTCACGGTCCGATTCCCGGCCCAGCAGGCTGTTTGGCCCGAAATCCTCGTTGTTGTAGGCGTACACCGACTCCCAGCCAAGCTCCTGC
Source organism: uncultured Desulfovibrionaceae bacterium (assembly GCA_964651415.1). Taxonomy (GTDB): domain Bacteria; phylum Desulfobacterota; class Desulfovibrionia; order Desulfovibrionales; family Desulfomicrobiaceae; genus Desulfomicrobium. Next base: position 1,297 of record CAZYZA010000157.1, read on the forward strand.
TCCAGGTACTCGGCGGTGGTCTGCTGGACGAGAGTGCCTTCGGTGTAGGGGGCGGGGGTCATTCAATTGCCTCCCTTTTTTCGAGACGGCTTCAGCTTTTTGATGTCCTCTTCCAGCTCCTTGAGGCTCTCTTCATGCTGGATGCGCCGCTGCGATTCTCTGAACTTATCATACTCCAGGGCGGCCTTTTCCTGGGCCATCTGGTGGCTGATCTTGCCTGCATGGGTCAGCAGCTCCCGACCATTGAGCTGGATAATGGCATCCAGCCGCTGAATCCAGTCGGTCATGTGCATGGGAATTCTCTGCTGGGCCATGGTTTCGGCAAAGGCCAGGTATTGTTCCACCAGCAGGCCGAGGAGCTTCATTTCGTCCTCGGCAAGGTAGTTCTTGGCGATGCTCACATCGCTCTTGCGCACCGCCAGATCACCCTTTTTGTCAAAGGACTGCATCCCCATCAGGGGCAGCGCGGCGTCCGCCCGGCGATACACCAGTTCCGCCGCCGTTTGGCGGCTGATGGCCCAGAGGAGCTTGTTCTGGACTATTTTGAAAAATTCGATGGTCTTTTCGTCCCTGGGGTCGTAGTCGATGCTGGTGGTATAGATATCCTTGATTTTCTGATAAAAGAAGCGCTCGGAGATGCGTATTTCGCGGATGCGTTCCTGCAGCTCCGTAAAATAGGCCATCGAGTTGCCCGTTTTGAAACGCTCGTCGTTCAGGGCAAAGCCCTTGACGATATATTCTTTCAGCCGCTGTGTGGCCCAGATGCGAAACTGGGTTCCCTGGTGAGACTTGACCCGATAACCGACGGAGATGATCACGTCCAAGTTGTAGTAATTGGGGGCTTTTTGCTGAAATTCGGAAATTCCGAATTTCTTCATCACATCCGCTTCAACCAGCTCGCCTTCTGCGAAAATGTTTTTGATGTGTTCATTGATAGTTGACTTGGCTTTGCCGAACAGCCCAGCCATGTGGTCCTGAGTCAGCCAGACCGTCTCGTCTTCCAGCCGGACATCGATTTTGATTTTGCCGTCGGCAGCCTTATAAATGAGAATTTCCGAATTATTCATGCCGCTGGCTCCATGCTTAAAAGCTCAGATATCGAGTCAAAGAGGCAGAATATGGATTTCAGATTCATGTATATCTTCCTCGATTGTCACGACAGTGCTTTCGTACAACTTCAACCCATCGTTCATACTAATGCCAGACTTTTCCTGCCACCATGGTTCCGAAACCCTTTGCATGGTTTTTTGCATCGTGTGATTGCCAGAGCTGCGTATGATAGTGAATCGAAAAATTGGGATATCCTTCCGTCTTCATTATATCTACGACTTGCTTGGGCAGATACTTTTTCTTTTCTGTTTCCTTGATGACAGCGTATTCCTTATTAGCTGCATCAGCCAACGGTGAATCGCTTCTGACGAACTCGATCACGCGATCGGCCTGCCCCTTGCGGTTAGCGAGTTTGGGAATAAAAAGTATCCGATAGGCATAATGCGGGTTGGCGAATTCCTCGTCGGTCAATTCGGAATCAAATTTCTGGATGTAGCCGTGGATGTTGGCAGGAAGTCCGGGTTGTTCTTCAAGCAATTCTTTTTGCTCTGTCGAGATAGTCGAGAACTGAAGGCTGAAGGAAAGATGCTTTTCAATACCGTTGTAATCGCCGAATAACCTTTTGATGTACTCATTGTAGTTCAAACAGCACGCCTGAAAACGCGCACTCAGAATGTCGTCGATCCGGGTTGTCATTTGGTGTTCGATCTCGTGACGCAATCCGATCAGAAATCGCAAGTTGTTGGCTGTGTCTTTGTCGATTGGCGACTTCGCCTCGTTCAGGTAACGTTCAAGTTCCCAATACTTGTAAGCTCCATGCTTGGTCTTGTCGAACTCACGCCGATTGCCGTTTTGCTGACAGTAGCGGTACTCGATTTTCTGGGCACGAAAATAGGCGTGGAGCAGGTAGGTCCAGGCAATGATCATCAGCACCACATAGGATTCCGACTTGAAGCTGATGTTCGGATTGTTGAATATCTGTACGGCGGCAAGGGCTGCTTCACGGGATTTTTTGAGCAGTTCACTTTTAATTGAACCGACACGCCTAATTCGTTTGTTCATTTCCGAACTCCTGAGAGATCGGCAATGGCAGCCTTCAGTACTTGCAAGCAGATTTCGGCCGTATGCTTGTCGGGTGTGAATTTGGATGCGAACTGCTGATAGGGATGGATATAATTACGGAAATCCCGCAGTTCATGGCTGAACTTTTTGACATCCAGTTTCAACGCCCCCAATCCATGGGCGACATCGATAAACTGCGCCAGCGACCACTCGTGGAACGGCTTGACTTTGTTGTCCTTGTCCTTTGGCGAGTTGGCGGCCTGGTTGAACTCTTTTGGCTTTTGCAAGGCGACGCCCAGCAGGATGCCCTCCAGGATGCTTCCGCACAAAAAGATGGTCGCCAGCGGAGCGGACGCCAGACAATGCTGCGCCTCCGCCAGACGGGACTCCAGCACCGGCACCAGATTGGGATCGATGGAAAGGTTCTTGATGGAGATGTTCTGATATTGCCGATGCAGGAATTCCTGCTCGGTGGCTACCGGATCAGGTTGTTTGCCGGTCAGCCGGGTGACAATACCCGCCGCTTGCTTGTATTGTGGAGAGTCGTCAGTCTGCCCGCTTCGGGCAGCGTTGTACTGCCAGACCTCCAGCAATCCGGCTAGCACCTTGCCGACCAGGGCATCCGGCTCAGTCTCCCAGAACGCCCGTAACCGCTTGGCCTTGGAATCGCCGTTGAAGGCGTATTTTGGCGCGTAGATGTCGATATTGACGGTCTCACGGAAAAACTCGGCAAACGTGTTGTTCGAGAAGTCGAGTACATATCCGCTCGCCATCCCGAACAGGTCCTCGAAAACCCTTTTCTCGATTGCCTTGAGACTGCTCATACCGCCACCTCGCCGTTCATCAGTTTGGGCAGGAGGAGGTCGCGGGCTTTGGCGAGCCGTGCATTACTAATCGTCAGGTTCTCTATCTGGTCAAAAACAGGCTTTGCAAAATCAGAAAAAAGCCCCAACAGCTGCTTTGATGGAATAACGACTTTGATTCCAGAAAATTTTGATTTGTTCACATTGGCCATGGTCGCACCTCCACCCATTCCTTCAAGCAAAGGCTTCAATTCCTTAGCCATGAAGTAAGCCCAATATGTGACAGAATCGCTGGCAAGAACGATGCTATTGATCTGCTGGTTAGTTTGTGCTGGTGAAGCATTGAATGCCACAGCTCCAACTGTCCCGATGCAAGAAACAAGAATCGACCGTGGTGGTAGTGTCTTGTTGGCTTGGGTTTTAGCCCCTTCTTCCGAAAGTGACTCTTCTGTATGAACAACAATTGCATTGCCGTGCATGTCTGGAGTTTTAATGAAGGGTAAATCGCTTCCGAAATTCTCTGACTTCTTTTTGCTAGGAGTCTTTCCCGTAATTATTTCTCCCAAGTCACCAATCGTCCCAGCTTCCCACCCCTCCGGCACGCCGTCGATGATTTGGGTGTGTTCGTGGCCGGGGAAGC
>CAZYZA010000158.1:0-4838 GCA_964651415.1 uncultured Desulfovibrionaceae bacterium
AGAATGCGGTCGGCCAGTTTGACCTGCTCGTAGAGGAATTTCATGTTGGACAGAGTGCCGTGCGGTAACGCGTCCACGCCGTGGACGCCCATGCATTTGCCTCAGGCCGCCAGGACACCCTCGCTCAGGGTAAACAGCTTGGCCTGTTCGCCAATGGGAAAGGTCAGGGATTCTCCGGCATTGAGATCCACGGCCGGACCATTGAGGAAGATGGTCACGTCTTCGCCTTCGGTCAGCAGGAAATTGCCGAAGCGCACCGCGTTCCATTTGATCTCCGGGTCACCGGACGAAAGGATAATAAGTATTTGCATAGCCACTCCTTATGCTGGTTTTGCATAGAAATATTCAATACGAAGGCGAAGGTAAAGGCGGCTTAGGCGGTCTGGTCGGGGCTCTTTGTCCGCTCCTGCCCGACGGTGTGCCAGAACCACGGGATAACGGCGATCAGCACGCAGGCCATGAGCGCGAAGGCCCAGCCGTAGCCCAGTGCGCCGACCAGCAGTCCGCCGAGGATGGGGCCCGAAGCGTGGCCGATGTCGAAGATGGTTCCGAAGACACCCATGGCCGTGCCGTAATGCCGGGCCTTGCACAGGTCCGCGACCATGGCCGCCGAAGAGGACGTCACCAAAGCCTCGCCGAAACCAAAGAGCAGGCAGGCCGGGACCAGGGCCCAGAATCCGATCAGGTGCGGGATGAGGGCAAAGGGTACGGCGCAGGAGATCAGGCCGGCGACGATCAAGGGACGGCGGCCGTAACGATCCGAAACCCGGCCCATGACCGGCTTGGCCAGCATGGTCACGACCACCTGCACGGCCCACAAAAGTCCTGCCTCAAAGGCCGAAAGCCCGGCCACGGTCACGGCGTAAATGGGCAAGAACGCCTCAAGCGCGCCCATGGTCATGTTCTGGACGCCTTCCATGGCCGATGCGGCGACCACGCGTCTGTCGCTGCCCACTTCTCTGATTCCCGTCATGAACTGGTTGATGCGGGACGCAAAGCCCGCGCCTGAAGGGATTTCGTCCTTGAGCAGAACCTTGAACCCGAGAATGAGCGAGGCCAAACCGGTTACGGCCACAACGGCGTAGACGGTATGAAAGGTTGCGTCCGTGGCTCCGTCGACCCCGCCCAGAAGGGAAATGATCAGCCCGCCCACGGGCGCTCCGGCCAGGGTGCCGATGATGGCCACGGATGAGAACCACGAAAGCATCTCTCCTTTGCGTTCCCCGGCCACATCGGCCACCACGGCCATGGCCACCGGGCCGTATACTGCCGTGGCGAAGCCGTGCAGAAAGCGGACAACAACCAGCATGGAGTAGCTGTTGATAAAGAAGTAGGCGAAGGGGATGACGGCGAAGAAGCACAGCCCGGCCAGCATGGTCCGCCTGCGACCGATGACGTCGGACAGGGCTCCGGCCGGGAGTTTGAAAAATATCCCCGTGACAGTCGATATGCCAACTGCCAGGCCGATGGCTTCAGGACCTGCGCCCAAATACAAGGCAAAGAGCGGCAGCACCGGGTTGCGGGCCAGGGCGTAGGAGAATCGGGCCAGAAATCCCACGGAGCACAAAGCGGTTATGAGTGAGTGGTTCATGTCTTTTCCTGCTGTAATAAAAGGTGATTTTATGGATGACGCAACGATTTCATTGCCCTGTCGGCGCTTGGATCAATCCGGGATTGGAAATTGTTCTTGTGTTGCAGTTGAATTATTTTCATCCATCTAAAAAAGTCAATTGCTTTTTTATTGAGCGATGATTATGTGTCAGTTGTCGTCAACGATCAGGGAGGGCGGGTCTGTCGGGCCGCGCACTCCGGTCTGTCCGCAGTCATGAATCAAAACTGGGTCGCTTGAAGAGGGCGATCCGAACAGCAGGAGGGCTACCATGCCGGAATTGAATGTGCACATTGCCGCGAGCCTGGCTCGCACGGGAAAGGAATACCGCGAGGTTCACGAATGGATCGACAACGCCGAAACCAAGTATGAGCGCCATGATTTTTCCAAGGTGCTGGTCAACGCGGCCATGTTCCGGGAGAAATACGGCGAGGAGGCGGCCCAGGAATACGTCAATCATCTGGTGGACGACCTGAAGTGCCGCTTCGGCAAGCAGCTGGCCGGTCATCAGGCGGCCATGGCCGATTGCCTGAAGTACTTCGGCGGTTGACAAGGAACGCGCTGGGCAATCGTTTCCGGCGCAAAATCAAGCAATTGGAGGAGAATGCCATGGCTGATACGCTCACCCCTCATGAACTGAAAGCGCTGCAGGGTACGTCGTCCGTGAACGTGCTCGATGTTCGACGCAAAAGTGATTACGAGTCCGGCCCGGCCGGTATACCCGGCGCCGTGTGGAAGGACCCGGAGCAGGTTGATGCCTGGTCATCCGAATTGTCGAAAGACAATCCGGTGGTCATCTATTGCGTGCGCGGCGGTTCTGTCAGCCTCTCGGTGCAGGCCGCGTTGCAGGCAAAGGATTTCGAGGTCAGGTTTGTGGAAGGCGGATTGGCCGCCTGGAATGCCGGTGATACCGGGCAAGGGGAGTGAGATGGCCGGTGATGATCTGAACTGGCTGTTGTGCATCCACAACATCCCGCCCAAGCCGGCCTATTTGCGGGCCAAGGCGGCCAGGCGGCTGGCGGCCCTGGGCGCGGTGGCCGTGAAAAACGCGGTCTATGTCCTGCCCCAGGGTGAGCGGCAACGTGACGGCCTGGTCTGGCTGGCCAAGGAGATCGAGGACGGCGGCGGGCGGGCCTATGTCTGCGGGGCGCGGTTCGATGTGGCCGGCGGCGGCATGGACGACGCTCATCTGAAGAACCTGTTCGTCGAAGCCAGGGACGCGGACTATCGCAGTCTTGGCGCTGAATTCCAGCCCCTGTTCGAAAGCCTGGGCGACCCGCGCCGTGAAGATGCTCCGGCCGCGACCGAGGTGCAGGCCTGGGTCAATCAGCTCCGCAACCGCTACGAAGCCGTGCTGGCCATCGACTACTTCGGGGCTCCGGGCCGGGAAGTGGTCGAGGGGATACTGGCCGGAGCGGGGCGGTGGTTGCGCATGACCGCCCTGACCGACTGCCCGGACGACGGCGTCATTGATCCCGCCCTGTTTGCCGGGCGAACCTGGGTCACGCGGCCCAGCGTCCATGTGGACCGCATTGCTTCGGCCTGGTTCGTGCGTCGTTATATTGATGCCCAGGCCGCCTTCCGTTTTGACGCCAAGGTCCAGAGTCCGCAGGACGTGCGCTTCGACATGACCGAGGCCGAGTTTACCCACGAGGGCAGTCAGTGCACCTTCGAGGTCCTGGTCCGTCGGTTCGGACTTGCTGCCGACCCGGCCCTGACGGCCTTGAGTCAGGTCATCCATGACATCGATCTGGACGAGTCGGCTCCGCTGCGACCGGAATCGGCCGGAGTGGCCGCGCTCCTGAACGGCATCTGTCTGAGCACGGACAACGACTATGAACGGGTCGAAAAGGGCAGCCGCCTGCTGGACACGTTGCTGGCACATTTTGAACGGACCTGCCTCCGCGCGGGTCGGGAGAGATCATGAATCAGCCCACCCTGGCCGAAGCTTTCCGGACCTGGCTGCGCATCGGCTTGCTCAGTTTCGGCGGCCCTGCCGGCCAGATCGCCATGATGCACAAGATGCTGGTCGAGGACAAAAAGTGGATCAGCAACGAACGCTTCCTGCACGCCCTCAACTACTGCCATTTCCTGCCCGGTCCCGAGGCCCAGCAGCTGGCGACCTATGTCGGCTGGCTCAAGCACCGGACGCTCGGCGGGCTCATGGCCGGCGGGCTGTTCGTATTGCCCGGATTTGTCGTTATTCTGGTCCTGAGCGCGGTCTACGCCCTGTATCGCGAGGTGCCGGCGGTGGACGCCCTGTTCTACGGCCTGAAGCCCGCAGTGCTGGCCATTGTCATCGGAGCTGTGCTGCGCATGGGCTCCAAGACCTTGAAATCCGGCTTCGCCGTGGCCCTGGCAACCGCCGCGTTCGTGGCCCTGTTCGCCTTTGGCGTGCCGTTTCCCGTGGTGGTCTTTGGCGCGGCGCTCATTGGTTGGATCAGGTCGCGCGGACCGGCCGCCCAGGAATGCACCGTGGCCTGCACCAGCGACGACGATATGCCCGAACACACCAGGCCAAGCACTGCGCGGGCCTTTCGGGTCCTGGCGACCTGGATTCCCCTGTGGCTCGGCCCGGTCCTGTTCACGGGGCTGATTCTGGGGTGGGATAACGTCTACGCGCGGCTGGCCGTGTTCTTCAGCAAGATGGCCGTGGTCACCTTTGGCGGGGCCTACGCCGTGCTGAGCTATGTGACCCAGCAGGCCGTGGATCACTACGCCTGGCTGACCCCGGCCGACATGATCAGCGGTCTGGCCCTGGCCGAAACCACGCCCGGCCCGCTGATCCTGGTTTTGGAATACGTCGGCTTCATGGCCGCCTATGCCTCTCCCGGCGGCCTGCATCCGGTGCTGGCCGGGGCCATTGGCGCGGCCCTGACGGTCTGGGTGACCTTTGCTCCGTGCTTCCTGTGGATCTTTCTCGGCGCACCCTACATGGAGGCCGTGCGGGCCAACCGCAGCCTGTCCGCGGCCCTGTCCGGGGTGACGGCGGCGGTGGTCGGGGTCATTGTGAACCTGTTCCTGTGGTTCGGGCTGCACACGATCTTTGGTCAGGTCGGCACCTGGCATGGTCCTCTGGGCCTTCGCCTGCCGGTTCCCGCCGTATCCAGCCTGGATTTCTGGGCGTTGATCCTGGCCGCGTGCGCGACCCTGGCCATGACCCGCTTCAAGCTCGGCATGGGCACGACCCTGGCCGGATGCGCCGGGCTGGGCTGGGTGGTCAGGATGG
>CAZYZA010000159.1:0-4762 GCA_964651415.1 uncultured Desulfovibrionaceae bacterium
AGTGCCCAATGCCCGCGCCCTGGCCAGGGGGCTGGAAAACCTGTCCAAGCAAATCGAAAACGTACGCCTCTTTGACCTGACGCCCATCGTGGCCATCAACCGTTTTGCCACGGACACGGACGAGGAGCATCAGGTCATTCTTGACCACTGCCAGTTCATGGGCGTGCAGGCCGCGGTCATGGAGGGCTGGGAAAAAGGCGGAGCCGGGGCCGAGGAATTGGCCGAACTGGTCGCGGCCACGGCCGATCGCTGCACGGCCCACTACAAGCCCCTTTATGACTGGAAACAGTCCGTGCGGGAAAAAGTCGAGATCATCGCCACCCGCGTCTACGGGGCATCCGCCGTGGAATACGCGCCGGGCGCGCTGCTTGATCTGGACAAGATCCGACGACTGAATCTGGAGCATCTGCCGGTCTGCATCGCCAAGACCCAGAGTTCCCTTTCGGATCAACCCGGTCTGCGCGGCCGCCCCCGTGATTTCGTGGCCACCATCCGCGAAGTCGAAATCGCGGCCGGAGCGGGATTTCTTGTCCCCCTGACCGGCAACATGATGCGCATGCCCGGCCTGCCCGAAATACCTTCCGCCGAAAAGATCGATATCAATGAGCATGGCGTCATCAGCGGACTGTTCTGAGCGGCCGTCCACAACCCGCAACACATCAACGGAAAAACCAATGCCCTCACATCCGACCCAGATCATCCTGACCACGCCGGACTGGTTCCAAAGCTGCGTCGCAAAACTGCCCGAATTTTCCCCCAATCCCGAGGCCCGCATGCGGCTGGTCCTGGATTTCGCCCGACGCAATGTGGAACACGACACAGGCGGACCCTTTGCCGCCGGCGTTTTCGAGTGTGAAAGCGGCCGCCTCGTGGCCATGGGCGTGAACCGGGTCGTGCCCACGGGCTGTTCCAGCGCCCACGCCGAAATCATGGCCCTGTCCCTGGCTCAGCAACGTCTGGGCACGTACGATCTGGGTCGAGGCGACCTGGCCGGGCACGAACTGGTCGTCAACTGGCGGCCGTGCGCCATGTGTTACGGCGCAGTGCTGTGGTCCGGCATCCGCCACCTGACCATAGCCGGCAGCGGCCCGGAACTGGAAGAACTGACCGGCTTTGACGAAGGGCCCATTCATCCGGATTGGCGGGAAGAATTATCCCGGCGGGGCATCAGCGTGCGCACGGACGTGCTTCGCGACGAGGCCGTGCAGCTCTTTGCCTGGTTTCGCCACAGCGGTCGCACCGTCTACAACGCCCGCCAGCCCTGATCGCCCGGAGCCGTTCCCGCCGGCCTGTGCGCTGAGACACGCCGCATGAAACAAAAAAGCCCTTCGATTCTGCAGGAAGGGCCAAACGTTTGTCTATTTTTCAAGAACGCGCTGCATGCATTTATGGCGCGCCAATGGCTGCCTCCACGATCTCAATGACGTCTTCAGGCTCAAAAGGCTTGCTCAAGGTCGCCACGGCCTTGCTGATGGCCCGATGGATGCCGGGAAGACCGCTGATGACAACAACCGGAATGTCCTTAAACTGCGGCAGGCTGCTGTAACGCTGGTGGAATTTTGGCCCCCACTCGTCGGGCATTTCCAGATCCAGGGTAATGAGATCCGGCTTGACCTGCTCCAGCTTCTCCATGGCGTCCTCAGCGCAGGTTGCTCCATGGGCAATGTATCCCCGATCACGAAAGATACTGACCAGATACTCGACAATATCCGGATTGTCGTCCACCGCGAGTATGGTTTTGACCGACTCACGCGCCTGTTTTTCCGTGGGCTGCAAAGCCCCGGTATGCAGATAGACCCGACTGGGAACCGATTTGCGTCGTTTGGGTTGTTCAACGGGAACTTCCTGGTGCGCCTTTAATTTGGCAAGCCAGTCAATCTCTTTTTTCGCCATGCAATTCTGACCATCGTCCAGGATGTCCTGAACCGTCACCGAATCCAGCTTTTCAAACATGGCCTGCCCTGCCGCAACCCAGATCGCCCGCGTCAGGCAATGCACCGAACGCGGACAGGCCAGACGATTGTTTCCGCACGGCAAATCCGACGATTCTCCTTCCAGGGCTCGCACAACATCGCCGACCGTGATCCGATCAGGCGGCACGGCCAGCACATGCCCGCCAACCCGCCCGCGCATGCTCTTGATAATCCCTGCTCGCTGCAACTCTCCAACCAATCGTTCCAAATACTTAAGCGAAATATCCTGGCGGAGCGACACTTCGGACATGGAAACCGGACCGCTGCCGCCATGCTGTGCGATATCAATCACCAGCCGCATACCGTAGCGCCCTTTTGTCGTCAGCCTCATCAACTCCCTCCTAAAGAAAACACAATACGCCAAGAACAAATCATCTCTTTTGCACTGACTCCTGCCATGACAAGAAGCAAAAAATCAATCCAAAATACGAAACATTTATAATCCACACAACGCAAGTATGGTTTTATTTATTAACTATACTCTTGATGTATAATTAAAAAATAAGTCAAAAATTTCTTGCATAACTGAAAAACAAAGATAATATGAAAATAAATTCAGCCAATACGATTAAATCTACTATAGATTTTTCGACAACACTATAACCCATGACCGAGGCGAACAGCCCGGCTGCGCCAGCGGCACCAGCTTTTCTCTTCGGCGATCAATCAAATCCCGTGATTAAATGCGGGAAACGGGAGGAAGACATGCATTCACCAGCTTTTTGGGATTGGGAGCCGGGCAAAAAGGTCATTCTCGCCTCCACGGACTTGCCCGACGGCGTTATGTGGACGGAAGAGGCGCACGCCTCTCCGGACGGCCAAAAGCTCGCCTCTGTGGCCAGGCTTGAGGACGGCACATTCACGGCTCTCGTCAACGGCTCGCCCTGGGAGAACAGTTTTGAAAAGGCCTGGCTGCCTAAGTTCGGCCCGGACGGACGATTCACAATGGTTGTTCAGCAAGACGGCGAATGGACCCTGGCCGTGGACGACGAGCCCTGGGAAGAAGCCTTTGACTATCTCTGGGGAACACAATTCTCCCATGACGGCGCGGTCATTGCCGCCTGTATCCAGTCCGGAGGCGAGTACGGGATGTGCATCAACGGCACCCCCTGGGAAAATCTTTTTGCCAACATGAACCAAACGGTCCTGTCCGCCGACGGTTCGTCAAGCGTGGGCGTTGTTCAACTGCAAAACCTCAAACCTGCGGATCTTGATGCCTTTCAAGCTGGCGTCTTCGGCGTGGCCGTTGATGGACAGGCCTGGGACAAACAGTTCATCAATGCCTGGACCCCGGTCTTTGACTCCACAGCCAAAAGGGTCGCGGCCCAGACCCGAACCAGCCTCTACGATTACACCATCGCCGTCGACGGCAAGCTGTGGTCGGAAACGTACGCCTGCGTCTGGGAACCCTGCTTCAACCCTGCCACGCACAAGGTGGTGGCCCCGGTGCGCATCTCCGGCCTGTGGGGTCTGGCCCAGGATGGACAGATCATCTGGGAGCCCACGTTTTTCCAGTGCTGGAAACAGGCCTTCAGTCAGGACGGCCAAACCCTGGCCGCCATCGTTGCTCCTAACTTCGGCGAATTTACGGTTGCCGTGAACGCCAAGCCCTGGAGTTTCAGATTTCCCGTGGTCACGGACCTTGTGGTCAGTCATGACGGAAGCGTTGTTGCTGCGCTGAGTTCCGAATTCAACCAAAACTGGCGGATCATGGTCAACGGCCAGGTTTGGGACGGAACCTGGGACATGGCCTGGCAACCGGTCTTGAGCCCAAAAGGCGGGCATGTCGCGGTCAAGGCCGAAAAAGCCGGACGCCAGACCATCGTCCTCAACGGCCGGCCCATTGATCACGATTTCGACCGGATATTTGATCCCGTATTCAGCCCGGATGGAACCAAGTTACTGGTCAAGGCCATGAACAAAGGCGCCTTTTTCCGCGTCGTAACCCCGGTGGCCTGAGCCCCAAGGAGAATGCACGCATGAACGCCATTTACGAATTTGTAACCGGCCCCCTGGCTTGGCTAGCCTGGATAGCCTTTATCGTCGGTTCAGCGTGGCGGCTGGCCAGCATGTACAAACTGGCCAAAACCAAGGACGCATCATCCATTGCCTTCATGAGCTGGAAATATTCCCTGCGTTCCATTGCCCACTGGATAACACCTTTTGCAACGCTTGGCTGGCGCAAAAATCCGGCCCTGACCGTGGCGACCTTTCTTTTCCACATCCTGCTTTTTGCCGTGCCGATTTTCGTCACGGCCCATGTGATGCTCTGGGATCAGTTTTTCGGCATCTCGTTTCCCGCCATTCCCGATCCCATCGGCGATTACCTGACCATCGTGGTTGTCGTTTTGTGCCTTTATTTTGCGTACAGAAGAATACAGGACCCTAATGTCCGCTATATCACCAAGCCTGCCGACTGGCTTGCTCTGGCCATCGTCTTTGCCCCGTTTCTGACCGGATTTCTGGCTTTCCGCCAGATCTTCCCCTACGATGTCATGGTTATCCTGCATATCGTTGCCGGGGAAATCATGCTGGTGGCCATCCCCTGGACGCGCCTGTCCCACATGATCTTTGCGGTCTTCACACGGTCGTACATGGGCTCGGAATTCGGCGGCGTACGGCACGCCCGCGACTGGTAACATCCCAAGGAGGAACATTAACATGGGTATTCACGACAGACTCATTGAGGATGTGGGCTTGCGGCGCGGGGTATCCCGGCTCACTCCTGAAAAAATTCAGAAAACGGTCAACGCCGTGCTCAAAAATGAAACCGGCGCCCGGCTCAAAGC
>CAZYZA010000160.1:0-4715 GCA_964651415.1 uncultured Desulfovibrionaceae bacterium
AGAGCCTGGCTTCTCGCAATGACGCCTTGGCAACTCCGTCATTGCGAGCGGAGCGTGGCAATCCATCCTCATGCCGGGTTGTTGCCAAGAGTTGGGAAATGCATGGATTGCTCGCGCTAAGCCCGACACGTTCGTCGATGACTCCCACGCAGAGCCTGGCTTCTCGCAATGACGCCTTGGCAACTCCGTCATTGCGAGCGGAGCGCGGCAATCCATCCTCATGCCGGGTTGTTGCCAAGAGTTGGGAAATGCATGGATTGCTCGCGCTAAGCCCGACACGTTCGTCGATGACTCCCACGCAGAGCCTGGCTTCTCGCAATGACGCCTTGGCAACTCCGTCATTGCGAGCGGAGCGCGGCAATCCATCTTCGTGCTGACATGTTGAAATTATTTGTGATTCGTTAATCTGGAGACCTCAATGAACATGAAAATATGCGTGATGCCGGGCGACGGCATCGGTCCGGAAATCACGGCGCAGGCCGTGCGGGTTCTGGACAAGGTGGCCGCGAAATTTGGCCACACCGTGCAGACCACGGACGCCCTGATCGGCGGGGCGGCCATTGACGCCGTGGGCAATCCCCTGCCCGAGGAAACCGTGGCCCGGTGCAAGGCGGCCGACGCCGTGCTGCTCGGTGCTGTCGGCGGCCCCAAGTGGGACACCATTGACCCGGCCATCCGTCCTGAAAAGGGGCTGCTTGGCATCCGCAAGGCTTTGGGGTTGTTCGCCAATCTGCGTCCGGCGGCCCTGTTTCCGGAATTGGCCGGGGCGTCGTATTTGCGCGCGGACATTGTCAGTCAGGGCCTGGACATCATGGTCGTGCGCGAGCTGACCGGTGGGGCCTATTTTGGCGAACCGCGCGGCGAGACCGTGGTTGATGGGGAGCGGGCCGCGTTCAACACCATGATCTATTCCGAATCCGAAATTGAGCGCATTGTGCGCGTGGCCTGCGAAATCGCCATGAAGCGCGGCAAGCGGCTGTGCTCCGTGGACAAGGCCAATGTCCTGGATGTCTCCCGTCTGTGGCGCGAAGTGGCCATCCGCACGGCCGCTGCCTACCCGGAGGTGGAGCTGTCGCACATGTACGTGGACAACGCGGCCATGCAGCTGATTCGCGATCCTTCCCAGTTCGACGTCATTGTGACTGAAAACCTGTTTGGCGACATCCTGTCCGACGAAGCCTCGATCATCACCGGCTCCATCGGCATGTTGCCGTCGGCGTCCATGGGCGCTGCGGGTCCGGCTCTGTTCGAACCCATCCACGGTTCTGCCCCGGACATCGCCGGTCAGGACGTGGCCAATCCCCTGGCCACCATTTTGTCCGTGTCCATGCTGCTGCGCTATTCCTTTGGACTAGAGGAAGAAGCCGGGACCATTGACGCGGCGGTGAAAAAGGTGCTGGCCGACGGCTATCGCACCGGCGACATCTATGTCGGCGAGGGCAAACGCGTCGGCTGCTCACAGATGGGCGCGCTGGTGACGGACGCCATCTGATCTCTTCAGCGGCCTGCGGCGGTCGGACGCTGCCGGGAGCGTCAAGTGTTGTACAACGCCTTGAAATGTGAAAAAAGTCGGGCAGGTCATACGTGGCCTGCCCATTTTTTTTATCGAGGAGTGCTTGTGATCGAAGACATTCTTGCCCAGGCCGGGCTGGTCCCGGACATCGACGACGACCAGCTCGGTCAGGCCTATGAGAGCTGCCCGGCCGTGCACAAATCCGTTGTCAAGAACGCGGTCAGCTTTGCCCATGCCCTGACCCAGACCGGAAGTGAACCGCTGTCCCTGACCCGCATGTTGGGTCATGTCGAGGAATCCGTATCCGTCCGTCGCCTGGATTGGGCCTTTTTCTGCGTGGATCTGATCCGCTTTCCCGTGACTGCCATCTGCGCGGCCATGACCCAGGCCCTGGCGGCCAGGGTCGAAACCGTGGTCGTGCATGTCACCGGGCCGCTCCCGGACGTCTTTTTGTTTGGCTGCGACCTGTTGTCCGTGGACCAGATTTTCACGGGACCGGTCGGAGCCGTGCTTGATGTCCTGGCTGCCAACGGTCAGGGTGTGGTCATTGACCTGGCCGGGCTCAATCCGGATTTTGCCCATGTGGTCCGTCCTGATCCGGCCGGGTACGGCGTGCGGGTCGAGCTGCCGGATTCGGAGTTTGTCCAGGCCTATCACGCAGTCACCGCTCTGGTTCAGCCCCAGGCCAGGCCGTACATCAGCTATGGCGGGGATCCGGGCAGCGTCCCGGTGGTCATGGCCGGGCACCTGCTCGGCTGCTGGGTCTGGGACGTGATCACTCCTGCCACTTTCCGCCGCACAACCGCAACCTACTCCTGACGCCATGAAAAAAATCACCGCCGCCCATTTCCGCAACATCGGCATCATCGCCCACATCGACGCCGGCAAGACCACCCTGACCGAGCGCCTGCTGTTTTTTGCCCACAAAATCCACAAGATCGGCGAAGTCCACGACGGCAACGCGACCATGGATTACCTCGAAGAAGAGCAGAAACGGGGCATCACCATCACCTCGGCCTGCACAACCATTGAGTGGAAGGGCAGTCGCGTCAACATCATCGACACGCCGGGGCACGTTGATTTCAATGTCGAGGTCGAGCGTTCCCTGCGGGTCTGCGACGGGGCCGTGGTTGTTTTTTGCGGGGTCAACGGCATAGAGTCCCAGAGCGAAACGGTCTGGCGTCAGGCCGAGAAGTACCGTCTGCCCAAGCTGGTTTTCATCAACAAAATCGACCGGCCCGGCGCGGATTACTGGCAGGTGATCCAGGACATGGCCCAGCGGTTCGGCGTCATTCCCCTCCCCCTGACCATGCCCAGCCAGACCGGGGAGGGTGTTGTGGACCTCGTGGCCGAACGCCTGTTGACCTTTGATCCGATCCAGCAGGGCGGGGAGGTGCGGGAAGGAGACGTGCCGGAGGCCGAGCAGGCCGAGTGCAGGCTGCGTCGCCGCCAGTTGATTGAGGCTCTGGCCGATCTGGACGACGGGATCATGGAAAAATACCTGTCTGAAGAGGATATCTCCGGGGATGACCTGCTGGCGGCCTTGCGCGGGGCCACCCTGGGCGGACGGGGTGTTCCGGTCTACTGCGGCAGCGCCCTGAAGAACATGGGCGTGCAGCCCCTGATGGACGGCATCGGCTCCTTTCTGCCCGCTCCGGAAGAATCCTTTTCCCACCGCCATGTCCGACAGCAAATGGACGAGGAAAAGATCGGCGTTGATCAGTTTTTGGGCTTTGTTTTCAAGGTCATGTTCGAAGGGGCGCACAAGAAGATTTTTCTGCGCGTCTACAATGGCCGCATCGGCGAGAACAGCGCGGTCTACAATTCCCGTCTGGAACGCTTCGAGAAGATCCACAAGCTCTATCTGGCCCACGCCAACCGCCACGAACCCCTGACCGAAGCCGGGACCGGCGAGATTGTCCTGGCCACGGGACTCAAGGACTGCGTGACCGGCGACACCCTTTTTTCCGGCAAGGCGTCCCTGCGCCTGGAAAACATCGACGTCCTGCAACCGGTCCTGAACGTGGCCCTGGTTCCGGGCAGCGCCAGCGACACGGAGAAGCTGCAGGTTCTGCTGGATCGCTATTGTGTGGAAGACCCGACCTTGCGCGCCTTTACCGACGAGGACACGGATCAGCTCATTGTCGCCGGCCTGGGCGAGCTGCATCTGGAAGTGGTTCTGGAGCGGCTGCGCCGGGAAAGCGGGGTCAGTTTCCGCTACGGCAACCCGCAGGTCATCTTTCTGGAAACGATCCAGGCCGAAGCCCAGGCCGAGGCGACCTGCTCCCGGCTCATCGGCGATCAGCCCCATCGCGGTCTGGTCCGGCTGGCCGTGGAAGCGGCCGGGCGAGGCGAGGGCAACACCGTGACCACGGATCTGCCGGCGGGCAATCAGACTGCCGTGGCCATGCGGGCCATGGAAGACGCCCTGCAGGCCGGAGTGCTTGACGGTTGCGTGGTCACGGATGTCAGGGCCAGACTCCTGGCCATCGAACCTTTTGACGGCGGCATTTCGGATCTGGGCGTGCGCATGGCCGCCCTGGACGCCATGAAGCTGGCCCTGTCCAAGGCCGCCCCAACCCGGCTTGAACCGATCATGGATGTGGAGCTGCGCATGCCGTCCGACTACGTGGGCGACTGCGTCAATCTGCTCGGAGCCAAGAACGCCCGCATTCTCGACGTCCAGACCTCGGACCAGGACTGCCGCATCAAAGCCCTGGCACCTATGCGGCAACTATTCGGCTTCGCCACGGAACTGCGCTCCAGAACCAAGGGCAAGGCGTTCTACTCGCTTGTGTTCAGCAGTTATGGGATGGATGGGTAAATTCGCGGCTGGTGTTGCGAAGGCTTGAGGGCGAGGATGGTCTAAATATTTGAAATAATATGTTTTCAGGCTTTTATTTCGTTTAAGCTTAAAAATAAAACTGTTAGCTGAAGTAAATGAAAGAACAACTATGACTACAGAAGCTGATGCCCGCATATTGATCGACAGGCTGCTTGAGCAGGCTGGTTGGTGCATCACCAACAAAGCCCAGGTCTCCACCGAGGAAGCTGCTGCCGACGGCCGTGCCGATTACCTCTTGAAGGATACCCGGAGCCGTCCGCTTGCCGTTCTTGAGGCCAAGCGTTTTACCGTCGATCCCTACACCGCCAAGGAGCAGGCCAAGGCGTATGCCCTGACGCTGAAAGCGCCTTTTGTCAT
>CAZYZA010000161.1:0-4686 GCA_964651415.1 uncultured Desulfovibrionaceae bacterium
ATCACATTGTCTTTCATGCGACTTCACTGTAGCGGGATTTCGTGAAGGCTAAGCTGTATGTTTTCCGGTTTCCGCTTCTCATCTTCACGACGGACACCGCGTGTCGTTTTTATCCATGACTGCCATCAGGGAGAGAAGGTCCAATGATTTTCAGCGAAGATTCCAGGGTGAAAATCCCCTGCATTCTGCATCTAACCCGCCTTGGCTACCAATACCTCTCCCTTAAAAATGCTCAGTGGGACAAAGACACCAATATCTTTCCCGAAATCTTTTGTGATGCCGCTGGGCGCATCAACCCGGATCTCAAAGAGGACGACATTGGCCGTCTTCTGGAAGAAGTCAGGTTAACCCTCGACAATGAGGACCTGGGTAAGGCGTTTTTCGAAAAACTGATCGGTCGCTCCAACACGCGTCTTATCGACTTCGAACGTTTTGAGACCAACAGTTTTCATGTGGTCACGGAACTACCCTGCCAAAACGGCGATGAAGAATTCCGCCCGGACATCACGCTCCTCATCAACGGCATGCCCTTGGTCTTCATCGAGGTGAAGAAGCCGAACAACCGCGACGGTATCCTGGCGGAGCGCAACCGCATCCGCAAACGGTTCCAAAATCCGAAGTTCCGGCGGTTCGCCAACATCACGCAATTCATGATCTTCTCCAATAATATGGAGTACGATGACTGCGACCCGGAACCTGTCCAGGGAGCCTTCTACGCCAGCAGTTCATACAGCGAGCCGATATTCAACTTTTTCCGCGAAGAGGAAGTGCTCAACCTGACGGCCCTGCTCAAGCCGCCAGCGGAACAGGATGAACGTCTGGTGCTCAAAGACAACAATCTGGAAGTCATCCGCACCAATCCCGAATTCATCGCCAACAAAGACCCAAACCGGCCGACCAACCGCATCTGCACTTCGCTGCTCAGTCGTGAGCGGCTGGCCTTCATTTTTCGCTATGCCCTGGTCTACGTGGCGGAAAGCGACGGCCTGCACAAACACATCATGCGCTATCCGCAGTTGTTCGCCACCAAGGCCATCGCGCGGACTCTGGACGCAGGAAAGAAAAAGGGCATCATCTGGCACACCCAGGGCAGCGGCAAGACGGCCCTGGCCTTCTACGACGTGAAATTTTTGACCGAGTATTTCCAGCGTCTCGGCATCATCCCAAAATTCTATTTCATCGTGGACCGGCTGGACCTGTTGCAGCAGGCTCAGCGCGAATTTTCAGCGCGCGGCCTGACCGTGCACACGGTCAATTCCCGCGAGGAGTTCACCCGCGATATCAAGGCAGTCCAGGTCATTCATAACCATTCGGGCAAGCCCGAGATCACGGTCGTCAACATCCAGAAGTTCAAGGATGACCCGGATGTGGTCTCGACCCGTGATTACGACGTGAGCATCCAGCGGGTCTATTTTCTGGACGAAGTCCATCGCAGCTACAACCCCAAGGGCAGCTTTCTGGCCAATCTCAGCCAGTCTGACACCAACGCCATCAAGATCGGCCTGACCGGCACGCCGCTTCTTGGCGACGATTACAATTCCCGTTCTCTGTTCGGTGACTACATCCACAAATATTATTACAACGCTTCCATTGCCGACGGGTATACGCTGCGGCTGATCCGGGAGGAAATCGCCACCAACTACAAGATGGCCCTGCAACAGGCCTTGGCAGCAGTGGAAGTGAAGATGGGCGATGTGGAGCGCAAGCTGGTTTACGCCCATGAAAACTTTGTTGCGCCCATGCTCGACTATATCGTCACCGACTTTGAAAAAAGCCGGGGCGCTCTGAATGATTCCGGAATCGGCGGCATGGTGATTTGTGACAGCGCCGATCAAGCCCGAATGATGTTTGAGCTGTTCCAGCAACGCAGTCCCGCCAAGGTCATCGAACTGCATCCGCAACCAGACACGGACGACAATTCCATTCTGTTCAAAGCCGCAGAGAACCACCCCACTTACGGCCAGCAGCGCAAAGAAGCCTGTAAAGTCCGGACAGCCGCACTGATATTGCACGATGTCGGCACCAAGGACGAACGCAAGGGCTGGATCGAGGACTTCAAGGCCGGGAAAATCGATTTTCTGTTCGTCTACAACATGCTGCTGACCGGGTTTGATGCCCGCCGTCTGAAAAAACTCTACCTCGGGCGGGTCATCCGCAAACACAACCTCTTGCAGGCCCTGACCCGCGTCAATCGTCCCTACAATGGCTTCCGCTACGGTTACGTGGTGGACTTCGCCGATATCCGCAAGGAATTCGACGCCACCAACAAGGCCTATTTCGACGAATTGCAGGCCGAGTTGGGCGACGAGATGGAACATTACTCCCATCTCTTCAAATCACAGGAAGAGATCCGGGCCGAGATCGAGCATATCAAGGACGTGCTCTTCCGGTTCGACACCGAAAATGCCGAAATTTTCGCCGATCAGATCAGCCAAATCCAGGATCGGGAAGTCGTCCTGGCTCTCAAAAAGGCCTTGGCCGACGCCAGAAGCCTCTACAACATCATCCGCCTGCAAGGCGATTATGCCTTCCTCGAAAATCTTGACTTCCAAAAGCTGAATCTGCTGTACCGCGAAGCCAGCAATCATCTGGACCTGCTCAATCTAAAGGAAAGCCTCGAACAGGGCGCGGACACGGCCACGCTGCTCAATGCCGCCCTGGAAGACATCATCTTCAAGTTCGTCAAGATCGGCGAGGAAGAGCTGATCCTGGCGGATGAACTGAAGAACACCCTGCGCCGGACGCGGGAGGCCATGGCCGGCAACTTCGACCAGCAGGACCCGAAATTCGTTTCCCTCAAAGAAGAGCTGGAACGTCTGTTCAAGAAAAAGAAACTGACCGAGGTCTCACAGGACGAGATCACCGCCAATATCGGCATGCTCAACAAGATCCATGAGCGGGTCAAAGAACTGAACCGCCAAAACGAACAACTGCGGCAGAAATACCATGGAGATAAAAAATACACGCGTATTCATAAACGCCTGCAGGAGCGTGGCGGTCTGGGCGAATCGGAACGGCGCATTTTTGAGGCCCTGCGCGGCGTCAAACTCGATGCCGACGAACAGGTGCTGCAAAACACCCAGGTGCTGAACAATGAAGGCTATTTTGAACGGCAGATGATGCCCTTGGTCATCAACAGGTTCATGACCCAACAGAAGATACCATTGAACCCCGATGCGTCGCGCTACATCAACCATCTGGTGGTTTCAGAATATTTGCATGAATTTCATACCGGAGCACGAGCATGGTAGAATTGGAGTTTCAGGAAAAGACCAAAATACTCATCGACAGCCTCAAGAGCATCTGCGCCAACTACGGGCTGGGCAACGATGGCAACGAATTCAAGATCATCACCCAAACCTTTCTCTATAAATTTCTCAACGACAAATTCGCCTACGAAGCCAAGAAACTCGATGCCAAGGTCGCGGCGGCCGGTGACAAATGGGAACAGGCTCTGCGTGGGCTGAGCGAGGACGAGCTGGAAATGCTGCAAATGCGGATGACGGCCGACACGGCCCGGCTCAACCCCAGCCACTTCATCAGCACCCTGTTCGAGCAGCAGAACGCCCCGGATTTCGCCAAGCTGTTTGACGACACGCTGATGGACATTGCCATCACCAACAACGAAGTCTTTGCCGTCAAGACCGATGGCGGGGCCAAGGTGGTGCTGTTCGAGCGCATCAGCCAGTATATTGCCGACGAGTCCAAGCGTGACGCCTTTTGCCGGGCCATCATCAACAAGCTGGTGGAATTCAGCTTTGAACGCATCTTCACCCAGAAATTCGATTTCTACGCCACCATCTTTGAATATCTGATCAAGGACTATAACAGTAATTCCGGCGGCAAGTACGCGGAATACTACACGCCACACGCCGTAGCCCGCATCATGGCCGCCATTTTGGTGCCGGAAGAACAGCGCGGCGCAATCCAGAATGTGACCTGCTACGACCCTTCGGCCGGTTCCGGAACCCTGCTCATGAACGTGGCCCATGCCATCGGCGAAAATCGGTGCATGATCTACACCCAGGACATTTCCCAAAAGTCTGCCAATCTGCTGCGCCTGAACCTCATCCTCAATAACCTGGTCCATTCCATCCCCAACGTGATCCAGGGCAATACAATCCTGCATCCGTACCACAAGGACGGCAAAGAGCAGAAACGTTTCGACTTCATTGTCTCCAATCCGCCGTTCAAGATGGATTTCAGTGATTACCGCGATGACCTGGAGACCAAGGAGAACAGCAAACGATTTTTTGCAGGCATTCCCAAGGTCAAGCCCAAGGCCACGGACAAGATGGAGATTTACCAGCTCTTTTTGCAGCACATCATCTGGTCCCTCAAGCCGAGCGGCAAGGCGGCCGTGGTCGTGCCGACCGGTTTTCTCACGGCCCAGGCCGGTATCGACAAGAAAATCCGGCAACGGCTGGTGGACAACAAGATGCTGGCGGGCGTGGTCTCCATGCCGAGCAATATTTTCGCCACCACCGGCACCAACGTTTCCATTCTGTTTATCGACGCTTCCAACCAGGGCGACGTGGTTTTGATTGACGCCTCAAATCTTGGCGAAAAGGTCAAGGACGGCAAAAATCAAAAAACCGTGCTCACCCCGGATGAAGAGCAGCGCATTACCAGCGTCTTCAACGCCAAGGAACAGCAGGACGATTTTTCCGTGGTCGTCAGCTACGA
>CAZYZA010000162.1:0-4575 GCA_964651415.1 uncultured Desulfovibrionaceae bacterium
AGGCCATGCCCTTGGTCCAGAACATGAAGTCATGATAGGTCATGAATTCCATTTTTAAGCCTCCTTTAGTGTGCGCCCTTGAATTCAGGGTGTTCGTGCAGAATCGGCAATTTGTTCAGGCAGATCCGCAATACGGTAACTTCCAGGGTGACAATGAACACGGTGATCATGATCTCTTCCCAGGACGGCATGTACCGGGCTTCGGCCGGGAGCTGCCAGTTGAATGCGACCAGAGACACGTTCAACCGGTTGAGAATGATGCCCAGTACCGTGACAACCGCCGCGTAGAAGGCCAGATTCTGATTCTTTTCACGAGCCGCCACTGCGAACATCAGGCAGGGGACAAGCACGAAGCCGATGACTTCGACCAGGAACCAGGCGCCCCATCCGGTGGCCAGATGACTCCAGTTGTTGTCCAGGGCCACGCCGATCCACTTCAGGTTGAAGTACGCGAACAGCACCACGGCCGCAGCCTTGGAAAAGCCGAGGGTCACGCCGGGAGCTTCCGCCAGATGCGTCGCATCCATCTTGTGGTGAAGGTACTTATGTGACAACCGGCCCTCGAAAATAACCATGGATAGACCGGCAGGAATACTGGAAACAAAGAAGAAAAGGGCCAGGTAGGGCGAGTACCACAGGGGATGCAGCTTCGACGGAGCAATGAGGTACAAACCGCCCAGGGACGACTGATGCAGCGTGGAAAGAACAACGCCGAAGATCGTCAGGATCAACGTCAGGCTGTGGGCGTAGTAGCGCACTGTTTTCCAGCGCAGGGTTTCCCACAGGGCCGGCGAGAATTCGATGGCCAGGACCGTGAGGTACAGGGCCACGCACAGACCTACCTCAAACAGGAAGGAGGTCGGGCCGGGGAAGATGGTCAGCGGATAGGGCAGACGGTAGTACCGGCCCAGATCGTACAGCAGGGCGAAAACGACAAACGCGTAGCCCAGAAAGGCCGTGGTAATGGCCGGGCGAACGGCCGAATGGTACTTCTTCATGCCGAACAGATACACGGCAGCGGAGGTCGTGTAGCCACCGGCGGCCAGAGCCACTCCGCAGAGCAGATCGAAACCGATCCAGATACCCCAGGGGTTATCGTCGGTCAGGTTGGTCACGGACCCAAGGCCCATGGTGAAGCGTTTGACAGTCAGCACAAGGCCGATGGCCAGGATGACGGCGGTCAGAATATTCGCCGGTGTCCAGAATGACTTGTTGGGTGTGGTGTGGTCAGACATCAACACGCCTCCTTATTGCTCACCCAAGTCTGCGGCTTCGGCTTTCTTACGAGCCTCTTCCGCTTCCTTGAGAGCTTTCTTCACTTCTTTGTCGATGGCGGCTTTCTTGTCCTTTTCCGCCTTGTCCATGGCCGCCTTGAGCTTTTCGGCCGCTTCGGCCTGGGCTTGCGCCACGGCCTCGGTCACGGCGTGATGCTGTTCTTCCTCGGCGATCTTTTCCTTGCGTTTGGTCAAGGCGTAGGCGCCGGTCAGAAAAACAGGCCACAGGCCGACAATGGCCGGAACCACGGACAGCGCGCCGGATGTGAATTCCGGAGCCGGAGTGACGCCCAGATCCTCACGCATGCCAATGGCCTTGAACGGCACGCCGGAAATGTAGAGCCAGCTCGTGCCGCCCATTTCCCGCTCGCCGTAAACGTGATCAATATAGACAGACGGATGTTTGCGAATCCGCTCGCGGGCAATGGAGATCAGATCGTCGCGACGACCAAAGATCAAGGCACCCTTCGGGCATTCCTGCACACATCCGGGCAGTTTGCCCTCTTCGACCAAAGGCTGGCACAAGGTGCACTTGCGCACCCGGGGAGTGATGGGATCGTGATACTCGTACGTGGGAACTTCAAACGGACAGGCAACCATGCAGTAGCGGCAACCGACGCATTTCTTGGCGTCGTAGCTGACCGCACCGGTCTTGTCCTTTTCAAACGCGCCGACAAAACACGCGGACGCGCACGCCGGTTCGAGACAGTGATTGCACTGCAACTTCCGGTATACGGGTTTGTCTTCGACCATGTACTTATTGACCACGGTGAAGGTGTCGTGATGCATGCGCCGTCTCTTGTCCAAAACAGTCAAATCGTCGAATGGCACCGGCTGCTCAGGCAGTTCGTTGACCTTGTTGCAGGCGGCTTCACATTTTCTGCATCCGATGCACTTGGTGCTGTCAAACAGTACGCCAAAGCTGTCGGGATGCCCTTTGAAATGATGAGTTCCACCGGCTGTGGCCGAAGTCGCCGCCACACAGGCTCCTGTGCCAGCCAGCAAGCCAATGAATTTTCTGCGTTTCATAGTTGCTCCTCGTTATTGCGACCTTCCAGGCAGGTTACTTTTTTACGGCATGACACTCGGCGCAAGCCGTGGCCGCAGGCTTCTCAAGACCCATTTCCGTGTGACAGCCGATGCACTGCTGATGATAGGCAGTTTTCAGATCCGGCTTGGCCTCGTTCAGAGGCGCACCACCGATGCCATGGCAGCTGACGCACTTGGGCGGATTGGCCGAAGCAGGGCTGTTGTGGTGGCAACCGGAGCACATCGCGTTGGGACTGGAATGGAAATAGCCGGCCAGGGCGTCGTCCTTCATGCCGTCGTAGATCTTCTGAACGATCTTGCGGTGAGGGAACTTGCTGGGCTCGTACTCTTTGGCCAAGACGCCGATTTCAACAATTTCGGGAATTTCGTTGATATTCAGCACAGGATCCCGCCGGACGCGCTCATTCATCAACATGGCCGCGGTGTTGGTCTGGGCCTGCTTGTTGTCAAGAAGTTCGCCGCCGGCCATGATTTCAACGTGACATTTGACACAGCTGGAGTCGGCCTTCTGTCCGGTTCTGCCCATAAAGGTGTGGCAGCCGGCGCACTCGGGTCTGGCATGGGTGGACGCATGGCAGCCGACGCAGCTGGACTGTGCAGTCACACGATGCATGGCCTGTTCCATGGTTACAAAGCCGCCCTCTTCCTTGCCCAGGGAGGTGTGGCACTGCGAACAGGCGACCACGCCTTTAGAGGATGAGTTGTGGTGACAAACCGAGCAATTTTCGTTTTTGTCTTCGTGCAGCTTGTGATTGAAGGGCACGGCATTGACCAGGGTCGGCCGGGGTGCTTCGGACGCCGGAGCCATCAACAGCATGTAGTCTGCCTGGCCGGCGTCAAGCCTTGGAACATCGGCGACCTGTTTGAACCCGGCGCGAACCGTCGCGTCGTGACAGCCGGCGCATTCCACGGGACCGCTCGGCTGCTGCGCCTTGGCAACCTCAATATGACAGGACATGCATTTCTCATGCGCCTGCTCCTTGTTCTCGGCAAAAGACAGATCGCGCTTTTCAGGCTTGTCGTTGGCGTGACACTTGGAGCAGTTTTCTTTCTGCCCGGGAGCCGGCAGGACCATTTTGGACGAGGCATGCCGATAGTGCATGGACTTGTCGAACACGATGGGGGTGCGGATGGTGTCATCCGCGCCGGTGTGACAGCTGCGGCACTGTCCGCTGCCAGGGCCGCTTTTCTTACCGGCCTTGGTCGTATCGAGGTGACAGCCGATACAGTTGTCGTGATAAATGGCCTTCATCTCCGAGGCAGTGGTGTCTTCCTGTCGCTTGAACCTGTCCGTAACCGTGCTTCCCGTCACCGTATGACAGGATTCACATTTTCCTTCGAGCGCCTTGGTGTGCTTGTCATGCTCAAACCGAACAACAGGATACTCAAGGCTGCCGAATTGGCTGAGCGAATCAATCGTAATGAGATCCGCCCCCAATTTTGCTTTCGCGACCGAGTCCTGTTTTCCCCCAAGAGCGTTCAGACCGAATCCAGCCACAGCCATGCTTACGCACAGGATTCCAACCCATCGCAGCATTGGTCTTCCCTTCTCCATGTGAAAATTCCTTTGTTGAAATCCACCCCGGAAAATTCCGGAAACCTCCAAGCCGGGAGGGTCAGCCCCCAGCGCCATCCTTGTACCGGAATAACCATCCCGCCTTCCACCTGATCAACAGAAAAAATTGGCATTAAGCAGACCTGTCAGGTATGAATTATTCCGACCACGGAGGTATAGAATTATCAAATTTTCGTCAAGATATTATCCCTTTTTTCACAAATTAGACGACCTGTACAATGCCATGTCCAACCGCTGGCCAGGCAATCAGAATAGCTTTGTAACTCGTAGAAGATAAAGGATTATCTCTACTCTCAAGACCGTTCAGACTTTTGAGATCCAGACAGACTCTTTCAGAAATTCAATATGGTCATCCTTGTCGCAAATGGACCAATTTGCCCCACTTTGCGATCATGGTGCATTTTAGTGAGCAACCAAGCCCGAAATATGCGTCCAGACAGCCATATCAGGCAGTCGGGGGAGTCATCTGCCCTATTGGACTTCTCATCCGACGCGGCCGCCTCATATGCGGTCTCTGTTCGTCGAACCAGGGTTTTGCCTGCGGCTTTCCTTCAGATTCCACCTCGCGATGGACACCTATGCCGCCCGGCTAACACTTCACCCCTGTCCGGTGCGCCATGCCAGGCGCACAAAAACGAAAAAGGGCTTCGCTAACTTAGCGAAGCCCTTAACTTT
>CAZYZA010000163.1:0-4536 GCA_964651415.1 uncultured Desulfovibrionaceae bacterium
CTCCGGCCGCTGCGGCACCCGGCCACCCTCCAGAGCGGCCAGGAACTCGCTGCGGATGCGGTCCACGTTGTTGCCCACCAGCACACTCGCTCCCCCGTGTTCCTTCAGGGTCACGGGGCGCTCGGTGTTCCAGCGCAGGGTCAGGCAGGGTGTCCCCAGGACGCAGCACTCCTCCTGCAGGCCGCCGCTGTCCGTCAGCATGATGGAGGCCTGCATGTTCAGACGCAGCATCTCATGGTAGCCGATGGGGTGCAGCAGGGCCAGGTTCGGACAGGCCACGGCCCGTTCCCACAGACCAAAGGTCTCAAGCATCTTGCGCGCGCGCGGATGGATGGGCCAGACAAGGGGCATGCGGGGGGCGACCTCGCCGGTCAGGAAGTCCAGGATCGGCTCCAGGATCTCCTTCTGGTCCACGTTGGACGGACGGTGCATGGTCAGCAGGGCGTACCCGCCGGACAGGGACGGACAGGACGCGCCGGGGTCAAGCAGGTTGTCTGCCAGGACTGCCGCCGGGTCCAGGGCCGCGGCCGTGCCGCGGTTGGCCTCCAGGGTGTCGATCATGATGTTGCCGACAAAGCCGATCCGCTCCTCGGGCACGCCCTCCCGGCGCAGGTTCTCGCCCGACAGGCGGTCCGGGGTCAGCAACAGATCGCTCAACCTGTCCGTGACCAGACGGTTGATCTCCTCGGGCATGGTCATGTCGCCGCTCCTGAGGCCCGCCTCGATGTGGCAGACCTTGACGCACAGCTTCTTGGCCGCCACCGAGCAAGCCAGGGTGGCGTTGACATCCCCCACCACCACAACCCAGTCGGGCTTTTCCTGCAAAAGCACCTTTTCAAAGGCGATCATGGTCTGACCGACCTGTTCGGCATGGGAGCCGGAACCGATCTCCAAATTGATGTCCGGATCAGGAATGCCCAGACTTGTGAAGAAGCCTTCGGACATGCGCACGTCATAGTGCTGGCCGGTGTGGACCAGGATGTGCTGGATGGGTTGATCAGGGTTGACGGTGTTATGAGCCGCGATGGCCTTCACGAAGGGCGCGATTTTCATGAAATTGGGACGCGCGCCGACAACGGAAATGATTTTCATGGAATGCTACCCTAGGATGAATTGCTGCGAAAAAATACATGAATCCGGGGAATGGTGCCGATACGGCACACGCTTCATCGCGGTTCTGCCGAACCATGGTGCGGAGATTCGCACCCAGCCACCAGCGAAACCCGCAACTCGCAACCAACGGCCCGTGCGTATTTCCGCAGGGTCGAAATGGAAGGAGAATGCTTTCCCGCCCCTTCCAGGCGCGACACCGCGCTTTTGGTCGTGCCCATCAAGCGGGCCACGGCCTCCTGGGTCAGGCCGGCCTTGACCCGCGCGGCGAGCAGTTCGCGAGTCAAGGCGTATTCCGCGTTCAGTTCCGCATAGGCCTCCGTGAAGCCCTCGCGGCGTGCCGCCTCGTCTAAAAAGGCCTCATGATCATGGGGTACCGGCTCATAGCGTAGTTTAGCCAATTCCAATCTCCTTCATTCGTTTTCTCGCGATCCTCAAGTCCTTGTCCGGCGTTGCCTGCGTCTTTTTGACAAAGGCATGCACGATGACCACTCGCTTCCCCACGACATAACAGTACAGTGCCCGGCCAATGCCCTCAGGACCGCGTGCCCGCAATTCAAAAAGGCCGCCGCCAAGAGCCTGGGAATGCGGCATGCCGAGAGCCGGACCAAACTCCATCAATAATTCCATAATGCGGGCATAATCCGCCAGGACGCCGACAGGCCAATCCAGAACGTCAGCCCGTACCCGCGCGTGAAAGTACTCGATGGTGTACTTCATACCCTTGTGTTAGCAAATATGATAACATGATTCACCTGTCAATTCTTGCTCACCGCCGCCCCACCCCTTCCAACACCGCCAGATACTCCATCGCCAGCACCTCGCGATCAAACCGCCGGGCCACGAACTCCGCCCCGCTCTCGCCGAGCTTCCGGCCCAGTTCCGGCTCCCGTGCCAGCCGCAGCACTGCCTCGGCCAGTTCCTGGTCATTCTCCGGCTCAATGCACACCCCGCAGCCGCCCTCTTCCACCAGTTCGCGACTCTCGCCTTCCACGCCCAGAATTATGGGCCGCTTCATGGCCATGGCCTCGAAAATCTTGGAAGGTAGGACCGTCTTGAAAAGTTCCGACTTGATGAGCAGCACCAGGCAGGCGTCGCTTGCGGCCAGAAACTGGGGCATGCGCTCCTTGGGTTGCTGGCCGTGCATGCTGACGTTGGTCAGGCCCATGCCCTCTTTTTCCCTGAGAAGCTTTTCCCGCTCGGCCCCGTCGCCCACCAGCAGGAAACGGATATTCGGCTCGTTCTCCAGGCGCTTGGCCGCCTTCAGGATGGTTCCCAGGCCGTGGGCCATGCCGTGGGTGCCGATGTAGGAGGCCAGAAACACGTCCTTGCCCAGCCCTAGCTCCGCTCGCACATCGTTCAAGCGCTCGCCCGGACTGTAGCGCTCCAGGTCCGCGCCGTTGGTGACGACGCTGATTTTTTCCCCCGCGATGCCCCGGCCCATGATGTGGCGCTTGAAGGCATTGGTCAGGGAAACGATGTGGTCGGCCTTGCGGTACAGGAAGCTCTCGACGGCTTCCAACACCTTGATGACGCGCCGATTTGTGATGGCCCCCACGGCGATGATGGATTCGGGCCACAGGTCGCGGATCTCCAGCACCCAGGGGGAGCGCTTCAGGCGCGACACGAAGTACCCGCCCATGCCGCAGAAAAACTGGGGCGAGGTCGAGACCACCAGATCCACATCCCGCACCCGCCAGCACTGGGCCATGGCCGAAAGCATGAAGGACACGTAATTGGCCGTGCGCTTCACGAAGCCCTTGTTCGCGCTCAAATAGGTGCCCACCCTGAGCACGCGGATGCCGTCCTTCTCATCCCATGCGTGGACCGAGTTTTTAAAGCCCGGATAGACCACGCCGCCGGGATGGCTCGGGTGGCAGGTCAGGACCGTGACCTTGTGCCCGGCCCGCACCCAGCGCTTGGC
Source organism: uncultured Desulfovibrionaceae bacterium (assembly GCA_964651415.1). Classification (GTDB taxonomy): domain Bacteria; phylum Desulfobacterota; class Desulfovibrionia; order Desulfovibrionales; family Desulfomicrobiaceae; genus Desulfomicrobium. The sequence goes on from CAZYZA010000163.1 coordinate 3,035, forward strand.
GTTTTCATAGGTACGCGAGGCCGGAGCGTTCACCTCGGGCGGAAAATAGTGGCAGAGAAAAAGAATATGCACCTGTCAGCTCTCCTTGGTGATGACAAAACCGCCAGTCCAGGGCAGGAACGCCCGCTGACGCACGCTCAGCACGGGGCACGGTATCGGCATCCCGAATCGTGGACAATACCAGCCCCGCTCAAGTTCCAAATCGCCCTGCGTCGAAGCTACACAGAGGCTCTCCTGCCCCTGTCTCAGAATCACGAATCCGGCGTTGGCGGATTCCACTGTCCAGTCCGGATGGATGTGCACGCGCAGTTCCAGCTGGTGTTCTCCATCCCCTTCCACCAGATCCCGGATCTCAATACGTCCGTCGGCCCAGACAACCTGCCGCTTGTGTATCGGCTGGCCCGCAAGGCGCGTGTAGCCGTCGTGAGCCCCTTCGAAAGTCAATGCGTCGCCGACATCCGTAGCCTCTGCCAAGATCGGCCTGGCGCGACGGGCCACCCGGTGCGCCCCCCACACTTCAGACTGATTCACGCCGTCGATGGTCAGCGTGTTGTGGCCCGCGCTGCCCCGGTTGTACTGCCGGATATCGCCGTCCACATACTGGCTGCAGCCGGAATCCACAACGACCCGCCGCCCGTTCAAGGACAGCTCAAAGCTCAAGGTGTCGCAGTGCGCGTGCCCCGGCTGATAATCCGGCCCGATCAGACCGCAATCCACGATCAGCACATCGCCGGGCGTCGGTTCAAGCCGGAAATACCCGCTGTCCGGAAAGGACAGGACCCGCGCCTTTGACTGCGCCCACGGCTCGCCCCCAAGCCGTTCATGATACTCCCGAAGCTGGGCAAAACCCGGCTCAATGCCCAGGGCCGCGTCATTGAACAGGGCAATGCCGCCATCAGGATGGGTCAGCCCCCCGGCAAAGCGAAGCATGGCCGGGATCACACGTTCCAGTTCCCGCCCAAGTTCAGTCAGTTCCGGCAACCCGCTGGCCCGGCACAGGTTCCACAGGTCCAGGCAGTCTTCCAGGATCATGCAATGGTACATGGGACTGCGTTCAAAATGCCCGCCATCGGCCAGAACCTGTTCGGCCAGTTCTTCGGACACAATGCGCAAACCATGGTTCAGCCAGCGTCGGGCCTCCACGCCGTCGAAAAAGACGCCCGCAAAGACCAGAGCCTTGCCGTTCTTGAAATAGTGGTTGGCCAGCAGATGGTATTCGATGTTTTTGGAAAGCCAGCGGGCCTGCAGCCCCAGGCTTTCCAGCCAGGATGGCGGGAGCGGGGACGGCGCGCCGGGCGACAGGAAAAACTTGATCCAGTTGACCAGCCGCAAGGACACGGGAAACGGTTCCCAGGCATCCATCCTGCCCTGCGGGTTGGCCGCTATCCAGCTTTTTATCAGTTCCGGCCCGTTGGTGCGACCCGGTTCATGCAGATAATCGAAATAATGCAAATTGTAGCGCCAGAGCTTGTCCTGTTCCATGCTTGTCCAATCGAACCGTG
>CAZYZA010000164.1:0-4442 GCA_964651415.1 uncultured Desulfovibrionaceae bacterium
TCGGGCCGCGTCCTGTTCGAAGGCCAGGAAATCAGCAGCTACCCCCTGGAAGAAATGCGGGGCATCCGCGGCAACCGCATCAGCATGATCTTTCAGGACCCGATGATGACCCTGAACCCGGTTCTGACCATCGGCACCCAGATGGTCGAGACCATCCAGGCCCACGCCAAGGTCTCGGCGGCCCATGCCCGGGAAATCGCCCTGGAAAAACTGCAGAAGGTCTATATCTCCTCCCCCGGCAAGCGCCTGGGGCAATACCCGCACGAGCTGTCCGGCGGCATGCGCCAACGGGTGGTCATCGCCATCGCCCTGTTGACCAATCCGAGCCTGATCATCGCCGACGAGCCGACCACGGCCCTGGACGTGACCATCCAGGCCGAGGTCATGGCCCTGCTGCTGGAGTTGTGCCGCAACGAGCGCATGGGACTGATCCTCATCACCCATGACCTGGGCGTGGTCTCGCAGGTCACGGAAAAAATCGCGGTCATGTATGCCGGGCGCATTGTCGAACAGGGGCCGACAGAGCAGATTGTCCGCCAGCCCCGACATCCCTACACCAAGGGGCTGATCCAGGCCCTGCCCCAGGGCGGCGGCCACCGCCAACGCCTGCATCAGATTCCGGGCATGATGCCCAATCTGACCAGCATTCCGCAGGGCTGCGCTTTCCATCCCCGCTGCGAGCACGTCATGGACATCTGCCGCCGGGAAACACCACCGCTCTTCGGCGAGCCGACCACTCTGGGTCTGGCCGCCTGTCATCTCTACGGGCAAGGCAGGTAAACCATGACCACCACCGCGTCTCCCCTGGTCCGCATCTCCAATGTGGTCAAACACTTCGATATTTCCGGCGGCCTGCTGGACCGTGTCCGCTTTTCCGGCGGCTCGCCGTACCTGACCCGGACCACGGTCAAGGCCATCAACGACGTCAGCCTGGACATCTTTCAGGGCGAGATCCTGTCCGTGGTCGGCGAATCCGGCTGCGGCAAATCAACGCTGGGCCGGACCGTGCTCGGCCTCTACCCGCCGACCAGCGGCCAGGTCGCCTTTCGCGACCAGCGCATTGATCACCTCTCGCCCGTGTCCATGCTGCCCTACCGGCGCAAGATGCAGATGGTTTTCCAAGATCCTTACGCCTCCCTCAACCCGCGCATGACCGTGCGTCAGATTCTGGAAGAGCCGACCCGCTTTCATTTCCCGGAATTGTCCGCCGATCAGGTTCGGGACAAGGTGGCGGACATCATGCGCCAGGTCGGCGTGGATCCGGCCTGGGGCGGGCGTTTTCCCCACGAATTCTCCGGCGGCCAGCGCCAGCGCATCAGCATTGCCCGCGCCCTGACCGTGGACCCCGAATTCATTGTCGCCGACGAGCCCATTTCGGCCCTGGACGTCTCCATCCAGGCCCAGATCCTGAATCTGATCATGGACTGCCAGGAACGATTCGGCCTGACCTACATGTTCATCACCCATGATCTGTCCGTGGTCGAACACATCAGCACCAGGGTCGCGGTCATGTACCTGGGGACCCTGTGCGAACTGGCCGACCGCGACAGCCTGTACCAAAATCCGCAGCACCCCTATTCGCGGGCCCTGCTCTCGGCCATTCCCAAACTCGGCGGCAAAAGTTTCGACCATATCCGCCTCAAGGGCGAGGTGCCGACACCCATCAACCTGCCCACGGGCTGCGTTTTCCATACCCGCTGTCCATTCATGAACAGCCGCTGCCGGGAAGAGACCCCGCTGCTGCGGCCCCTGGCCGGCGGCAGCCAGGCCGCCTGTCACGCCCTGGAAGAGGAGCGCATCTGATGACAGTTCCAGCCGCCCGCAAGGTCAGCGACAGCCAGACCGTCATGACCCACCGCGCCCTGCCCGAAGACGCCAACCCGGCCGGCAATGTCCACGGCGGGGTCATTCTCAAGCACATCGACCTGGCCGGAGCGGTCTGCGCCATGCGCCACTGCCGCACGAGCGTGGTCACCGCCTCCATCGACCGCATGGAATTCAAGGCCCCGGTCCAGGTCGGGGAACTGATGCTCCTCTACGCCAGCGTCAACCGGGCCGGGAAGCAGTCCATGGAAATCGGCGTGCGGGTGGTGGTCGAAAATCTGATGACCGGCGAACAGCGCCACGCGGCCTCGGCCTATCTGACCTTTGTCGCCATGGGACCGGACAAGAAACCCGCCCTGGCCCCCGGCCTGATTCTGGAAAATCCGACCCATGAGCGCCGCAACCGCGAAGCAGACATGCGCCGCCAACTGCGTCTTGAAGAGCGCCAGCGCGAACGCCTGGCCCAGGAGTCGGAAAAATAGATCCCGCCCGCATGACGACCGGCCTCAAGTCGTAAGCTCTCTTCCTCCCGGCCGATCAGTCGCCGTCATAAACGCACACATCCTCCCAGCAGCTATTTTCCCGCAGCACGCCTTGGCCCGGGCAGCGGTCCGGCTAATCCGAAAAAGCCGGACTCTGCGTGACGACACGTCTTCCGGCCCGACCTGCTGTCGATTCCAAAGAAAAAGGCCGAATGGCGTATGACGTCATTCGGCCATCGCTGACGAACGTGGCTGTTAAAAGACAGGCAAGGAGGCTTTGGAGATCAGGGCGCGCCTACGGTCAGCGCCATGATCATCTCGCCGGACGTATCCGGCCGATTCTGCGAGTCAGCGGTGTCCTGGAAAGACTCAGGACTGACTCATGCCAAACACGCTGCGGCTCGGCCCGGTCGGGCGAGGCGTCCTTGGCCGGGACGACGTTTCGCCGGCAGGAGCCGTGGTCCGATCACGCTGGCGCGCGGCCCTGGGCTGACCAGCCGGACGGACCGAGAAACGGCCCGCAGGGCGCGGAGGTCTGGGCTCCTCGAATGCGGCGTCGTTCCCGTCGCCGGAGCCGCCGGCATAGGCAAAACCGTCCAGACTCAGCCGCTCCAATCGGCATTTCAGGACACGCTCGATCATCTGCACCTGGGAGGCGTCTTCCGGGGCCATCAGGGTTATGGCCTGACCGCACTTGTCGGCCCGACCCGTGCGTCCGATGCGGTGGGTGTAATTTTCGGCCGTATCGGGCAGGTCGAAATTGACCACATGGGTGATGCGCGCGCAGTCGATACCACGGGCCGCGATGTCCGTGGCGACCATGATCCGGAAGCGACCGGTGCGAAAACCGTCCAACGCTTCCTGGCGCCGATTCTGGGACAGATTGCCCTGCAGCGACGTGGCAACCCAACCTTTCTGCTCAAGTTTTCGGGCCAGACTTTTGGCCCGGTGCTTGGTGCGGGTGAATATGAGGACGCAGTCGTGCGGGGTCCGGCTCAAGAACATTTCGAGCAGGGACAACTTCTGCCCGGCCGAAACGGGATAAATGACATGGCTGATTTTCTCGGCCGGGGCCGTATTGGCAACCTGGACCACAGCCGGTCGAACCAGAACCTGGTCCGCGATCTTGCGGATTTCCGGCGGCATGGTCGCGGAAAAAAGAAGATTCTGGCGCTTGGCGGGCAATTTGGCCATGAGGCGACGCAGATCGGGCAAAAAGCCCATGTCGAACATGCGGTCGGCTTCATCCAGGACCAACGCGTCCACGCTGGACAAATCGATCAACCCGCGATTGACCAGATCAAGCAAACGGCCCGGGCAGGCAACCAACACCGTGGCCTGACGCGCGGCCTTGACCTGCGGCGTCTCGCCGACACCGCCGAAGACTGCCGCCGACCGGATACCGGTCTGCTTGCCCAGCGTCACGAATGTTTCGTGAATCTGCAGGGCCAGCTCACGGGTCGGAGCCAGAACCAGGACGCGCACCGGCCCGCGCGTGGCGGCGCCGGATGCGATCAGACGCTGCAACAGAGGCAGGGCAAAGGCTGCCGTCTTGCCGGTGCCGGTCTGGGCCAGGCCGAGCACGTCCTGACCGGACAATACGGACGGAATGGCCTGCAGCTGGATCGGGGTGGGGGAAACATAGCCGGCATCACGAATGCCAACGGAAATACGCTGGTCAAAAGAAAAAGAAGTAAAATCCACAAAAATTCCTGTGATTGAGAGGAAGAATCAACGACTGGCGTGAAAGGCAATCGAAGGCCGGGCGTGCCGGTTAAAAAAGAATCTCCAAGACGAGATGATGAAGGGGCCGGACAGATGTGGCCGGCGTCAAAACTCAAGTCTGCTCACGCGGGAGAGGCGCCTCGCATGTCTGTCCTGCGGGGAGAGGCAACCCCACGACATAAAACAACTTCAGCTTCCGGTTTGCAGATTTTGCTGCAAAAAGTCGTGGAAAAATCCACGAACCATTCCCTCGAAGCCGGGGAATCCATTCCTGTCAATCATTGAAAAAGACATGGGCCCGTGAAGTTGTCGAGTTCAGAAAAAAAGGACCGGGATATTGATCCAAGTCCTTGTTTTTCAGATGGTGCGCAATGCAGGAATCGAACCTGCGACCTTTAGCTCCGGAGGCTA
>CAZYZA010000165.1:0-2982 GCA_964651415.1 uncultured Desulfovibrionaceae bacterium
TTGTTGGCGACCATGCCGCCGATGCTTGCGGCCGAGGCTGAGGCCGGGTCCGGTCCAAGGCGAAAGCCATGGGGCAGAAGCAATGCGTCGGCTTCGGCGCAGAGCAGGCCGCAACCCAGGCGGATCTGCCGGCCCTGGTCCAGAATTTCGTGCCGTTTCCAGGCCGGGCCGCGCAACCGGGCGACAATGTCCTGGCCCGTGGCCTGGCCGTTCAGGCTGGTGCCGGAGCCGCGCCAGGTCAGGCCCGTGCGGTGGCGGATCAGCACTGGCAGCAATGCCTGGATTTCGGCTTCGGACTCGATGTCGATCACGGCCTGCGCCCTGGGCTGGTATATGCTGGCGTCCAGGGCAAAGACCCGGACCCGCACGGGGTCGAGATGGATGCGCGACTGGGGCAAAATCCGGGACAGATCGGCGACAAGGTCGGAAGACAGGGGCATGGGGGCTCCGGCGGATGGCGGCGGTGAATGCGTGAAGGTTCCCAGCACTAGGAGGGGCGTGGGTTGAAGTCAAGGCAGGGCATGCACCGGGGGATGAAACTGAAAAATGTTGCCAAGGTCCGGGCTGATCGATACTAGGTTATTGCTTTGTGTGGTCTGTCTTTGAAGTTGTTGAAATACAAGTGGTTATAGCCCCAAGTGGAGGAAATGATGAAGAATCTGGCTTTGGTCCTGACTGTGATTCTGTCTGTTTGCTGCGTGGCTTCGGCCCAGGCGGCACGCGTTCTCAAATTCGGGCACATTGCGCCGACCCAGATTGAGGACAAGGCGTTCCCCATGCACAAGGCGGCCCTGGCCTTTGCCGAGCACGTGGAGAAGGAAACGGGCGGCGAGATCAAAATCGAGGTCTTCCCTCTTGGGCAGCTCGGTAACGAGCGGTCCATGCTGGAGCAGGTTCAGTTCGGGACTCTGGACATGATGGATTGCACCACGGCGGTCATGTCCAACCTCATTCCCCAGGTCGGGTTGCTGGATCTTTTCTTTCTCTTCCCGAGCAAGGATGTCGCCTACAAGGTGCTGGCCGACGAAGAATTCAAGACCGTCATGGACGCCCTGATGCCGAACATGGGCCTTGTGCCCATTGGCTATGCCGAGAACGAAATGCGCGACTTCAATGTCCGTGACAAAACCATCACCAGCCCCGAGCAGATGAAGGGCGTGCGCGTGCGGGTCATGGATTCGCCCGTGTTTCTGGATAGTTTCCGCGCTCTTGGCGCCAATCCGGTCGGCATTCCCTTTCCCGAGCTGTACACGGCACTGCAGCAGGGCGCGGTCGACATGCAGGAAAACCCCATCCCGACCTCGGTCATGATGAAGTTCACGGAAGTGGCCAAGCACCTGACCCGATCCTCCCATTCCCTGACCTGTCTGTACAAGATTGTCAGCCGTCCGGTCTGGGAAAGTTTGACTCCGGATCAGCAGCGCGTCTTCACGGAAGCGGCGCGCATTGCCGAGGACATCAACCGGACCGAAAACACGAACATGCGCAACGAACTTGAAGCCCTGGCCGTGGAAAAATTCGGTTGCACCATCGCCGATCTGACCCCTGAAGAGCGGCAGGCCTTTCACGACGCCGTGCTGCCGGTTCACGAAAAATTCGCCAATCAGGTTGGAACCATCCCCAACGATCCCAAGTTCGGCAAATATGCCGGGCAGCGTTATTACGACATGATCGTCGACAAGGTGAATCAGTACAGCAACTAGGTCCATGGGGCGGTTGTCGTAAACCGTCCAGGCTGCCAAAAATTGTCGGCCCCATTTGAAATTTGAGATTCGAAATTTCAGATTGAATTATGCACAGCCTCGGCGGCTTTCAGACGTTTTGCACAGACGTTTGGACCGGGCTGTGTCAATCAAAATGCTGAAAGAACCTACACGGCAGGGCCAATGGCTCTGCCTTTTTTTGAGAGAACGATGAAGAAATTGCTGAACATACTCGGACAGGCCGAGGAGTTGGCCGTGGGCGGCCTGCTCCTGTTGCTGGCCGTGGGTACGACCATCCAGGTTCTGACCCGCTATTTTCTGGGGCTGACCTTTGACTGGTTTGACGAGGCGTCGCGTTACCTTGTGGTTTTCGCCACCTTTGCCGGGGCCGGCATGGCCGTCAAATACGGGGCCCATTTTTCCATGGAGGCCGCGACCCAGTATGCCCCGATCCGCGTGGCCGCCCTGATGCGGACCGCCGCCAACCTGATCAGCGCCGCAGTGATGATCGTCATTGCCTGGTACGGATGGGAACAGACCAGCCTCCTGGCCCGCTACGGCATGACCACGGCCTCACTGGGCATGCCCATGTGGGTCGCCTATCTGCCCATTCCGGTCTTTGGCGCGACCATTGCCCTGCGTTTTCTCCACCGGGCCTGGCTGCAGGCCCGGATTGTCCTGACTGGCCGGACGGAGGACGCATGATCTGGTTCATGGTCTGTGTCTTTTTCGCCCTGCTGTTGTTGTCGACCCCCATCGCCATTGTTGTCCTGGCGACGACGGCGTCCACGGTCTTTCTGTATCTGAACGTCCCGCTGACGGCCATGGTCCAACAGCTGTTTCGCGGTCTGGACAATTTTCTGCTGTTGTCCATTCCATTTTTCATCCTGGCCGGCAGCATCATGGCCGAAGGCCGCATCGCCCACTATCTGGTCAAATCCATGGAGGCCTGCGTCGGCCGTTTCCGGGGCGGGCTGGCCCTGGCCGGCATCCTGACCTGCATGTTTTTCGCGGCCATTTCCGGCTCCAGCCCGGCCACGGTCATTGCCGTCGGCAGCATCATGATTCCGGCTCTGACCCGTGCCGGGTATGACGAAAAGTTCAGCATCGGTCTGATCACCAGCGCCGGTACCCTGGGGATTCTCATCCCGCCGTCCATCCCCATGGTGCTTTATTCCCTGGTCGGCAACACCTCGGTCAGCGACATGTTTTTGGCCGGCGTGGTGCCGGGCATTGTGCGCGTCCTGGTTTTCGGGGCCTTTGCCGTCTACATGGCCCG
>CAZYZA010000165.1:3082-4429 GCA_964651415.1 uncultured Desulfovibrionaceae bacterium
GAATTCATCGGGGCGCACATCAGCAACAAGTATGTTTTTCTGTTTCTGGTCAGTCTCTTGTTGCTGGTCATTGGCTGCGTCATGGACATTGTTACCTCCATTCTGGTCCTGACGCCCATTTTCCTGCCCATGCTGGCCCATTTCGGCATTGATCCCATTGCCTGGGGCATCATGATGATTGTCAACGTCGAGATCGGGTTCCTGACCTTTCCCTTTGGCCTCAACCTCTTTGTGGCCATGGGCATTACCAAAAAGTCCCTGACCTACGTGGCCCGGTCCGTGCTGCCATTTTTGATTCTGCTCTTTCTCTGCCTGCTGATGGTGACCTATGTGCCGATTCTTTCCACCTGGCTGCCAGCGGCGTTGAAGTAGGTCTGGTCGCCCATAAAAAAGTCGGCCCCGCCAGCGCTTTCTCGCTGACGGGGCTTTCTTGTATCGTTTCGTTGTCCGCTCAGGGCAGTTCCACGGCCCAGGTCGCACGTGGGGGCATGGCGGTAACGATGTTTTCTTCGGCCAGGAACTCGGCGAACCGGTCGTAGCGCTTCTGGTCCAGGGCACCCGGTCGCAGGGCGAAGCGGGGCAGGGTGTCCCGCCAGGCCCGGCGGTTCAGTTCGTCGTCCAGCCCGGCCCGGTCACCGGCGATGAACAGCCGCCACGAGTCTTCGGGATGGTTGACCAGGTAGCGCACGCCGTCCTCCAGGGCGTCGACAAAGAGGCGCAGTCGCGGGTCGCTCAGCTTGTCGGCGGCGGCGACCAGGATCAGTTCATCGTACGACGGCACGCCGTGCTCCTCGACAAAAAAGGCCCGTCCCGGCCGACCGGCGATATCCATCTGATTCAGCTCGAAATTGCGAAATGCACCGATGACCGCGTCGGCCTGGCCCGTGAACAGGGACGGGGACAGGGAAAAATTGACGTTGACCAGCTTGACGTCGTCCAGGCTCAGACCTTCCTTGCGCAGCATGACCTTGAGCAGCGCCGTTTCAAATCCTCCGACCGAATAACCGACCGTCTTGCCCTTGAGATCGGCGATGGACCGGATGGGTCCGTCCGCAAGCACGACCAGACAATTGAGGGGCGTGGCGACCAGGGTGGCGATGCGCGTCAGGGGCAGGCCCTGGCTGACCTGCATCTGGTGCTGATGCTGGTAGGACACGGCCATGTCGGCCTTGCCCGCGGCCACGAGCTTGGGCGGATCGTTGGGATTGGCCGGGGCGATGAATTCCACGTCCAGGCCCCGGTCCCGGAAATAGCCTTTTTCCTGGGCGACAAAGAGCGGAGCGTGATCCGGGTTGACAAACCAGTCCAGCAGGACGGTCAGCTTTTCGGCCCGGGCCTGGGTGGCGA
>CAZYZA010000166.1:0-4338 GCA_964651415.1 uncultured Desulfovibrionaceae bacterium
CTATCGGACAGGCGGTTCCGGTCGAGTAGATGGGTTTTCACCCGTGCTCTTGGGCAGGCGCGTTTTTTTCGTTCGTCTCCGACATAATCGACAGTGGCTGGTTCTGAAGATTGTTGAACCTTTTGCCTCGGGAGTTTGCATGCTTGTGACTGACCCGCGTCGTTCCCGCCTGATGTGTCTGGTGGACGGCGCTTTGGCGGCCTGTGCCCCGCAGCCGGTCATCAGGACCGCAGTGGCCATGGACGGTGATGTGCTGACCATCGGCGACACGGCCTATGATCTGTCCCTTTTTGACCGGGTTGTGGTTGTCGGGGCGGGCAAGGCTTCGGCCGCCATGGCCCAGGCCCTGAAAGAAGTCCTCGGCGACCGCTTTGACAGCGGCCTCATTGTCACCAAGTACGGTCACGGCCTGGCTATTGACGGTTGCCGGGTCATCGAGAGCGGGCATCCGGTGCCGGACCGGGAAGGCGAGAGGGCGGCGCGGGAACTCTTGGCCCTGGCCGGCCAGGTCGGCGCGCGTGATCTGGTGCTTTTTCTTCTGTCGGGCGGAGCCAGCGCCCTGATCCCCTGCCCGCGTCCTCCCGTGACCCTGGACGACAAGATGCAGGCCACCCGGCTGCTGCTGGCCTGCGGCGCGACCATCCATGAGATCAACGCCATCCGCAAACATCTGTCCCGCCTCAAGGGCGGGTTGTTCGCCAAGGCCCTGGAGCCGGCCACTGTGGTCACCCTGATTATTTCCGACGTGGTCGGGGACAATCTCGATGTCATCGGCTCCGGTCCCACGGCTCCGGATTGTTCGACCTTTGACGACTGTCTGGAGATCATCGGCCGTTTCGGATTGTCCGGACGCATGCCGGGTACGGTCATGCAGGTCCTGCGCGACGGCGCGGCCGGGCTCATTCCGGAAACAACCAAGCACGCGGATTGCTGTTTCGGCCAGGTCCGCAATCATATTCTGGCCAACAACGAGGCAGCCTTGCGCGGCGCGGCGCAAGCGGCCGAAAGGCTGGGATATCGGCCCGTGGTCCTGACTTCGGCCATGACCGGCGAGGCGCGGGAAGTGGCGGCCATGCTGGCCAGGACCGTTCGCGACCATGGTCGGGACAAGGTCTGTCTGCTGGCCGGAGGGGAGACCACGGTGACCATCCGGGGACAGGGCCGGGGCGGCCGCAATCAGGAAATGGCCCTGGCCCTGGCTCTGGAGTTGGAAAGGGAGCAGGCCAGACGGCCGGTCTCGGCCCTGTGTCTGGGCACGGACGGCAGCGACGGCCCCACGGATGCTGCCGGCGGGCTGGTTTTACCCGAGACCTTGCGGGCGGCCAGGGCCAGAGATCTGCATCCCGAGCCGTACCTGGCCAATAACGACTCCTACACGTTTCTCAAAGAAGCCGATGCCCTGTTGATCACCGGCCCGACCCGGACCAATGTCATGGACGTGGCCGCCCTGATAGTGGGAGATGACTGATTCGTTTTCTGTGCGTGTAGCTGCGCTGCGGTGGGACAGAAGGGCAAAACAAGGGCTCCGGTGTGAAATCCGGAGCCTTTGTTATCCGGATGCGGGCTCAGTAACAGACGTCGGTCTTGTCGCAGGGGGTGATGAGTCTGTCCCGGGGGATGAGGGGGATGTCTTCGCGCAGCCGCGCGGCTCTGGCTTCGGGTACCAGGCTTTCGTCCATGAGATCCGTGAAACCTGTTTCTTCTGTGGGCATGCTTCCTCCTTGGTCGTGAGAGCCTGGGTACGTGAAATCCAGGCAACGGACAAGATTCACCTGGCGCTGATCAGTTTTTTGCGCTCCAGGGCGGCCAGAAAGGCTTGCCGGTTGACGTTGCCCCAACTGATGCCGGGATCGTCGCCGAAATAAATGCGACCTGTCGAGAATTGCCGCCAGACCTTGGCTCCTTCCGGGCTGAGCATGATGGGCGCTCCACCGATGGCGCAGAGCACCGTGCCAAAGGATTCCTGGCGGCTACGGCTCGGGTTGATGGAAAAAGCGCGGGGGGCATTGTCCGGGGCCTGTTCCCGTTGGCGCAGAAAAGGCAGGATGCGGGGTAGGTTTTCCGGGCGGGCGTAAGGATCCAGGGCGGTCAGGCTGCCGGCGTGGGTCTTGGCTTCCATGCGGCATCCGCCGCCGCAGAGCATCAGGGCCGCGCACAATCTGCATGCTTCCGGCAAAAATCCGCCCAGTCTCCATTCACGCATCCTTTCCCAAATCTCCAGCAGGTCCGAGGTCCAGATGGAGCCATAGGCCATGTCCGTATGATTGCACGGCCGGACCTGGCCGTCGGCGGCAATGGTCAGCATGGCCACCCCGGCCAGACAGCGTCGGCCATGCAGGGCCAGATCGGCATTGTCGGTGATGCCGCAGAGGGGAAAAGTCGAGAGCATTTCCACCGGGATGGCCAGGTCGGCCTGTCGTACCTGGCGGACGTAGTCGCTGATGTCCTCCCGGGTCAGGCGATGGAGGGCAAAACCTGGACAGTTTTCGGGCTGGGCGGCTTTGGTCGCCAGAAAAAGGCTAACCCCCAGTTCCTGGCACAAGCGGGCCGTTTCGACGACATGGTCTTTGTTCGTGCGCGAGATGACCATGTTGACGTGCACGGGTAGTCCGGCTTCCCTGGCCAGGGCGATGCCGCGCAACGTGGCGTCAAAGGCTCCGGCCCGGTGCACGATGCGGTCATGAATTTCGCGCGGGCCATGCAGGGACGTCAGGACAGATGTCAGGCCGTGCTTTTTTAGCCAGGCCGCCTCAGGGGCTGTAAGCTGATTCAGTGTTGAATTGAGGGATACGGCCAGGCCGTGCCCCCCGGCCCGACGGACAAGGGTCCTGGTTGCGTCCGGAGCCAGCAGTGGCTCTCCGCCGGTGACCACCAGCTCAAAAATTCGCGCGGCGGCAATTTTGTCTGCCAGAAGCGTGGCCTGATCCACGGAAAGGGAGAATTGTTCGGCGTCATGGTCGTGCCGCCAGTGATTGTAGCAGTGCACGCAGAGATTGGCGCAGTTTGTGGTCACCTCAACCTGGGCCGTCAGCGGGGCCGACAACTGTTTGTACATTGCACGTCCTCCGGCCAAAGCAATGCCTTGACGAGTTTCTGGCGCGGCTCAGTCGCCACGACAGGCCATGGGCATAACCTGTCTGCGCCGCCTTTGTCACCATCTGGCGATGCAAGTTGGTTGACATCGGTCCTGGAGCTCTTAAAGGATACGGCTATTCAACCCATAGGAGGCATCTATGTTTGAGCTCAACCCGGCGGCTAAGGAGCAGCTGGATTCGCATTTCAACGGCAAGGACAAGGAACCCATTCGCATTTACCTGGCGTCCGGCTGCGGCGGGACGCGTCTGGGTCTGGCCCTGGACGAGAAAAAGGACACGGACCAGGTTTTCGAAATCGACGGATATACCTTTCTGGTCGAGACCGCCCTTTTTGAAGAGGCCAAACCCATGGTCGTGACCTTTGATCCGAACATGGGCTTTGCGGTTACTTCAAGCATGGTTTTTTCGGAAAGCGGTGGCGGAGGCTGCTCGTCCTGCGGCTGCGGCGGTTCCTGCGGCTGATGGAATCGCGTGATTGAAGGAAAAGGGCTGCCCGAGTGGCCCTTTTTCTTTTCCTCCGCAGCGCTTTGCGCTACCCACCCCATATGAGAATCACTCCCCGTATTCGTATTGACGACCAGGATATTTCCCTAGAGTTCATCCGCGCCGGTGGACCGGGCGGCCAGAATGTGAACAAGGTGGCCACGGCCGTGCGTCTGCGCGTGGCGCTGGGTGCCATCCAGGGTTTGGAGCCCGATGGACTGGATCGTCTCCGGCGTCTGGCCGGCAAACGGATCACGGCCGAGGACGAACTGGTCATTCGGGCCGAAACCCAGCGCACGCAGGAAGCCAACCGTCGCGCGGCCCTGGAGCGCTTGATCCATCTTGTCCGCCTGGCCGCCGAGCGGCCCAAAACTCGCCGACCCACCGCGCCGACCAGGGCGTCCGCTGAGCGCCGTCTGGACTCCAAAGCCCGTCATGCCCGTACCAAACGGCTGCGTCGCCAGCCCGTGGACTGATTTTACCCTCCACCGCGCTTTTTGACTCTGGCCGTCCGTGCGGGCCACCGTGACATGGGTGGTTCGTGGATTCCAGGGATGATGAACCGTCGGCCACATAAAAGGCAGGGCGGACACATAGGTCCGCCCCTACGTGATCCGGATCATGGGCGACGGGATGTTTGGTGGCGGTGATGGTTGCGCCATCTGCGTGGACCACCGTGACATGCGTGATGCATGGACGCCGGGGTGATGAACCGTCGGCCACATAAAAGGCAGGGCGGACACATAGGTCCGCCCCTACG
>CAZYZA010000167.1:0-4279 GCA_964651415.1 uncultured Desulfovibrionaceae bacterium
AGGGGTGGCCCGAAGGGACGGGGTGGTTGCTTCTTGCCGGGTCAGCGCCTCGGGCGCGGAAAGGCAACCCCCTTTCGGGGTAGGTATGCCCGCCGAAGTACGCTCAATTCGGATGAGCCTAAAAAAAAGCGGGCCCGGAACGATCAATATCGTCCCGGGCCCGTAACCCAAGAGGAGAGCAGATGGCTACTCCAGGGCCAAAATAACGGAAAAGGCCTTGACCATGGCGCAGATCTCGTCACCGACCTTGAGATCCAGCTTGGCCACGGACTCGTCGGTGATGAGGGAGGTTATTTTCGTGCCGTCGGCCAGATCCACCACCACCTCGGCCGCGATCTGGCCGGTGTTGACGGCCGAGATCTTGCCGCAGAACTTGTTGCGGGCGCTGGTCTTGAACATCGAATCCTCTTTGACCAGCACCACCCAGGGTGCCTTGACCGTGGCGATGACGGTCATGCCCATGGCCAAGCCAAGATTCTCGAAGCTCTCACTGGTGATGACGGACACGATCTTGAGGCCGGAGGCCGTGGTCACCTCCACCTCGCTCAGGATGGCCCCGTCGCGAAGCGAACTGATCTGGCCGACAAACATGTTGCGGGCGGATGTTTTCATTTTTCGTTCCTCATAAATGTAGTGGTTCATGATGCGCCGGGTGTCGGCGTCGGAAAAACAGACGTAATGTGAGGAGGAACTGTGATGCCCGAGCATGGCATCCACCACGACCAAAGGCACACCACCGCGCAGCAGTTCCACGGCGCGGGAGTGACGCAATACGCGGGGATTGAGAAGATCCCTGGGAATATTCGTGCCTGCCCCGCGTTCGGAAAAAATACGGCGCACGTACCCCTGGTCGAGATGAAAAATGCGGCCGCGCAGTTCCAAGCTCATGGGATCGTCGAAAAACAGGACCAGACTGTCCACAACCTCGACCGGCAGGGGAATCTCGCGCCCGGCGTCACCGTGAATGCGGACCACTCCCCGCGACAGGTCAAAATCCTCGCGGTCGTCGAGCACCAGGGCCTCACCCAGGCGCATGCCCGTGTAGCGCAGGAGCAGAAAAAGAAGCCACATGCGGGTGCGCCCTTGCCGGGTGCGGGTATTGCCGGCCGCGTGCAGCCAATCCCGAAAAGATCGCGTCAGCCGGTCAAGCTGATCCGGTCCGAGATGCTTGACCGAATCCGGGACCTGAAACATGCGCGCAGCCTGCGGTCTGCGCCGGACATCGCGCTGTGCTCTGTCCAATCCGCGCCGCCGGATCTCCTCCTGGGCCGATCCGGCCAAACGCAACAGCGTTGACGGATCAAGCGCATCCATCCTGGCCGGATCAATATGTGAAGGTCCTCCAGTTTTGTTCATGCCACCTCCTGCACGCCATTCATGAAGAAAATCAAGATAGTCACGTTTTCACACCCTGCCGTGACCATATTGCCAAACCGGCACTCAGCGGCCAGAAAGAATCAAACCTTATACTCCCATGGAGGCCTTCATGAATCCCGGAACAAAGCGCGCGATGTTGTCGATCCTTTTCCTGCTCATCTCCACCCCGGCCCTGGCGGCGGATCTGGTGATATCCGCCGCCGCCAGCCTGACCAACGCCTTTGAGGAGATGAAGCCGATTTTTGAAAAAAGCCATCCCGACACACAATTGGTCTTCAATTTTGCCGCATCGGGTGCACTGTTGAGCCAGATGCAACAGGGCGCGCCGGTCGATGTCTTTGCCTCGGCCGATCAGGAAACCATGGACAAGGCCGGAGAACTGATCGACGCCGCAAGCCGCGTCAATTTCGCCGGCAACGCCCTGGTGCTGGTTGTTCCGGCCGAAAACGCCCTGCCCCTCAGCACCCCCGAAGAACTCACGGGTGAACAGTTCAAACTGATCGCCATCGGCAATCCGGACTCTGTCCCTGTTGGCCGTTATGCCAAGGGCGCCCTGGAAAAGGCGGGCCTGTACGACGCCCTGGCCCCGAAATTTGTCCTGGCCGAAAACGTGCGCCAGGCCCTTGACTATGTATCACGGGGCGAAGTCCAGGCCGGCTTTGTCTACGCCACGGACGCGGCCCAGCGCTCGGACAAGGTCCGCGTCGCGGCCGAAATTCCCGGCCACAAGCCCATCACCTACCCCATCGCCCTGCTGGCAGGCGCAAAATCCAAGGACATGGGGCAGCAGTTCATCGCGTTTGTCACCGGACCGGAAGGACAGGCAATTCTCGGCAAGTACGGATTCAAGCAGCCGTAGAGAACGCATGGACAGCCAAAGCCGCACCGTAGCGGCTTTGGCGCGTGACCAACAGCCTCGGGAATACGCATCAACCTGGCGAATCTCCAGGCTTGACGGGCCGGAGCACAACCAGCATTCGTTGTCGAATCGGCCGCATCGCACACATCATCCGTGGAGAACAGCCCACATGACTATCTGCGTTCTTGTCTCGGATTTTGACGAGGCCATGACCGATAACGATGGTCACAGGCTGCGGTTGCTGTCCGACAGCATGGCACTCCGACAGGACAGCCGGGCTGGGGCCGACGCCAGTTTGAAGACATTGCGGAAGATCTCTGAGCCCACCCGCGCGTCCGTGGCTCGCGCGCTGCCCATGATCCAGAACATGGCCCCCTCGAAACTTGGGGCCGGATCGCGCCGGGCTCACCGTTCCGTCACCTCCTGGCCCGAAACGGCGCAGGCACTCTCGGAGTTACCGACATGAACAAACCCACCAGCATCCATGTGCCCGGCCTGGTGCGGATCAAGCCCAATGCCTTGGACCGCCTGGGCATCTATCTGCGCCGACGCGGTCATGGCCGCGTCCTGGTTCTCGCCAGCCCTGATCTGCCGGCGTCCGTATGCGCCTCGGCCAAAGACGGCTTGGTCCGGGAAAATCTGGACATCGCGGCCTGGATCGACATCCGCACCAATGCCTTTGAAGATATCACCGACATCTTCGCCGCCATGCCCAGAGACACGGACGCGGTGGTCGGATTGGGCGGCGGCAAGGCTTTGGACATGGCCAAGTACTTGGCTTTTCTGGCCAGACTTGCCTATTTCGCCGTACCCACGTCCCTTAGCAACGACGGTTTCTGCAGCCCCCAATCCAGTCTGACAATCAAGGGCCGGCGTCGCTCCCTGGCCGCCACCCTGCCCCAGGGCGTGATCATCGACGTGACGGTCTGCCTCCAGGCTCCCCGCGTGCTCTGGCTTTCCGGCGTGGGCGATCTGGCCTCCAAACTGTCGGCGGTCCATGATTGGAAGATGGCCTTTCACCAGCGGGGCGAACCCGTGGAAGATCTGGCCGCCCTGCTCTCGGACGCAACAGTGCGCCAGTTCCTGGCCCAGCCGACATTTGACGTCCAGGGCATGACGCTGCTTGGAACTGCCTTGATGCTGAACGGCATCGCCATGGAGATCTGCGGCTCCTCCCGACCGGCCAGCGGCAGTGAACACCTCATTTCCCATGCCCTGGACGCGACATCGGCCCGCCCCCGCCTGCACGGTCTGCAGGTCGGCGTGGCCACCTACATCGCCTGTTGCCTGCAAGGCCAGCAGGCCGGGATCGTGGCCGAACTTTTCCAGACAACCGGATTTTGGGACGCCATCCGGAGCGATCCGTTTTCCCGCGCCGAGTGGCTCGCCGCGGCCCGCCAAGCGCGTACAATCAAGAAGGATTTTTTCACCGTATTGTCAACGCGGGACTGTGTCCCCGAGATCAGCAGCATTGTGGACACCGATCCGGTCCTGACCGGCTGCTTTCGCTGACCATTGCGGACGCCCTGCCGACCCAAAGCAGAAGAAGCCAGCCTGTCGGCAGTCTGCCTCCTTGCCAACCGCCTCCGCTTCCCGATCTCTTCCAGGACGCCGCGGCAAGTCACCTCTGAGAGCTGCTTTTTCCACGCTATGCCCGGGATGGATTTCGGATGCCTCTGCGGCATGACCGGCCATGGGTCCAAGGCAGGCGCATGAGGCGATGACTCTTTGGCAACATTCTGCTGCATCGTCACTCCGCAGTTTCCGTCCCAGGCCGTTGCAGTTAGCAACACACACATTTGCGACACTGCTCCGCATTTCCCTGCGACCATTTTCAATCCTGCGCACCCCGATCATACCGAGTCATGGCGACACATTATTCATTTCGAGACGTATGTTCCTGAAAATAAGTCTTTTTTGACATAATTTCAGTCGCGCTGTTCCTTCGCGGCAGCGCCTCGTGTCGTAAACCCTTTATTCATCTGTGGACCCGGCCCAGCCTGCCTGACCGTCGTCGGCAGTGCGGATCGGGGTGCGCCGCGC
>CAZYZA010000168.1:0-4242 GCA_964651415.1 uncultured Desulfovibrionaceae bacterium
TGGTGTCGAAGGGGGGACTCGAACCCCCACGGGATACCCCACTACCCCCTCAAGATAGCGTGTCTACCAATTCCACCACTTCGACAAGGCACCAAATTTCAAAGAAAAATCATTCTCGAACCGAGAGAGGCTGTCTTTATACAGGCAGCTTTTGTTTGTCCAGCATTATTTAGTTTGTTTTTTCCTGTTCGCCGGGCTGCGGAGCATTCTCTTCAGCAGGAATTGCCACCGGCGCTTCCTGGGACTGGGTCACAGGCATGTCCAGCACGATGGACTCCTTGGGAATGGCGTGCTTCTGGGTGCTGGTGTAGGTGAAAACCATGGAGGTGACAAAAAAGACCGTGGCCGCCCCTGCCGTCAGCTTGCTCAGCAAACCGCCCGCTCCGGTGGAACCGAACAGCGATCCGCCACCGCCGCCGAAAATAACGCCCATGCCTTCCTTGCCCGACTGCAACAGCACCAGGACAACCAGGGTGACGCAGGCTATGATATGAATCGTAATGATCAGGGAGTTCAAAAAAAATACCTCCAAAATTAAGCCAGAACGATCCGGCTGAAGCTATCCGCTTTAAGACTTGCGCCGCCTACCAACACACCGTCCACATTGTCAAGGCGGATAATGGCCGAGGCGTTCTCCGCCTTGACAGACCCACCGTACAGAATACGCACGTCCCGGCCTTGGCCGGGAAGCAAGGCCATGAGTTTGTCGCGCACAAAAAGATGAGCGGCTTCAATTTCGTCCGGACCGGCGACTTCTCCGGTGCCGATGGCCCAGACCGGCTCGTAGGCCACTGCCAGATTGTTTCCGGTCGCGGTCTGCAGCACTCCGGCCAGACCCAGCTCCAGTTGCCGGGCCAGCACTTCTTCAATCCGTCCGGCCCGGCGCTGCTCGATAGTCTCTCCGATGCACAAAATCATGCTCAGCCCGGCCTGCAGACCAAAGGCAACCTTTTGCCCGATAAAGTCGTCGCTCTCACCAAGCACGTGACGCCGCTCGGAATGACCGGCCAGCGAGTGCGTGCATCCCAGGGCCAGAAGCTGGTCCGGAGAAACCTCCCCGGTATACGCTCCCTGACCGGCGGGGTAAAAATTCTGCGCGCCGAGCAGGCATCCCGGCGCAGAGGACAAAACCGCGCTCACCGCGCCGAGCATGGTGAAAGACGGGCACAGCAAAACCTCCCGATCCGCCGGCATCTTCCCGGCCAGCAGGCCGACAAGTTCTTCGGCCGTATTCACACCCTCGTCCACGGTCTTGTACATCTTCCAGTTGGCGGCCATGAGTTTTTTCATGATTTTTTCTCCAGGGCGGCAAAAGCGGGCAGCTCCTTGCCTTCAAGAAATTCAAGGAAGGACCCGCCGCCGGTGGATATAAAGGAAAACTTATCCGTCAGCCCGGTCTGTTCGACAATCACATTGGTGTCGCCGCCACCGAGGATGGTCATGCCTGAAATTGCGGCAGCCACCCGGCACAGGTTGATGGACCCCTGGGCAAAAGCCGGATTTTCAAACGCACCCATGGGGCCGTTCCAAATCACGGTCGCCGCGTCCTTGATCACTTCGGCAAACAGGGTGTGCGACGCCGGGCCGGTGTCCAGGATCATCTCATCGGCCGGAACGTCCTGATAGGTACGCACGCCCGAGGCAATGCCCGCCTTGGGATCGGTCCCCAGGATAAAGTCCACGGGCAGATAAAACTTCACGCCTTTTTCCCGCGCCTCGACCATGACGGCCATGGCTTCTTCCAGCAGATCGTCCTCGACGAGCGAAGTGCCGACCTCAAACCCCTGGGCCTTGCGGAAGGTGTTGGCCATGGCTCCACCGACAATCATGGAGTCAACCTTGTTCATCAGACTCTTCAAAATGCCCAGCTTGGATGACACCTTGGCTCCGCCGATAATCGCGACAAATGGCCGCTTGGGCTCCTGCAGAGCTTCGCCCAGGTATTGCCATTCCTTTTTCAGGAGCAGCCCGCCGCAGCACGTATCCATATATCCGGTCACGCCGACCACCGAGGCGTGGGCGCGGTGCGACGCGCCAAAAGCGTCATTGACATAGACATCGCCCAAATCGGCCAACTGCCGGCTGAATTCGGGGTCATTCTTGGTTTCGCCGGCGTGGAAACGCAGATTTTCCAGCAACAGGACTTGACCCGGCTGCAGCCCGGCAGCCATGGCCGACACTTCGGGACCAACGCAGTCCGGAGCCATGAGCACCTCCTGTTCCAGCAGCGTGCTCAGATGACGGGCCACGGGCTGAAGCGAAAACTCCGCGGCCGGAGCCCCTTTGGGCCGCCCCAGATGGGAGCAGATGACCAGCGAGGCCCCACCGTCAAGGGCCAGCTTGAGGGTCGGCAGGCTTTGCCGGATACGATTGTCATCGACGATTGTCTCGCCTTTCAACGGCACATTGTAGTCGACACGAATGAGCACTCTTTTCCCGCTCACGTTTATTTCATCAAGAAAACGCATATTCCCTCCGCTCAGGCTGGATTAAAGTTGCTGGCATGCTGATGCTTTGCGTTGCGTACTGGAATCACGGAAAAATGACAATGCCGCCTCTTTTCCAGACGTCAGGGCTTCTCCTGGCCGGCCCTTGATACCCGGGATGAAAAAACGCATGATCGCCGATAAACACAACGTATCGCCAAGGAATCAACCCATGCACGACGTTCTGATCCGACCCATGACCATTTTCGACCATGGCGCGGCCATGGAACTGTGGACACAGACCTCCGGCATCGGACTGTCCCGTGCCGACCAGCCTGAGGCCATGGATCTGTATCTGCGGCGCAATCCCGGACTGAGCCACTGCGCCTGGGCCGACACCCGGCTGGTCGGCACGGTTCTGGCCGGGCATGACGGTCGACGCGGCTATCTGCATCATCTCTGCGTCCATGCCGAATTCAGACGCCGGAGCATCGGTCAACAGCTGGTCAACGCGGCCCTGCAAGCCCTGGCGCAGGCCGGACTAGACAAGGCACACGCCTTTCTGTTCACGGACAACCACCAGGGGCGTCAATTCTGGGACAGCATCGGCTGGACATGGCGCACGGACATCGGCGTGGTGTCGAGGTCCACAGGAGAAACGTTGTGATCGACATCCTGACGCAAAGCCAAACCCTTGCAACCTGGGTCCGCGACATCCGACGTGAGTTGCACCGCTACCCGGAGGTGGGGACTGCCTTGCCCCGGACCAGGGCCCTGGTGCTGAGAGAATTGCAGCCGCTCGGTCTGACTGTGCGGCCGGATGTGGGCGGCGGCATCGTCGCCGACCTGGAAACCGACAGGCCCGGACCGCGCATCGCCCTTCGCGCCGACATGGACGCCCTGACAATGCGCGAGGAGACCGGGCTGGATTTTGCCTCGCAAATCCCGGATCAGGCCCACATGTGCGGCCACGACGCCCATACGGCCATGCTCCTGGGCGCGGCCCGGCTGGCAACCATGCACCGCCAGTCCCTGCCCGGACCGGTCCGTTTTCTGTTTCAGCCCAATGAGGAAAACCAGCCCGGCGGCGCGCTGCCCATGATCAAGAGCGGCTGCCTGGACAGTGTGAACAAAATTTTCGGCCTGCACGTCTGGCCCGGACACCTCGTGGGATGGATCGGCACCAGACCCGACGCCCTGATGGCCCGGCCCGACGTATTTTCCATCACCCTGACCGGCCAGGGCGGACACGCGTCCGCGCCCCACCTCTGCCTGGACCCGGTGCCGGCCGCCTGCCGCCTGGTCTGCGACCTGCAGACCATTGTTTCCCGCCGCGTCCCGCCCCTGGAACCGGCTGTCGTCTCCGTGACCACTGTCCGCGCCGGCACGGCCTACAACATCATTCCGGACTCAGCCTTTCTGCAAGGCACGGTTCGCAGCCTGTCCGCCCGGGTCGGAGCCCTGATCCAGGACGAAATGACCCGGCTGGTAAAAGGCCTGACAGCGGCCACCGGAATCAGGGCGGAGGTGCGCTACGAGCAGGGATACCCGGTGGTGGTCAATTACCGATCCCTCGCAGACGAAGTGGTCCGCACCGCGCAACGATTGGGAGCCGACGCTGACGGCAACGTGGCTCCGGTCATGGCCGGGGAGGATTTTTCCCATTACCTGTCCCGCGTACCCGGATGCTTTTTTTTCCTCGGCTGCGGGAACCATGGCGATCAGGGCCTGCATAACGCCTGCTTCACCCTCGACGAAGCCTGCCTGCCCTGGGGCGTGGCCATGCTGACGGCCCTGGCCTTGAATGACCGGCCTC
>CAZYZA010000169.1:0-4220 GCA_964651415.1 uncultured Desulfovibrionaceae bacterium
TCAGCCCTTGCTCCTTGCAACTGCCGCCGCCATGAGGCAAGGCCACGGCCATGTCTGCTACATCCACTCATACCATCTATCGGCGTATCCTCAGGATTTCCATGCCCCTGGTCGCCAGCTTGGGCGCGACCACGGTCATGGAGTTCACGGACCGTCTGTTTCTGGCCCGATATTCCCTGGACGCCATTGCCGCGGCCACGCCGGCCGGCATCCTGCTGCTGTTGGCCGTGTCCATTTTTCTGGGCACGGCCGGATATGTTTCGGTCTTTGTCGCCCAGTACGTGGGTCAGGGCCGCAGCGACCAGGTCGGACGCATTGTCTGGCAGGGCATCTATGTGGCCCTGGCTGGGGGGGCGGTGCTGGCCTTGCTCGGCACGCAGTCCGAAACCATTTTTGCCCTGGCCGGCCATTCCGACAGCGTTCAGGAGTTGGAGGCGATCTATTTCCGCGTGCTCTGCTGGGGCGCGTGGATTCACATCCTTGGCGCGGCTCTTGGCGGCTTCTTCACCGGCCTAGGGCGGACCAGGGTGGTCATGATGGCCAATCTGGCCGGGATGATTTTCAATATTCCCTTGGATTACTGCCTGATCAACGGCGTGGGGCCGTTTCCCGAGTGGGGTATTTTCGGGGCAGGCCTGGCCACGGCTCTGAGCTGGGGAGTGATCACCGTCATCCTCGGGCTGGCCATGCTGCGGCCGGAACACGCCGGATTTCGTTTTCGTCGCGACTGGGGATTTCGATTGCGGCTGTGGATGCGTTTGCTGCGGTTCGGATTGCCCAGCGGCATGGAATTCTTTCTCGACATTTTGGGCTTTACGGTCTTTATCCTTGTTGTCGGACGTCTGGGCACCCTGGAACTGGCCGCGACCAACATTGCCCTCAATATCAACGCCCTGGCCTTTATGCCCCTGGTCGGGTTTTCCCTGGGCACGAGCACTTTGGTCGGCCAGGCCATGGGTGCCGGCCGTCCCGACGAGGTGCCGCAGGTGGTGCGGGCCAGTCTGATCCTGACATTCCTGTATCTGGGCCTCCTTTCATCGTTGTTTCTTTTTACGCCTGAACCGATCCTGGCCTTGTTCCAACCCCGCGAAATGGATCCGGATGCTTTTGCCATGGTGGTCGGCATGGGGCGGACGCTCCTGATGATCGTGGTTGCGTATTTGTTTTTCGACGGGATCAGCTTCATTATTTACGGTGCCCTGAAAGGCGCCGGGGACACCTTTTTTGTCATGATCTCGCGCCTGGGGCTGGTCATCGGCATCATGATCCTGCCTCTTTTGGTCGGAGTACGCCTTGGCTTCGGTCTGCTCTACTTCTGGGCGGTCTGCTGCGTTTTTCTGGTGGCCTTGTCATTGGTGGGCATTTGGCGCTACCGGCAGGGAAAATGGCGGGACATGTTGGTGGTGGAAAAAACTTCAGCCAGGGAGGAACCTAGATGACCAGGGCGATAGTGTTCATGTTGCTCTGTTGCTGTGCCGCGTGTGCAACAGCGCCCAGGGCGACGGAGTCTCAGCTCGCGCACAGCGCGCAACTGCTGATGGAGGCGCGTGCCAGAGGGGATTGGGGTGCTTACTACGATCAGACCAGCAGGTCTTTTCAGGCCACCATGACCCGAGAGGCGTTCCTGGCCTTGCCGCGACAGGTAAACATTCAAAACCCCGAAGTGATCGCCGTGAGCTCCGGCGAATCAGGACAGGGGCTGGTGGATGTGCGGTACGATATCGTGGTCATGGGCTTTGTCTTCAGCGGCAAGCAGGAGCGCCTCGAATGGCTGTGGGAGCAGGGACAGTGGCGCTACGTGCCGGAGGTGGCAAAAATGCCGCCCGGCTGATGTCGGGCGGCTGGTGATTGTGTCAGGCTTTGAAACGGCCGACCAGTTCGTGCAACGTCTGAATGAGATCGGACAGGGTTTGAGCTTGGGCGGCCACATGGCGACTGCTGGCGTCGACATGACTGGTGGCCGAGCTGATTTCCGCGATATCCTTGGCAATTTCTCCTGCGACCTGTGATGATTGGTTCACGTTGAGCGCGATGTCCTGTACCCCTTGTGAGGCCTGGGCCACATTGTCGGCAATTTCTCGGGTGGCGGAGTTCTGCTCTTCCACGGCGGCGGCTATGGAGTGCACCATGTCCGTCACATTTTTGATGATTGCCGTCACCTGGGCGATATCGGCCACAGTGGTCACCGCGCTGTCCTGAATGGCGCAGATGCGGCCGCGGATGTCATGAGCCGCGTCCGAGGCCTGGCCGGCCAGCTGTTTGATTTCGTTGGCGACAACTGCGAAACCCTTGCCGGCATCTCCGGCTCTGGCGGCCTCGATGGTCGCGTTGAGCGCCAGGAGATTGGTCTGGTCCGCGATTTCGTTGATGCTGCTGGTGACCTTGTCGATCTGCTTCGCGGCTTCGCCCAGATGTTTGACCCGGTCCGCCGTGCTTTCGACCTGGGCGTGGGCCGTGTGCGTGATGGCCTTGGCGTGTTCCGCGTTGCGGGCAACTTCCGCGATGGTCGAAGACATTTCTTCAGCCGCCGTCGCGACCACGTTCAGATTGGTGGAGGCCTGTTCCACGGCAGCCGCCATGCTGTGCATGTTGGCGCTCATTTCTTCGGCGGCCGCAGCCACGCTGCCGGTCTGATTGGCGGTTCTGGTCGCGCCGTGACCAAGCTCCTTGGCCACGGTGGACAGTTCCGAAGACACGGAACCAAGCGCGGACGTGCTCTGGGTTGTCTCCCGCAGCATGCCGCCGACGGCGCGCACCATGGCATTGAGAGCCTTGGCCAGGACGCCGGTTTCATTTTTCTGGTCAATGGGCAACTGGGTTGTGAAATCGCCCTGGGACAGGCCCTGGGCAAAGGTGACGCCTTGCTGAATGGGTCTGACAATGCCGCCGGTGATGACCAGGGCCAGGATGATGGTGATCGGGACGGCCACGGCGGCGATGATGGCCATGGTCAGGCGCAGACTGCCCACGGCGGCCAGGGCTTCGTCGGCGTCGATTTCGGCCAGGATGACCCAGTTCAGGCCCGGCACGTTGATCGGGGCAAAGGCGGACAGCACATCGCGGTTGAGGTGATTGACGATGCGTTGTTCGCCCGTCTCGCCCTTTTGTCCGCGTTGCGTCGACAGGCTGTCGACCCGGCCCTGGGTCGGGTTGGCAAAGGATGCGTGCAGATTGCGGTGCTCAGGATCAAGGAACGAATCCGATCGCATCAGGAAATCCGGCCCGACCAGGATGGTTTCACCACTTTCGCCCATGCCCGACCTTTGGGTCATGATGGCGTTGATGTGCTTGGGCGAGAACTGCACGGCAACCACGGCCTGGATCTGACCGTCGTGCTCGATGGCTCTGGCCATGAACGCGGCAGGTTCGTTCCGGCTGGGGGGATAGGGAGCGAAATCGGAGATGACCGTGCCCTTGCTCTGCAAGGCATTGCGCACGGCCGCTCCCAGCCCGGTGTCGGCATACGGACCGTCGAGGAGGTTGGTCCGGTAGTCCGCCTCCCTGGTCACGGAGTAGAAGCAGAATCCGTCCGGGTTGAACAGGAACAGATCATAGTAGCCGTAGTCCCGGACATACGTGCCGTAATATTCCTCGCCGGTCATGGTTGTGGGGACGAAGATCTCGGCCACGTCGACCTCGGCCACCAGGACCCAGACCAGATCGCCGATGAGGATGGGCGTCCACGAGGACAGGACGCGCTGGCCGTCGGCGTTGAGGATGACGCGGGTGGAACGGTCGCCGTCCAGGGCCTGACGGACGGCCTCGGTGTCGACCATCCCTTGGGCCGGATCGGCGAACGAGGCCTTGACGCTGCGCTTTTCCGGATTGCGGAAGGAGTCGGAGCGCATCAGTTTGTCCGACCCCACCAGGTAGGTTTCCCCTGTCTCCCCCAGTCCGTCGCGCTCGCGCATGATGGCGTTCAGGCGGTTGAGGGATGTCTGCATGAGCAGCACGCCGATCCGCCTGCCCTGATCAAAGATGGGCGCGGCCACAAACCCGGCCGGGGCTTCATAGGACGGTTGGTACGGAGCGTAATCGGCAAAGAAAAATTCGCCTTCGTCCAGTTCCATGGCCGCCTTGACGGCCTGGGCCGCATTGCTGTCAGCCAGAGGGCCGTTGGTCAGGGACGTGGCGAAGTCCGTTTCCTTCGATACGGAATAGACAATGCGCCCTGTCGCGGCATCCACCAGGAAGATGTCGTAAAAATCATAAATTGTCAG
>CAZYZA010000170.1:0-4218 GCA_964651415.1 uncultured Desulfovibrionaceae bacterium
TTTGAGCGAAGGACTGGCCGAGCGTCAGCCAATGGTTCCGGGCGCGTCGGTGGGATTGACCTCGACCGGGGTGACGCGGGCCTTGAGAATGAAGAGGGTAAAGCTGGCCGCGGCCACGGCCAGGCCGATGGGGTAGCCGATGGTCGAACTGAGGTGCAGGGGGAATTCCGGGGCCACGCAAAGGTAGGTGGCGCAGACCGCAGTCATGAACACGGCCGGGATAGAGGCGATCCAGTGCGGCTTGCCGTGGCGGACCAGGTACATGGCCGAGGCCCAGAGGACAATGGTGGCCAGGGTCTGGTTGGAAAAGCCGAAGTAGCGCCAGATGACGTTAAAGTCGGTCTTGGTGATCAGAAAGCCGACGGCGAAGAGGGGCAGGGCGATCATCAGGCGTTTGTAGATGGTTTTCTGCTCGATCTTGCTGAAGTCGGCGATGATCAGGCGGGCGGCGCGGAAGGCCGTGTCGCCGGAGGAAATGGGCAGAATGATGACGCCGATGATGGCCAGGAATCCGCCGATCGGTCCCATCAGGGTCGTGGCGACCTGGTCAACAACGCCGGCCGGTCCGCCGGCGGCCAGGGCAGTCTGCAGCATTTCAGGGGTCTGATAAAAGGTCATGCCCAGAGTGGCCCAGACCAGGGCGATAACGCCCTCGCCGATCATGGCTCCGTAAAAGATGGGTCGGCCGCATTTTTCGTCCGGGATGCAGCGGGCCATCATCGGCGACTGGGTGGCGTGAAAGCCGGAAATGGCGCCGCAGGCAATGGTGATGAACATCAGGGGCCAGATGGGCAGTTCCTTGGGATGGACATTGGCCAGGCCGACGCCGTTGGGAAAGAAGGTGTAGCCATCGACAATGAGCATGGTGGTCAGTCCACCGGCCATGATCAGCAGAACCACGGTGAAGAGGGGGTAGAGGCGGCCGATGATCTTGTCCACGGGCAGGATGGTCGCCAGAAAATAGTAGGCGAAGATGATGGCGGTCCAGGCGACCACGGCCATGTCCTTGTCGAGGTTGAAGCCGATTTTGTTGGCCAGCAGCTTGGCCGGGCCAAGAATGAAAACTACGCCGACCAGGAGCAGCAGCACAACCGAAAAGACGTTCATGAACTGCTTGGCGAACTTGCCGAGGTTATAGCCAACGGCGTCGGGAATGGACTTGCCGTCGTAACGTACGGACATCATGCCGGCGAAATAATCGTGTACGGCCCCGGCAAAGATGCTGCCAATCACAATCCAGACCAGGGCGGCCGGCCCGTAAAGCGCGCCCAGGATGGGGCCGAAGATGGGGCCGAGACCGGCGATGTTCAACAGCTGGACCAGATAGATGGTTTTGGGTTTCATTTTCACGTAATCGACACCGTCGGCCATGCGACAGGCCGGGGTGGCGCGGCAGGTGTCGATGCCGAAACTGGATTCCACGAATTTGCCGTAGACAAAATAGCCGGTGATGAGCGCGGCCACGGCCAGGAAAAAATAAAACAAAGCTCTCTCCTTGGTAAAATGGTCGGTGGCGGCGTGCGAAAACGCCGGGGGATGGAGCCTTTTATCGATCGGCAGCTTTTGGTGGCAAGGCTATGGTGATGAAACGGCCATTCTCATGTCTGAAATGCCGTGCAGCCAGCTTGAGTGATTCCCGCTGATCAGGCCTGAACCGGCATGGGCAGGAGAAAATCGACCCGTGTGCCCTGGCCCGGCGTGCTGATCACCCGTGGCTGGTAGGACGGGCCAAAGATCTGCTCCAGGCGCTGGAAGCAGTTGCGCATGCCGATGCCGCCGGAACGTGAATCCAGACGGGTTTTTTCGTATAGTCGGCTGACCTGATCCTGATCCATGCCCACTCCGTCATCGCGGACCTCAATATGAAGGTGGTCGTCCTCCTTGCGGACCTGCACCCGGATTTCGCCGCCCTGCTCCTGCCCAAGGATGCCGTGGCGCACGCTGTTTTCCACCAAGGGCTGGATGATCAGCGGCGGAATGGGCCAGGATTCGCACCCGGCCTCGACGTCGAAATCAACGCGGATGCGCTCGCCGAAGCGGGCCTGTTCAATGGCCAGATAGCAGCGAATCTGATCCAGCTCTTCGGACAGGGGAACAAAGCCCTTGCTCGCGTCCAGGCTTTTGCGCAGGTAGCTGGACAGGTCCTGCAGGAGATTGCGGGCCTTGTCCGGGCTGGTCCGGCAAAATGAGGTGATGGTGTTCAGGGAGTTGAAGAGAAAATGCGGGTTGATCTGGGCCTGCAGGCGGCGGATTTCGGCGTGAGCCAGCAGGCGCTCGGTGATCTGGATGTTTTCCAGCTCCAGCTGGGTCGAAAAGAGATTGCCCAGCCCCTTGGCCAGCTCGAAAAGCAGCAGGTCGAGGGTTTTGTCCGGGGTGCCGTAGAATTTCAGGGTGCCGACCACCTTGCCGCCTTTGCGCAAGGGGACAATGATGGCCGAGGCAAAGGGACAGCCTGGATGCGCGCAGCCAATGCCCAGAGGGCTGCGGATAAAGGCGGGCTCGCCGGTTTCGAGCACCTGGCGGGTGGCGTTGGTGGCAATGGCCCGTCCGGTCAGATGATGGTCGTCGCCTTTGCCGATGTGGGCCAGGACAGAGGTTTGATCCGTGATGGCCACGGCTCCGACCGCAACCCGGGCGTGGATGATGCGGGCCGATGCCTGGGCGCTTTCCGGGGTCAGCCCGGCGCGCAGATGGCTGACCGTGGCGTTGGCGATGTCCAGAATTTCCTGGGCCTGGACCGAATCCTGACGGTCGCGGTTGCGGAAGACGATGTTGATGACCTGGATAAAGGTCGCCGTGCCCAGCGTGTTGAGAAGGATCATGGACGGGGCGATGATCCGCACCAGTTCCAGGGCCTGGTCAAAGGAGTGAGACAATGCCAGGACCATGCCCATGTGCAGGGTTTCGCCAATCAGGGCCAACCCCGCGCCCCAGCGCCAATCCACGGCCCGTTCTTTCAGGTACAGGGACAGCAGGCCCGCGGCCGCGCCTTCGATCATGGTGGCCAGGCCGCAAGGCACGGCGCTGAATCCGCCGATGTCGATCAGGATGCGGTGGCCGCCGGCGATCAGGCCGGAAAGGATGCCGACCACCGGGCCGCCGAACAGTCCGCCGGTGATGACGGCCATGGCCCTCAGATTGGCCACGGACTGGAACACGAGGTTGCCGCCGTAAGTCCCGAGAATTCCGGCCGCGCCGAAAAAAAGAATCTGGAGCAGGGTCGTGCGCCAGGTCGGCTGCTGATGCAGGCGCAGCTTGTGGATGGGAGTCAGGGTCAGGAGCAGAAAGGCTCCGGCCACGATCAGGCCCAGACGTTCGGCCAGGGCAAGGATAAGGGCGTCGGAATTCATGGCTGTCCTTGAGCGGGTTGTCCCAAAACGGCGTTCTGCTCTGTCAACGAAATATTCCGGACTGCTCATGCACGCGTATAACCGCGAGTTCTGGATTTTTTCGTTTCCGTGCATCTCGTCATTTTGGAACGACCGGCGGATTTTGAATTTTTCAACAGTCAGGTCAGATTCAGCCTGTCGCGGAACTGACGGACCCGGCCCTTGCTGACGGTGATTTCCGTCGCGAGGTGGTCGCGCATGGTCAGCGCGTATTTGCCGTTGAACCAGGGGGTGAAGTCGCGGACCTGGGCCAGATTGACCAGCTCGCCCCGATTGGCCCGAAAAAAGGAATGAGCGCTCAGCCTGTCCTCCAGCCGGTCCAGGGTGCCCGGGCCGTGATGGAGGTGGTTGGCGTCGCGGGTGTGCACGATCATTCGCCGTTCTTCGGTGCGGATGAAAACCACCTCCGTGTGCGGCAAAAGCAGGATGCGCCCACCGCTTTCGACGGATATGCGAACCAGGGTCGGGCCAAGCCCCAGGCCGCGTATCAGCGCTTCCAGGTCGGGCTGGGGGAAGGGGTGTGGGCAGTCGCGCCGGATCAGGCAACGCAGCCGGTCCACGCATTTGGCCAACCGTTCGCGGGACACGGGTTTGAGCAGGTAATCCACGGCGTTGTCCTCAAAGGCGCGAATGGCGTACTGGTCATAGGCCGTGGCAAAGACGAAGAGCGGCGGATTGGCCCTGGTCATGGCCTGATGCACGACATGAAAGCCGTTCTGGCCGGGCATCTGGATGTCCTGGAAGATCACGTCCGGTTGCAGGCGGTCGATTTCGGTCAGCGCCCGGGTTGCGGACACGGCCGTGCCGACCACGATGATGTCGTGAAATT
>CAZYZA010000171.1:0-4121 GCA_964651415.1 uncultured Desulfovibrionaceae bacterium
CGAGCATGTGCTGTATCCACTCGAATTCTAGTAATTTTTCTGTTTTTGTGTGGTTTTTGTATACAGTTCCAGGCATCCAGAGGTGTTCTATGACGAGTCCGCACTCATTCATTCCTCCCATGGGGAGGTCGATTCCGAGCAGATTTACAGTAATGCTTCCCCATTTGCTGGTCCATTTCGCAGGACGCGGGTCGCTGTCAACAATGCTTTGCTTGAAAATATGTCGCGGATTTATAAGGATGTGCCCGTGGGTAAAAGGTACGTCGAGGTTGCGGGCGACCCATATGCCGCCGTTGTCGCGCAAGCAAAATGCCGAGCAAACGAGCGGAGATGTTGTCTTGTACATGTCATGCTCCCGAGAATATCGTATTTTTTCGAACGACAAAATTTAATAATGAGTTGTTTTTAGACTTTATTGTGTTTTCTGGATCGACACGAAATTATCGTGAATGCATATTTTTAGCATTGATTTTGTTGTGCTATGGTTTCATGGAGTTGTGAATATTTCATTTTATAGTTTGCGTGAGTGTGATGCTTGTTCGTGATGCGTTTTCTTGGATGCAAATTCTCGAATTTCGGCTATTTCTTTTGCCTCTATTCCCAGGGATTCAAGAAAATCCTGGTGTGCTTCGGGATGATTTCTTTCGAACTCTTCATGCCAGGCACACATGTCTGCATCGCTCATGCCTGTTGCGGCAAACAATTTCACCCACTGATCCTTTGTCATTGAACGACTGTCATGCGCTATGCCTCCAAGCAGTTTGGCAATGACTCGCTGTTGTTGACGCAGTTTTGCAATTTCCTGGTTGAGGGTCAGGAGGTGACGCCCCAATACTTTTGACATCGAGGAGCTCTCATCGCGCAATAGTCCGTCAATGGCCTCCAGGGAAAGGCCTGAATCCCTGTACGTTTGAATTTTATTCATTCTTTGGACATCTTTTTCCGTATAGATTCGGTAGTTTGATCCATTGCGTGATGATGGACAAAATAGGCCAATCTGGTCGTAATAAAGAAGTGTGCTTCTGGATAATCCAAATATTTTCGATACTTTTCCGATAGTGTACATGCAAATGCTCCGTGAAGGAAACCCCACTTCAGGTGTGAAGCGGGGTTTTTGCGTTTATCTGGCGCCTTGGGCTTCTTTCCTGATCTGCTGGATGTCATGAGAGGATACATTCAGCCATTGCAGGAACGATTCATGCTGCTCGGGATAGAGTCGTTCGAACTTACGATGCCATTG
Organism: uncultured Desulfovibrionaceae bacterium; assembly: GCA_964651415.1. GTDB lineage: Bacteria > Desulfobacterota > Desulfovibrionia > Desulfovibrionales > Desulfomicrobiaceae > Desulfomicrobium. Next base: position 1,241 of record CAZYZA010000171.1, read on the forward strand.
ACCCATCATTTCTTCGTTCAGTCCCATCGTCTGAAAGACATTAGTCCATTGCTCCACGTTCATTGTACAACCTCCGCTGTTTGATTGTTGGCGGCGGCATCCGCCAAAAACCGACTCTGAGGTATCAAGCCGTAGTCAGGTCAAGACATTTGGAAAAAATGCTTGGTCCGGATCGTCTTGTGTTGAACTGTTCGCAACAGGTTCTTGATGGCGTTGCCCGTCACGAATCCTCTGTTGTGCCGTTGGGTCTAGTCTTTCTGAAGCGTCAGCGCCAGGGGCGTCGTTGTGGCCACGTTGTCGCATAAGGGGCAGCGCTCTTTGACTGCTTCCAGAAAGCGCGTTGCCTCGTCTTCGGACAGGTCGCTGTCCAAAGTAATGGCAACGTCAAGTCCGGCATAGCCTGCACGGTTGTTGCCCGGTTTGCCCAGGGCCTTGGCAAAGTCGATGCTCCCGTCCACGCTTGCCGAAATGGAGCGGATGGAAATATTTTCCAGCATGGCCACCAGTCGGGCCGTGGATACCACGCAGGCTCCGACGGCAAAAGCGAATGTTTCAGGTGGAGTGGGCGCGCTGTCGCTACCTCCCCAGGCCGTAGGCTGGTCAATGTTCATCACATGGCCGCGCACCATGCCTTGGACCACGCGTCCACTTTGTTCCGTGATGTCGACGCGCACGGGGTATGGGCCGTCATCGGCCAAGGATAGCGACGCAATTCCCAAAATCAGGCCGGCCAGAATACACAACGTTTGAACTTTCATGATCGCCTCCAGTGCGACGGTTTACGGTGGCCTGTCCGGGAATTCGGTTTGACCACCGGGATGCTGGGGCTTATGGATAAGTGATCGTTTTTGTCGTGACTAACGATATATTTGTGGTCGATTGATCGATTTTGTCGAAGGGTAGGGGCTATGGAATTTCGTCATCTCGAAGTGTTCCGGACTGTGGCGGCCATGCTCAGTTTCCGCCGTGCAGCAGAAGCCCTGCACGTAACGCAGTCCACGGTATCGGCCCAGATCCGCGCGCTGGAAGAGGGTCTCGGGGTTGTGCTGTTTGATCGCCTTGGCCGGTCTATCGCATTGACCACGGCCGGGGAGTCCCTTTTGGTACATTCCCGCAACCTGCTCGACATGCGTGACGAGGTTCGGGACCGCTTGTCCGGGCGGCGCGAACATCGATGCGTGCTGCGGGTGCGTATGTCGCAAAGTCTGGGCATGGCCTGCCTTCCGGCTGTTCTCCGCGATTTTCATCAGGAGTTTCCGCAGGTCGGGCTTGATATCGGCAACTGCGCCTATGCGGAGTTGACCGCCGAACTGCGTTCCGGCTTGACCGACGTGGCCTTTCTGCTGGCCGATTCCGTACCCTTTGCCGAATTGGAGCAGCGCCTTCTGGGGACCGTGCATCTGATTCTGGCGGCGAGAGGGCAAGAAACAGCAGGCCGGGTCGACCCTGTGAAGTGGAATGACCTGGCCGGGCGTCGGCTGTTCGTGCCCAAACACGATTGCAGCTACCGGATGATCCTGGAATCAGAACTGCAAAGGCGTTCCCTCGACTGTCCGGTAGTGGAGCTGAACAGTTTGTCGACCCTCATTGACTGTGTTGCCGATGGTCAGGGTTTGGCCCTGCTTCCGGAATTTTGTCTGCGCATGGCCCCAGGTCGCCTACGGGGTATTGATCTGGAATCAGAGCGATTTGAGACGGGAATTTTGCTTATTACTCATCGACGCAAATGGATGTCCCCTGAGCTGGAAGGGTTTATCGCAGCGTGTGAGAAGCACTTGCCGTCTTTGTATGTCGATTGCGAATGACGTTCATAGAGCACTTCCGATCAGTTTAAAGTGGCCTCGTACCAAAGATGGTGGGCAGCCTAGCCTCCGTCTGCGCATGGCGTTCTTCTGCTTTATATCTCAATCTCTGGCGGCAGCCCAAGAAATGTCACCTCGCTTTTCAGGCGTGCCGTGATGGGCTGCTCTGAGTTCCATCGCGGGGCAAGCATCATGCCCCGGTCTGGTATATCGCAACAGGGTGGAGGTTGGCGGTAGAGGGTGTTCATTATCGCGGCTTCAAGACGTTCAAGCAGGCGAGGAGCAGTTCCGACATCAGCCACAAACACACGAAACGCAGCGAGTTGAGAATAGGTTGCCCGTCCACATGCGATTCCAGATTTTGCCACATCCGGAATGATCTACTCTCCTGGCGTGAAATCGTTTGCGGAGCTTTTGTCTTGCGGGGATAGGTCGTCAGATGCGTTTTTGATGACGTCCACGACGGCCCCAGTTCCTTCAGGTGTTACCTGTCGAAAGGTTCACAGAAGTGTCGGAAATGGAGGGCGTGATCGTGTCTTGTCTGAGAAAATGGAAGAGAACATTCTTGACGAAGAAACCTACCGGACGGTATGTTTTTTTGAGTTCGGGCTTCTGTAGTCAGTACGGGGCGCTTAGCCTGTATGTGGCAGTGTTTATTGCATGTCGCAGTAGGTAAAATCTATGTATTCAAAGGCAGGTTGAGCAAAATGATAAGTCATGATTAAAAATGTAATGACGCTTTTTGGAATGCAACAAAATTAAAAATGTATACATATATATGCACTGTAAAAGAATTTTTAGAAGCCAAAAACCTGTTTCTACAGGTGAAAGGACATGGTTCGTCTTCCTGGATCGGATCTTTAAGAGATGTAATTATTCATGAAAAGTAATTTAGATAACAGGTATCTACTTGAGCGTGGCCCGATCAGTAGAGTCTTGCTGAAGTATTCGTTGCCAAGCGTCGTCACGATGGTGTTTTTTGGCGTTCAGACCCTGGTGGACGGCGTGGTGGTGGGGAATCATGTGGGGTCGGACGCTTTGGGAGGGATCAACATCATAATGCCGCTGTACAGTTTCAT
>CAZYZA010000172.1:0-4037 GCA_964651415.1 uncultured Desulfovibrionaceae bacterium
CTCGGCGCAGACCGTCCAGCACCGCCGCTTCATCATCGACAAAAAGAACCGTTTGTTCGCGGGAATGGAGTGAATCGGGCATATCGTCTCCTGGTCCGGATGTTCACCGCACCCTACCGCTTGATCAGGGCGTTTCGTCAACCTGTTTTTTTCTTCTTCCAGCGCCGCAGGCACCATCATTTTTTCCATCCTCTTGCCGCTTTTCGGTTATTTACGTACTTTAGCCCATGAGCCACATCGTCCCACCATTGTTTTTCCGACACAGCCCGTGTCCGCCTCCCGGCAGAACGCAACGTGACAGACGGGACTACATTCGACCGCAATCCGGACAGCCACCGGCAGGCAAGGCTAGGCATGAACGAACCGCAACGTTACAAGGCTTTTTTTGACAGTCTGGCCGCTCCGGTGTTCTTCATTGCGCCCGACGGGACAATTGAGGACGCCAACCTTGCGGCTCAGGCCCTGGTTCGAGCGCCCGATCCGGCAGGTCATGCGGGTCTTGCCTCCCGCAAGCGTGGCCTGTTCGGCCAGGCTGTCGGAGCGGTCTTTCCCTGGCTGGGGGAGTTGGTTCGGGACAACCTGCGAGATCCTGCGCTGCCGGTGGGCTGCGAAACCTTGGTCACCGACGGGATCGGACGTAAAACATACCGGGCGGTTCTGAACGGACAACCCGATGTCTCCGGGGCGTTCATGGGTTTGTCCCTTATTTTGCAAGACGAGACCGAGCGGCAAACAGTCCACGATCAGATTGTCCGGGCCAAGGAAGAGCTGGAGCGAACCTTTGACACCATTTCAGACCTGGTTTTCCTGGTCGACAACAACAATGTTCTGCGCCGCGTGAACAAAGCACTGGCCACGCGCCTGGGCCAGTCGCCGCGTGAAATCGTCGGTCGCAGATGCCAAGAGGTCCTGGGGTGCGACCAGTGCGTCTGCCTGTCGGACGACTTCACCATGAACAGCACTCCCGTGCATTTCAACAATGTTCCCGGTCGGTACCTCCTGTCGCGCAATGTCCTGGCTGATCCAGGCGGCGAAACGTTTGGTTTTGTCCTTGTGGCCCGGGACGTGGCTCCGCTTGAGCATATGCAGGAAACACTCCGGAAAATTGAGGACAGGTACAAGAGCATCTTTGACAACGCTCGCGAGGGGATTTTCCAGAGCACGCCCGACGGACGGTTGCTCAACCTCAATCCGGCCATGGCCCGGATTTTCGGCTTCGCGTCACCCCAGGAGATGCGTGCTGCCTACGAGGATCTGGCGACCCAGATGTACGTTCGTCCACAGGACAGGCAGCGCCTGGTTGCCGAGGCGCTGCGCACAGGCCACATCCAAAGTCAGGAGGTGCAACTCAAACGCAAGGACGGTTCCGCTTTTTGGGCCGCCCTGTGTGGCCGGGCCGTTCAGGATTCGCACGGAGACATCCTGTATCTGGAAGGCTTTCTGCAAGACGTGAACGAGCGGAAAATGCTGCAGAGCCAGCTGCTGCAAACCCAGAAGCTGGAGGCCGTCGGTCAGCTCGCGGCCGGCATTGCCCACGAGATCAATACCCCGGCCCAATTTGTGCTGAACAACATGTGGTTCATCAAGGACGCGGTGGAGAAGATCGCCCAGGCAGTGCAAGGCCATGGGCGGCTGCTTGAGGAGTTGGCGGTTCATCCTCGCCTGGCCGGGAGTATTGAGCGCCTCCAGGCTGCCGACAAGGAATTGCAGCTTGATTTTTTCCTGGCCGAACTTCCGGCGGCCATTACCGAAACCATGCAGGGCCTGGATCGGATCACGGCCATTGTGCGTTCGGTCAAGCAGTTTGCCCATCCCGGCCATGCCCAGGCGCAGCCGGCCAACCTGAACGATCTGGTCCGCGACACGGTCAATGTGTCCCGCAACGAATGGAAGTACGTGGCCGACCTGACGACCGATCTTGATCCGGACCTGCCGCCTGTGCCCTGCCTGGTGCACGAAATCGGCCAGGTGCTGCTCAACCTGATCATCAACGCGGCCCATGCCGTGGCCGACAAGAATGTGCACGGCTCTGACCGGGGCGTCATTGCCGTCAGTACCCGCCTCGTCGGGGATTGGGTCGAGATCCGGATCCAGGACAGCGGTACCGGTATTCCGGAACATGCCAGGGATCATGTTTTCGAGCCGTTTTTTACCACCAAGGCCGTGGGCAAGGGGACGGGTCAGGGACTGTACCTTGCTCATCGTACCGTGGTCGCCCAGCATGGAGGGCGTCTGAATTTTGAAACCGAGAGCGGCCGGGGCACAACCTTTGTCGTTGCCCTGCCCGTGGCCGGCGTTGCGGGAGATAATACCCATGGATTGTAGTCTGAACGTCCTTTTTGTCGACGACAACGAGCAACTGCTGCACAGCCTGGCCCGCCTTCTGGCCGCGCGCGGGCTGCCCTGGAACGCGCGGTTTGCCCAGAGCGGCTGTCAGGCCCTGGCCAGCCTGGACCAGCATCCCTGCGACGTGATTGTCTCTGATGCGAATCTGCCGGACATGGCCGGAAGCGAACTTTTGGACCGGATCAAGGACGGCTGGCCCCTGACCTTGCGGATTTTGCTGACCTCGCGCACTGAGGACAGTGTGGTCTCCGGCCTGCTCAAGTCCGCGCATCAGCTCCTGGCCACGCCTTGCCCGGCCCTGCAGTTGCTGGACGCCGTGCAGACCGCCTGCCGCTTAGGCGGGTTGTACATGAACGAGGCCGTGCGCACCGTGGTCCACAAGCTCGATCATCTGCCCGTGGTGCCGAAAATCTACACCGAGCTGCGCACGGAGCTGGCCAAGGAAGATTTCACGGTGCAGGCCGTGGGAAACATCATTGCCCAGGACATGGGGTTGACGGCCGGGATTCTCAAAATCGTCAACTCGCCGTATTTCGGTCTGTCCCGCCGGGTTGATTCACCCCATCAGGGCGTGACCATCCTCGGGGCCAACATGCTCAAGGGGCTGGTGCTCTACGAGCAGATCTTCAAAACCCTTGATCCAAACAAATATCCGGATTTCAATGTGGAACGTCTCTGGTCCCACAGCCTGGACGCGGCCCGCTGCTGCCGGGCTGTGGCCAAGAGCGAAGGAAAAAAAGGGCGCGAGGTCGAGGACGCTTTTCTGGCCGGCCTGCTGCATGACATGGGCAAGATCGTGCTCAATGAGGGGGCGTCAAGCGAGTACATCCATGTTCTGCGCAAATCCCAGGCCGAGAACCTTCCTCTGGTAGAGGCTGAGATCGCCCTGTTGGGAACGACTCACGCTGAAATCGGGGCCTATGTGCTGGGGCTCTGGGGGTTCGATTTTCCGGTTGTGCAGCCCATTGCGGCCCATCACGAGCCGTCCCGGTACGGGGAAAAAGATCTGATCACGGCCATCCTGCATTGCACCGATGTTTTTTTGCACGACATCTACCATCAGAAAAGCGGCCACAGCGCCCTGGCCCTGGATGAGCACTATATGGTTGCCGGCGGACTAAGCGAGCGCATGTCGGACTGGCAGGAGATCATTGCCGCCGAGCTGCAGGGGTTGGAAGCATGAAAGGAGAGCAGATGACGGAAGGGGACGAACATTCGTGTTTTGAGCCGGAGCGGCGTTACGCCATCCTGCGGGAGATATTCGACAGCCTGAACGAGCACATCGCGGTCCTTGATCACAGTGGATGCATCGTGGACGCCAATGCCGGCTGGCGACGCTTTGCCCGGGACAATTCCAGTCAGGACCAATGCCGCATCGACGGCGAGAACTACATCGATGTCTGCGAGAATGCCTCCGGGGATCATTCCTTAGAAGCCCGTAAGGCGGCGGACGGTATCCGGGACGTGCTGGCTGGCCGTATTCCTGTTTTCCGTCTGGAATATCCATGCCATTCTCCCACAGAGCAGCGTTGGTTCCTGATGATGGCCACGCCCCTGATCGAAGATGGTGTCATTAATATTCATCCAAGCCCCTGCCTGGAGGCACTGTATGAGTGAACGCATCCTTTTTGTCGATGACGAGAAGTTTGTTCTGGAAACGTTTCGGCGCAACCTGCACCGGCATTTTCAGG
>CAZYZA010000173.1:0-4015 GCA_964651415.1 uncultured Desulfovibrionaceae bacterium
TTTTTTTGCTGACTGGTGTGGTTGAACCCCGGACTTCATTTCTTGTTCTAGCCCCTTCCTGTTTTCAACTCCGGAATCATCCATTCCGGGATGTTTGTTTCCGGCCGGAAGAAAACTGTCCCCAATCCTTTTCATGACAGCTCGCTTTTCGGGCGAAATTGCTTCGCGTCCGTGTCGCGCGTGGTTGCCGGGTTGGCGCAGCTGAGCGTTTGCCGGAGGACAAAGATCTTTTCCAACCTGTTCCTGCAGGGCAATGGACATAAAAAAAGCCCTGCGGTGCAGGGCTTTTTTTATGAAAAACAATCGGCTTGTTACACGCAGCCGGTGGGCTTGGGCAGGCCGGCCATCTTACAAGCGCCCTTACCGGGACCGGAGGGGAACAGCTCGTAGATTTCCTTCAGCTTGTAGCCGGTGGACTTGGAGAGAATGCGCACCATGGGAGCGATGCCGTTCTTCTTGTAGTAATCCTGCAAGAAATCCAGGATCTGCTGATGCTTGTCGGTGATTTCGGCAATGCCTTCGCTTTCTTTTACGTATTCAACCCATTCAGGGGTCCATTCTTCGAACTTCAGCAGAAAGCCGTCTTCATCGATCTCGAAACTTTTGCCCTGGAATTCAATCTGTGCCATGCTCAATTCCTCCTTAGATGTTGTTCCAAAATTTTTCCTTCCGGAAAAAGAGTTTGCAAACGCCGTCACTATGGCGAAGGCACCTTTTTGTCAATGAGCCTTGCCTTTGAACTTGCTCAAGTCGACACTGGCTGGTTTATTATCAGAGAGGCGAAGACAGTTCAACCGTAAAGACAGGCCGCTGTCCGGGTAAAGGTTACTTGAAATCCCGGACAATTATCTGCTCTTTACGCATTTTGCACCATGAGGGGCGCACGTCTTCGATCGGGATCGGTCGGTGACAGGGGATGGCGATATTGCATGTCCGTTCGTTGTTGATCATGCTCATGAAGGGACAATCCACGCATTTGGTGACGACAAAAATCATGCTGGTTCCGTAGTGGTTGGAGTTCAGACGTCGGCCGGCAAGGGGATTTCTTTGCAGTAATCGTCCCATTCAGCGCAGGCCAGCGCCATGGGCTGCTCAAAATTTGCCTGGCAGCGAGTGCACAGCACGGTGATGACCGGGTTGTTGCCATACGTGTTGTGCATGGCTTGTTGATCGCCGGAGGTCTGGTTGGCATGTCCGCATTCGGGACATGTGCTGGACACGGTGAAATGTTTGGTCATGACGTTCTTCCTGGATGAGTGGGTGTGTTCAATGGCCAATGTTTCCCTGCCATAAGGTCTTGGGTTCGAGCCGTCAAAGGCAAATCAGCCTCTCATTCGTCCGTGGTCGATCCGAGGGACGAATCATGTCCGGTGGGATTCGCGTCAACGTGTCACCGAAGGCCAAGCACCGTATGTATCCGCAGCAGCATCGCCATGGAATCGCACGGTTTGAGAAAGATGTCCTCGTCGGTCATGCCGAGCTCGTTGATGTCGATGAACTGGCGGAAGTCCGTGGAGCCGGTGTGCAGAACATGGTGCTCGCACAGCCCTTCGTGGCGGGCGATGCGGATGAAGTCCGCTCCGTTCAAGGCCGGCAAACGCAGATCAACCACGCACAGGTCGGCGGGTTCTGCGCGCAATACATCCAGGGCCTCTTCGGCCGAATGAGCCGAGCGGATTTGGAATTCTTCGAAGTCTTCGAAAAAACACGTCAGGGAGGTGCGAATGTGCTCCTCGTCGTCGATAATCAGGATGCGCGCTGGCACGAGTCGTACTCCTTTCCTGTTGGCGCGATTGGCAGTTCAATGGTGAATTTCGTACCCCTGCCCGGGCGGGAGTCCAGAGTCATTCGGCCGTCATGACTGCGCGTAATGATGAAATAGGAAACGGATAATCCCAGCCCCGTGCCCACTCCCGGGGGCTTGGTGGTAAAAAAAGGTTCGAAGGCCCGGCGTTGCGTTTCCGGGGACATGCCCGGTCCGTTGTCTTCCATCTCAATCACAGCGGACGTGTCCTTGCAAAAAACACGGATGATTATTTGCGGCTGGGCGATTTCCGGCACGGCGACCGCCATGGCCTGGGCTGCGTTGCGCAGCAAGTTCAGGAAGACCTGTTCGAGTTCCGTTTCCGTGCAGCTTGCTGTCGGGGATGGATGGCAATACTCTTTGATGATATTTATCTGTTTGAAGTCGTAGCTTTTTTTCAGATCGTAATCATTGCCGGCCAGTGTGATGGCCCGGTCGATGATGGTTTGCAGGTCGCAATTCTTGCGTTTGGACTCGCTGCGTCGACTGAAATCAAGCATGTGGTGAATGATGTCCGCAGCCCGCATTGCCGCGTTTTGAATATTGCCGACAAAGTCGTGAATGCCCCTGTTTTGCATGTATGTGTCGAGCAGCTTCATGTCGAGCCCGATCTTTTGCGCAACTTCAACGTTACGGGGAAAGTCCGGAAGGATACGTTGGGTCAGGGTCTGGGCCGAGGCCATGATGATGCCCAGGGGATTGTTGATTTCATGAGCCACACCGGCGGCGATGCCGCCCAGTGAAACCATTTTTTCGGTCTGAACCATCATTTCCTGCATGCGTTTGAGTTCGGTCACATCGCGAAATTCGGCCATCACGCAGAGATTCTGGTCAAACGTCAACAATTGGCAGGAAAGGATGCAGTTGCGCAGAACGCCGTCCTTGCGGCGTAGTTCGATCTCGAAATTCTCTATTCTTCCCCGGCTGGCCAGGGCGTCCATAACCTGCTGCCGGGCCTGTGGATTGGCATAGAGCCCGAGTTCCTGGGTGGTTTTGCCCACGGCTTCCTGACGGGTGAAGCCCGCAATGCGACAGAATGCTTCGTTGACATCAAAGATACGGGCGTCAGCCAGTCGGGTCAGGATGATGGCGTCGGCGGAAAGGCGAAAGAGCTGGGCGAATTTTTCTTCGGACTGGCGCAGTTTTTCTTCGGCTTCCTTGCGCTCCGTCACGTCGCGGCAGATTCCCTCATGGTAAAGGATGTTATCGTTTTCATCCTTGATGTACCGGGCGTTGTCCTCGATCTGGATGATGCGTCCATCCTTGCGGCGCAGCCTGTAATATTCGACCTGGTTGGAAAAATCCGGGTTGTCCGCGACAACCTCGCCCCGTTCCGTTTCGATGACATAGAGCTCAGTGGGAATATACACCTTTTTGAGTTCTTCCAGGTTGTCGTAGCCAAGCATTTTTATAAAGGCAGGGTTCGCTTCGAGGAAATATCCATCGTGGGTGGACCGGTAGAAACCGTTGGGCATGGTTTCGAAAAGTGTTCGGTATTTGTCCTCGCTGTGCTTCAGATCGACAATTTGCTTCTGGATGGTCTGGCCCATGGCCAGCAGCGTATGGACCAATGGGGTGAACTCTTCGTCTTTGATGCCCGGATCGGGTTGGAGATATTCGCTGCGGGCAAATGCTCCGAGCAGATTGTTCAGAGCTCCAAAGGGACGACGCAGAAAACGCCGCAGGAAGAACCCGGTCAACACATATTGGGCCAGGATCAGCACCAGGGCAATGGCCCCGCTGATACAGGCCGTGGTCCACAATGTTCTGATCCGCACCGCGTCGTCGAGTCCCAGCGAAACGTGACCGATGACTTTGCCTTCATGCCGGATGTCGGCCTCAAGGATTACGAAAAGGCTGGTTCCGGACGTATGATAAAACAATAATTTTCCGCTGTTGTCCCTGACTTCCAGCAGCCCGATGCCTTGGTCCAGGATCGTGGCTTTGGAAATAGCCTGGACGACGTCGATATCCATGAACCACAGGGGCGCTTCCATTGCTGTGGTCAAGAAATCCATGGAATGAGCGGCTTGCTCGTGCATGCGGTCCCGGACGAATCCGGAAAAAACGGCAAAAAGCAGTGTTGTAACAATGAGCACGATAACCGCGCACAGCAGGCCGACGGATAAGGACAGATGTCGGACCAGAGAGGGAGAAGATGACTTGCGAATCATGGTGACAATCCTTGCGGCGTGGGCTTGCGCTCTTTAG
>CAZYZA010000174.1:0-3999 GCA_964651415.1 uncultured Desulfovibrionaceae bacterium
CTCCGCCGGGCTGAATACGCCGCGAATCCCCTGCCGGGGGATGGTTGTAAACGGCGCATTGACAAGGTCTTTCTTCACGAGTTGCACGTTTCCAGCCGGCTGGCGCCGCGCGGCCCCCGCTTACTCATCGCATTTCGATACACCCTCAATCGGTTGGCACATATGACATATGCCGGCGACAGTTTTCAGCTCCACGACAAAGGCTATCCCGGCCCCCGGCTGGTTCAACCCACCCTGCTCCACAATGGCGGAAAGCACAGGCTGCGTCTTTTCCTGCGGAACAATGGTCAGCACAATGTCCTTCTCGGGTTCGATGGGTATGCCCCAGAGCATCTTTTTTTCCCTGATGCCCGTGCCCCGGCCCGGAATGATTGTTCCGCCTTCGGCCCCTGCGGATTTGGAGGCCTTGACGATGATCTCGCTGCCGCCTTTGTTGACGATACTGACAATCAGATCAAAAGGAATATCCATCTTTAGCTCCTTTTCTGCAAACGGGTAACAATGATTCCAAGGGCCATGACCGACAAAATCGGGGCCATGGCCACCAGGGCGATCAATCCGAAGCCATCCAGAATCGGGTCCCGGCCGTCCATGGCCGTGGCGATGCCCAGGGCCACGGCCAGCACAAAGGTCACGGTCATCGGACCGGTGGCCACACCGCCCGCGTCAAAGGCAATGGCCACGAATGTGGCGTCGCAAAAGCGCATCATGACCAACGCGATCAGATAACCGGGCACCAGAATCTGGTGAATGGGGATACCGTAGACAATCTTGGCCATGCCCAGGGCCACGAACAGGGCCACGCCCAGGGAAAGGGTGGTCAAAATGGTTTTTTCCCGAATGCTGCCTGATGAGGCCTTTTCCACTTCATAGCTCAGAATATGCACGGCCGGCTCGGCAATGGTCGCCACCAGCCCGAGCACAAAGCCAAGGGGAATGAGCCACCAGGTCGCGCTGATCGCGCCAAGAAATTCTCCCATGGCCAGCCCCACCGGCATGTAGCCGACCTGAACGCCCTGCAGGAAAAGGATCAGACCGCAGACGCACAGGGCCACGCCCTTGATCATGTTGACAACGAAGCCTCGCGGCAATTTGAGATAGACGACCTGAAAGAAGAGGAAAAAGGCCACCAGCGGCGCCAGGGCCTGCAACACTTCCATGGTCACGTGACTGAGATCGAGAAAAGGCAATATGATATTCATCCGTAGATCATCCCCAGAATCATCACCCCGATGACCGGCCCGATGGAAGCAAGCCCGACCAGACCAAACCCGTCGCCAAATGAAGACCGTCCGCCCATGACGGAGACCGTGCCCATGCCCAGGGCCAGAATGAAAGGCACGGTTACCGGCCCGGTGGTCACGCCGCCGGAGTCAAAGGCCACCGGCACGAACGCTTCCGGCGTGACATAGGACAGGGCGATGATGATCAGATAACTCACCCCGTACAGCCAGGCGATGGGCACGCGCAAAACAATGCGCAACATGGCCAGGGCCACGAAAAAGGCCACGCCAAGGGCCACGGTCAGAATCAGCAGATTGCTGCCGATCATGCCGTTTGAAACGTATTCCACCTGATGGGCCAGCACGCGGACGTCGGGTTCGGCCACGGTCACGGCGAAACCCAGGACAAAGGCGAAAAAGAGGAGGAAGAACAACGAACCATGCTTGGGAAGTTCGCTGCCCACGGCTTCCCCCATGGGCAAAAGACCGATCTTGACCCCCTGCAGAAACAAAAAGAGCCCGGACAGCACCATGGCCGTGCCGATGAGAAATGGGGCAAATTTCTCCCACGGCAGGGAGACAAAAAAGACCTGCAGCAGGATGACCACCACGGTGATGGGCAGCACAGCCAGGGACACTTCCTTCAAATTTTCCTTGACGTCAGATTTCACGACAGACTCCAACACGGCATTGGTTATCAGGTGAAGCGCAGCGGCGATCCACACACATTGCGACCGCCGGCCCACTCCATCCGTAAGACAAGCATGCCGACGACAGCAAGCAGATGTCGGCTCCCCCGCTCAAAGCCGCCGGCTTGCGGCCCAGCCATCATTGACAGCCCCAAGTGACGGTGTCTATGCACCCGTCCTGCAGACTATTGATCTTATTCGCTTCAACTTCGACAAACCATATCCGGTGCGATGCACCCAGAGAAACACAATGCTCGTCATCCTCGTCAGTTTCGCCTTTGCCTTTGGTCTGGCCCTGACCCGTATCGGTCTGCCACCCATGGTCGGATTTCTGGTCGCCGGATTCGCGTACAACATGGCCGGGCTGACCCCGCCGAACGGTCTGGATTTTGTCGCCGATCTCGGCATCACCCTGCTGCTCTTCTCCATCGGTCTGAAGCTGGACGTACGCGGTCTGCTCAAACCCGAAATCTGGGCCAGCACCACGGCCCAAATGGGCGTGACCACGGGGTTCATGTATTTGGTGCTGCTGGCGGGACAGATGCTATTCCCCTCGCCTCTCATGGACATGTCCTGGCAGACCATGCTCATCCTGGCCTTTGCCCTGTCCTTTTCAAGCACGGTTTTTGCCGTCAAGGTTCTGGAGGAAAAAGGCGACCTGACAGCCTTTTACGGCAAGATCGCCATCGGCATCCTGGTCATGCAGGACGTCTTCGCCGTGGTCTACCTCAGCGCGTCATCCGGCAAGATTCCAAGCATCTGGGCCTTGAGCGTCCTGGCCCTCCCCTTGCTTCGACCGGTCTTGTACCGACTGCTGGACATGGCTGGTCGAGGCGAACTCTTTATTCTCTGCGGTCTGTTCATTGCGCTGGGCGTCGGAGCCGAAGGCTTCGCCCTGGTCGGCCTCAAACCGGATCTGGGCGCTCTGGTCATCGGCGTGCTCATTGCCGGGCATCACCGCGCCTCGGAACTGTCTAAAGCCCTGTTTGGCTTCAAAGAACTGATGCTGGTCGGCTTTTTCCTGTCCATCGGCATGGAGGGGCTGCCCACTGTCCCCATGCTGATCGCCGCAGTGCTGCTGTGCCTGCTCCTGCCGATCAAGGCCGGCATCTATCATTTTATTGTCAGCCGTTTCGGCCTGCGCGCCCGCAGCAGCCTCTTTTCATCCCTGACCCTGACCAATTATTCGGAGTTCGGCCTGATTGTCGCGGCCATTGCCGTGGGCCAGGGCCTCTTGTCAGCGGACTGGCTGCTGATCACGGCCATGACCGTCAGCATCAGTTTTGCGATCTCCGCTCCGCTCAGCACACACTCGGAATTTGTCTACCGCTCCATGTTCACCTGGCTGACCCGCTTTGAACGTCCGTTCTGCCATCCCAAAGACGCCCCGATCAACCTGAGCTCGGTCCGGGCCATCATCTTCGGCATGGGCCGCATCGGCTCCGGCGCGTACGATGAGCTGACCAAGACCATGGGCCGGGAAATTTGCGGCGTGGAACATTCCCCGGACCGGGTTGATTTCAACCGCGCCCAGGGCCGCAACGTCATTCTCGGCGACGCCTGCGACACGGAATTCTGGATGAAACTGGAAAAGGATGACAAGTTGGAGCTGGTCATCCTGGCCATGCCCAATCATCAAGGCAACATGTACGCGGCCAAACAACTGCGCAACCGTGACTTTAAATGCAAGGTCGCCGCCATTGCCCGTTATCCCGAGGAGATGGAAGAACTCGCGGCCACCGGGGTCTGCGCGGCCATCAACATGTACGAACAGGCCGGTGCCGGCCTGGCCCGCAATGCCACGGAAAGCTACTGCACCCTGAGCCAAAGCGATCACACGTGATACAGCGGCCGGTTGCGATGCGACCGGCCTTTTTTAGGCTCATCCGGGTTGAGCGTCCATGTACGTATACGTCAGTGCTCAAGCCGTTGAGATCAGAGGGAAGCCGCGCTTCAACTCCCCTCCTGCCAAGGAGGGGTGGCCCGAAGGGCCGGGGTGGTCACCCCTTGCCGGGTCAGCATGGTCGGCCGCATAAAAGGCACCCACCCCTTCGGGGTATGCCCGCCAGGGTGCTTTGCTGGGGGAG
>CAZYZA010000175.1:0-3877 GCA_964651415.1 uncultured Desulfovibrionaceae bacterium
CCGTGATTCCGTAGGGTCTGCCTGCTCATCTCATGTTGTCGGATGCGCAGGCGAGGTTTTGTTTGTCAGCGGCAGCCGTGCGGCCAGGAGGGCGCAGGCAAAATCCTGCTCCGGCGGTGGTCCCGCTCGGATCCGTGGCGGTGTTTCACGGGTGGGGCGATGCTGAGATGCCGTCTTGTCCGTCGATCGTGTCGCGGATGTCAGGAACCGGCCCCGAATTTGACCAGACCTTCCATCATGGTGGCCATGTTCTCGACGACGTCCGGGATGCTCTGGCCGGCCGTCAGTTCCCGAATCCGTCGATCCGCCGTGATCGGGTCGATGGTGTTGTTGCCGAAATCGGTCAGCACGGTGAACACCTGTTCCCAATGCTCCTGTGCCTTGGAAAACTTGTCCCGACTGGCAGCGGTCGGGGTGACTCTGGACATCAGTGGCCGGACCTTGGTGTCGAAGTCCTTGGCCGCGCCTCGACTGATTTCCTGCAGCTGCTCCATCCGACTCAGGTTCGGGTCGTTGAGCATGTGCCAGGTTTTGTAGCGCGTGACATCGGCCGCCTGCTGCCCCCAGGCCCTGGACAGCCCGGTCTTGTCCTCGGAAAGCCAGGCCAGATCCTTGTAGCTTTCGGCGTGGATGCTCGTGGTCACGGTTTCCCAGGCCTGGGAGGCGTTACGGCCGGTGGAGCTTCTGTAGGCATCGTTCCAGGCCTGTTGGGCTTCGACCTGCCACTGGTGCAGCTTGGCCGGTTTGCCTCCTCTGGTCAGGTTCCTGGCCATGGCCTCGTTCAAGCCGATGTCGAAATCCATGCCCACGGACCCGGCGCTGGCCGAATTGCGGAATTCCTTCAGCGGTTGCTGGTTCCATCCCCGGGCCTGCATGTTGGCGTGAAATCTGGCCTCGACATCGGCGTGCACGGCGCGCAGATGGGCGTTGTAGGCCCGCTGAGACAGGGCGTCTGCCTTGTATTTCAGGAAATTTTTGGCGTGGGGATTGCCGTTGATGGCTGCGGCCCGGTTGCGGACCTGTGCTTGCAGGGCCATGATTTCCGAGGCCGGTCGGCCGGC
Source organism: uncultured Desulfovibrionaceae bacterium (assembly GCA_964651415.1). Classification (GTDB taxonomy): domain Bacteria; phylum Desulfobacterota; class Desulfovibrionia; order Desulfovibrionales; family Desulfomicrobiaceae; genus Desulfomicrobium. The sequence continues at coordinate 1,062 of CAZYZA010000175.1, forward strand.
CGCCCCGGCCTCGGTCAGGCGTTTCTGGGCCTGACGGAAATCCCTGACCATGGATTCACCGTCTTTTCGCGCTCTTTTGAACTGCTCCAGAGCCTGCTTTTCCACGGGCGTCATGGGGCGGGCGACCGTCTGGCCGGGTCCCTGGGGTTTGGCCGCCGGGCCGGGTTTAGGCTTTACGCCGGCCCCGGTCTTGGCGTCGCGCTGCGGGCCGCCCCCGCCCAGGATCTTGCTCATGCCGTATTCCAGGGCCTTGGATGTGGCAAAGGAGATGGTTCCGCGCTTGACCGCTTCGCCCAGACCTCCGGCCCGGTAGCCGCGCATGGCTTCCGCAGCCGCGCTGGCCGTGGTTCCGAGCCGCGTGGCCGTACGCAGCACGGCTTCGGCCGGACCGCCTTCAATGTAGCCGGTGGCGGCCTGGTAGGCCAGGTCCACGTGGCGACCGCCGAACAACGAAAGCACCATCATTCCCGTGTCGGCGCCGGCCTTCACGTTTTGCGCCGCTTCCAGACCGAGTCCGGCCCAGGCCGCTTCTTCCTCGCTTTGGGCCTGCCGGGCCAGATAGTGGCCCTCGACCTGTTTGCCGAGGGCTTCGGCAATGCGCTGCACCGCAGCGTGATCCAGGTTGTGCAGCACGTCGGCAGAAAGCTGGCGCTCCACGAATTCGCGGGCCTTGGCTCCGTCCTCTCCGGGCAGCATCCCGGCCAGTTTGAACAAGCCGTCGCAGGCGCGCTGAAAACGGACGATCTCCTGCTGACTCTGGTGGATATTGGCGACAAAGGCGGCGTGGGCGTAGTCGTCAAAGGCGGTGCGCGTGCGCACGTTTTCCCCTGTCTGGATGGAGGCGATGAGATCCTTTTCTCCCTGCAGGTCGGTCAACGCGCCGACAACGCGAAATTCCAGGGCCTTCCGACGCCCCGGGTCCGTTTCCCGTGACAGTTCGGTCTGGTCGCGGGCCAGGGTGCGTTCGATGATCAGGATGTTCTGACGGTGAAATGCGATGCGCTCCCGCCGGTGGGCTTCTTCGGCCTCTTCCGCGCTCCGGTCCGGATTCGGCTCTTGTTCCGTTGCGTTTTCCGACTGCTGTGCGATGAGTTGCGATGGGTCCTGAAGCGGGCCGAGGATGCGGGCCATGAGGTCGGACAAGGCCTGCCGGTCTTGAGCCAGCGTGGTTTTTTCGGAAAAAGGCCGTTCCCGTAGTCACTGTCCGCTTGCCTGGACAAAGGCCGGGGTCCAGGCATGGTGACGGCGGATCCGGTCCATTTCAGACAGGGCGCCGCGTTCGAACATGGACAGGCCGGCAAGCATGTCGCCGTGCGGGTTATTCGTGGATTCAAGTTCTGTCCGTTCGCGGACTTGTTCCGTGCGGGTTGCGGCAAAGGCCGCTTCGATCATTTCCAGGGCCACGGATTGAGGATAGACGATCCGTTCCCCGGACGGCGCGCGGGAGGCGCTGAGGGTGACGATGTCTTTTTCCTCGGCGCTGTACACCACCTCGTAAACGTGGCGCAGGCTGTCTTCATGGATGGTTTCCAGCAGTTCGACCATGTCGGGACTGTCCCCGGTCAGGCCGAAGATGCCGACGTAGGCGTGTGCCTTGTCGTCAGCATCCGCATGCAGAAACAGCGTCCGGTAGTCGGGGGCATCCGGCGGCCCTGGCGCATAGACCACGAACAGCACGGGATTGCCCCGAACACCCTGGATAAAGCCGTCTTCATCGTATTCCGTCACGCCGACCCAAACACCTTCGGCCGGCGCAGGTTGCGGGAGCAGGCTTTGCAAAACCTCCATGGCCGACAGGTGCCTGGCCCTGGCCGCTTCCTTGAGCTGGACCGGGTCCGGGGCCTCGCCGATTTCCGCCAGCTTCTGCGCCAGGACAGTGGCGCGGGCTTCCAGGGCCTGCAGGTATTGCTTCAGCATGTCGGCCTGGGCCAGGGCCGCGTCGGTCCCGTCCTCGCTCTCGTATTCCGCAGCCAGCACGGCCTCTTCCCAGGCGTCGTCAAAGGCTGCGGAGGTGGCGGCAAACGCTTCGCGCACGTTCAGGAATTCCGAGAGAAGAGGGGTGGCCTGACGGAAATAGTCCATGATCTCGGCCGAGGGATGCCCGTAGTACGCGGCCCAGCGTTGTTCGAATTTTTGAGTTTCCTCTGCGGATATCTCTCCCATCAACGTTCGCGTGGCTTCTTTGGCCGTGGTGATCAGTCCGGCGTACTGGGCGCTGCCGAGTTCGACCATGGGCAGGGCTGGCGGCAGGGACATGGGCGGCAGAGAGGGCGGGGCAGGACGGCTGGAAACCGGGACGGGCTGATCGGCTTCCGGCAGCGACTGTGCCTGCGTCATGCCGATCTGAGCGGCATGCAGGCTGCTCAGGATCTGCTGGATGGCCTGTCTGTCGGTGCCGGTCAGCGTCGGGGAATGGGCGAGGAGATCTTCGAGCGTGTCGGACGTGGCCCCGAGCAGGTCGATGCCCCGACCGCGCAGGTCGACCAGGGTTATCATGGTTTCGCGGGGCAGAAGATCAAAGGCGATCAGCGCTCGGACGGTCATGGGCTCGGAACCGGCCAGGCTGTGCGTGCCGGAGTCTGGTCGGGTTTCTGCCGCGACGATGGAGGATTGCGCGGTGGCGGTTAAAATCGGGAGCAGGTTGCACAGGGTGGCAAGCAGGACAAGCGCGCCGATCCGTTGGATTCCTGGACGGGTCATGGTGGTCTGCCTCCGGGTGTTTGCAGACAGACCTAGCGCGGCTGGACGCTGATGGCAAATATTTGGGTTCGGATGGGAGGGCTGGCGAGCGCCTGGGCACGCATGGCGGGGCAGAA
>CAZYZA010000176.1:0-3847 GCA_964651415.1 uncultured Desulfovibrionaceae bacterium
TTGGTCACGATGTTGATGACCGCACCGATGGCGTCCTTGCCGTACAGGGTGCCCTGTGGGCCGCGCAGCACCTCGACCCGTTCGACATTGGCCAGGGAGGCATCAAATCCTTCTCGTCCGCTGTGGGCCACGCCGTCGATGTAGATGACCACGGGGTTGTTGTTGGTGAACATGGATGGATTGAGGCCACGGAAGTTGACCGCGTTGCCGTGAGCCGTGGAGCTGACGGACATGTTCGGAATCTCGCGGATGAGGTCGGGCACGCTCTTGATGCCCTTTTCCTCCAGCATGACCTCGTCGATGACGGTGATGCTCTGGGGTACCTTGATCAGGTCCTCCTCCATCTTATTGGCCGTGACCGTGATTTTTTCCATGGCCACCGGGCTTTTGTCCGCATTGGGGCTGGTCTCTTCGGCCCAGGCACCAGAGTAGGTCAGGACAGCGGCGAGGACCAGGGGCAGCAGGCGTGCGCCCAGACCGGGCCTGCCGCCGGGATGCGCCTCCTGACCGGGCTGTGAAAACGGAAATTCGAACATGATGATCCTCCGTACGGGTGTATTTCTGCAGCGGCATTGTTCAAAGCCGCTAACTTTTCCACCCCAAACGGGAAAATTCCTGCCCCGGTCAGGAAAGGGGGCGTCCCTGTCCCGACCGTTGTGTCTGTATTTCGTATGTGGCCTTGGGTGCAGGCCAATGTGGGAGATGCGGCTTTACGTGAATGGAGGGGCGGGGTGACGATTGCCGGGCGAGATCAAAGTATTCAGGCCGTTAGCGGCTGTTCTCCGGCATCGCGGGATGCGCCAGATTCTCGATGATACGTGCGGCAATTTCTGCGGCCTTGCCGGTGTATTCGGTGCACTGTTGTCCCAACTTCCTGTCGCGGAACATGGCCTGACCTTCAGGTGTGCCCAGGTCGCACCCCAGGAGGACATGACAGTCGCGGGCGCCAAACGCCTCCTCGAATTCCCGGATCAGGCGTTCGGTCGCGGTGTATGCAGGTTGCACCGGTTCGCCGGGCTCAGAACGGCCAAAGGCAAGGCTCACACCCATGATCGCACCGGTGAGCGCCCCGCAGGTTCCCCGCGTGCGGCCCATGCCGCTGCAAAAGGCGGTGGCGATTCTGGGCAGAAGTTCGGACGCAACGCCCTGGGCATCAGCCAGCGCGAGGACAACACTCTCCGCGCAATAGAGGCCGGAAGCAAAAGAATCTTCGGCAGTGCGGCGAATGTTTGATGCAAATTCGGATTCCATGGGGAGGCTCCTGTGAGAGGGATGGAGTTCGTTGTGGATGGGCAAGGGTCATGTCATCCATGATTCCCATCCGTATGCAGCGTGCGGTTCCAAAACCTGATTGCCCGGCCCGCCGTTCAATGTGTCGGCAGCCCAGTGGCCGGGGTTGTTCTCAATGTAACGCCGGATGCGGAACAATTCCTGTTCGTTACGGATGATATGTTCCCAATAATTGCGTTGCCATAATTTTTTGTCGAAGGGTTGCCACCCATGCAATTTTACCCCGTCTGTCTTTTTTTGTGGTCATGGTTTTAAACCGATGCACCACGTCCGGCAACGAATATCCCGTAGGGGCAACCCCCCGTGGTTGCCCTTTTTGACACGTTTGCCCTGATGTGCACGTTTGTCCCATATCATCAGGGTAGGCACGGGGACCTGAATCGGGGGCAGGGCAGGCACGGGGGCCTGCCCCTACGATGACGATGATGCCATGGATATGGTTGGGCATGGTCACAAATTGGTCGATTTCGACACCTGGGTAATGGGATGGGATTTCCTCCCACACGGTGCGCACCATTTCTCCGGCGGCGGTGCATTGAATCGTACCGTCCGCAATATCGCCGAACAGGCAACGCCGTCCTTGCGTGCAGATCGTCACAAAATACAATCCTGCCCGGGAATAATCGTAACCCCGCAAACGAATGGACCGGCGGTGATGGATGGCGGGATTGTATGTCATGCCGGGCTCCGTACGGCGTCGGTCATGAGATTCATGGTCGAGGTGTTGAACAACAAAAACATGGCGATCAAGCGCAAGGCCTGTGGGTCTCGGAATGTGGAAAACTGCAAGGCCGCGATTTGCTTTTCTTGTGGCGGCCTTGATATCTACCCGCGATCAGTTTGAAGGCACCCATAGCAATTCCGGAAGGACCTTTTATTTGACGAGTCGGTTTAGTAAAATGTCTTCGACATTCCGCCTTGCATCTATGACGGATAAAACAAAAACAGTTGTGTCTGATATCCTGTAAATAATGCGCCACGGAGGAACAATAATTTCTCGGTAAATGTGTATGCCCTGATCTTTCAACTCCGTTACAATCCTGCCACGTTCAGGCAATGTGTAGAGTTCGGACACTTTTTGTCTGATTTTTTTTAGTGTTTCTATCGCATTGTCTGGGCTATCAAGTGCTATATAATCAACTATTTGCTTTAAATCACTTTGCGCAACAGCAGCCCATGTAATGTGATATTTTTTGTTCATTGATGGTCTTCTTTAAGTGATCTCTCGATTTCGTCGAACACATCGTCTTGTGACGCAGTTCGTCCCTCCCTGACATCGGCTTCCCCTGTTGAAATAAGTTTTAAAAGCCCAATGGCATTACGCATATTTTCATAGCTCTTAGGGTCTTGAAGTACAGCCCGCGGTTCGCCATTTTGGGTGATGATAACAGGACGATGCGTTTCATTGATTTGATTGAGCAACTCGGCTGCCCGTGATTTTAAATACGTAACTGGCTTGATATCGTTTGTAATGTTCATAAATTTACCTCCGGTCCATAAACAGTGCCATATTCGGACCGCAAGTCAAGTTTTAGGGGTAACGTGGATCTAGTCGACGCGCGAAATGCCGCGAAGAAGCGGCATGTAGGGCGTCCGAGTTAAGCGCAGGGTTATGTTTTTTCATGGCAACGCAGTCGCCGAAATGTGGAAGATTTGCCGGTAAATCCAAGGCGCTCAAGGGTCGGTAGGAGTTGTCGCTTGCAGGCCTTGCGCATCAGATCGTCATCACGGGCATGGTTTTCCCTTTAAAGCCTACGGTTTGGGATGGGGGCGCGCGGTTTTTCCCGTGTTCTGCCCGGTACTGTGGTGAGCGCCGGTTGACAGCTATGTATATTTTGACAATATACAGTCATGATCGACTGGGCGCAGATAGCGGGTTTTGACTGGGACGAGGGAAATTCACGTAAAAACGTGGAAAAACATGATGTTTCTCAGTCCGAAGCTGAACAAATCTTCTTCAATGAACCGCTGCTGGTTCTGGAAGACAGCAAGCACAGTCAAATGGAAGTCCGTTTTCACGCCCTTGGGGAAACCGACGATGCACGTTTGCTGCACATCACTTTTACATTGAGAGGTAACGGTACTCTGGTCCGGGTGATTTCCGCTCGTGATATGCACCGTAAAGAGAGGGCAATTTATGAGCAAATTTAAAAAGGTGCCCGAGTTTAAAAGCGCTGCAGAAGAAAGAGAATTTTGGGAAAGCCATGATTCCACCGACTATGTGGATTGGAGCCAAGCTCGGCCCGCTTTTTTTCCAAACCTGAAGCCCTCAACCAAAACAATATCGCTCCGCTTGCCGGAAGCTCTGCTTGATCGCATCAAAATCGAAGCGAACAAGCGTGATATGCCTTACCAGTCGCTGATCAAGGCTTGGCTCGCGGAGGATGTGGAAGAAAGCCGCCGTGCGCGATGAAGTGCTAACGCTTGAGTAAAGGTGCGTTTGAATCGACGCCTGCAAAAGTAGGTGGCGGGTCAAACGTCGCCTACAGCGCCTTGTTTGGGCATGTTTCGCACCAAACCCATCAGGCCTCTCCCAAATGCTGCCTGACACTCTTAG
>CAZYZA010000177.1:0-3838 GCA_964651415.1 uncultured Desulfovibrionaceae bacterium
AACGCGGCCAAATACGGCGCGCATCTGGTCAATTCCAGGTATCCGAAAATCTATCTGCTCAACGTGACCGAGCCGGTCAACATGACCATCGGCGGGGAGATGGCCGAGAAAGTGCGCAAGGCCAAAGAGGCCAAGGCTATGGCCGTACTCGAAGAATACAAGAAAATGCTGGAGCCTTGCGGCATGGATGTGGAGCTGATCACCCGCAGCGGCCGTCCGGATTATGTTATCCTCAATTTGCAGGACGAGCTGGACTGCGATCTGATTGTCATCGGATCGCGCGGTTTGTCCGTGCTGGAGAATGTGATCATGGGCAGCGTGGTCACCCGCGTGCTCGAAGGCGCGACCTGCCCGGTGCTGGTCACCCGAAACTTGCGCTTTCGCTACCTGCAGGACGCCTGCGGTCTCTGATACGCTCAACAGCAAACAACGCGAAAGGCCGGCGTCCCTCCAGGGGGCGCCGGCCTTTCGTCATTACTGAGTGCGTGCGGCCTACCACTTGCGCTCGTATTTGTTGCGCAACAGGATGGCCAAGGCGTTCATGGACAGGAGGACCACCAGCAGGACAATGATGCCGGCCGAGGTGCGTTCGGTAAAGGCGCGCAGCGATTCCGAGGACCAGACATAGATCTGGGCCGGCAGAACCGTGGCCGAACTGGTCAGACCGCGCGGCACGTCCTGGATGTAGGCGACCATGCCGATGATCAGGAGCGGCGCGGTTTCGCCGATGGCCCGGGCCAACCCGATGATGGTTCCGGTCAGGATGCCGGGTAGGGACAGGGGCAGGATGTGATCCCAGACCACCTGCCAGTGGGTGGCGCCCAGAGCCAGGGCCCCTTCGCGGATGGAGTCCGGAATGGCTCGGATGGCGGCGCGGGTCGAGATGATGATGACCGGTAGGGTCATCAGCGCCAGGGTCAGGCCGCCGACCAGGGCCGAGGATCTGGGCAGGCCCATGAAATTGATGAAAATGGCCAGGCCGAGCAGGCCGAAGAGGATGGACGGAATGGCCGCGAGATTATTGATGTTGACTTCGACAATCTGCATCAGACGGTTGTCCGGGGCAAATTCCTCCAGATAAATGGCGGCCATGACTCCGGCCGGGAAGCTGAAGACAAAGGTGATGCCAAGCAGATAGATGGACCCGATTGCCGCCGACATGATGCCGGCCATTTCCGGCAATTTGGAATCGCCGTGGGTGAAGAAGCCGATGTTGAAGGCTTTCTTGATGGTCCCGGCCGCCAGCAACTCGTCGACCAGCGCGATTTCTTTTGGCTTGAGACGGTTGGCCTTGCCTTTGACGTACTGGTCCACTTCCGCGGTGGTCAGAACCCAGCGTTTTTCCGTTTTTCCCATCAGGCCGGGATTTTCCCGCAGCTCCAGGGGAAGGATACGGGTCACGCCCCGGCTGACCAGGGGGGCGATAGTGGCGTCGATGGCAGAGCGCGGGTTGTCGTAAATTTCCTGGGTGTAGTTGACCTCGACCAGAATTTCGGTCTGTTGAAAGGCGGTGTAGCCTTGGCGAATAATGTCGGCAAAAAAGACGACCAGGAAAATTCCGGCCACGGAAATGGCCATGTAGGACAAGGCCTTGAACTTGGCTTCGCTATTTTTGCGTTTGCGTAGGCTGCGCGGATCAATCTGGATGGTCATGGCGGTTCCTATTCGTATTTCTGACGGAATTTGCGAATGACGGTCAGGGAAATAATGTTCAGCCCCAGGGTCAGGGTCAGCAGCACCAGGCCCAAGCCGAAGGCGGCCAGGGTTTCCGGGCTGTCAAAGGCCTGGTCGCCGGTCAGGGCGTCGACAATGCGCACGTTGACCGTGGTCATGCCTTCCAGGAAATTCCAGGTCAGATTGGGTTGCAGGCCGGCGGCCATGACCACGATCATGGTTTCACCCACGGCGCGGGAAACGGCCAGCAGACAGGCCGAGACAATGCCCGGCAGGGCTGCGGGAAGAACAACGCGTTTGATGGTTTCGGACGGATAGGCGCCAAGAGCCAGGGATCCTTCACGCAGGCTCTGGGGCACGGAGCTGATCACGTCGTCGGACAGGGAGGAAACCAGCGGGATGATCATGATGCCCATGACCAGCCCGGGGCTCAGGGCGTTGGTGAAGTCGGCCCGCAGACCCATGCTATCGGCTACCTGGACGATCAGGGGGCTGACCGTGATGGCTGCGAAAAATCCGTAAACCACTGTGGGGATGCCGGCCAGAATTTCCAGGGCCGGCTTGGCCACGCGGCGCACCGGCAGGGACGCGTATTCGGACATGCAAATGGCCGAAAAAAGACCCACCGGGATGGCCACGGTCATGGCGATGAGCGTGATCATGAACGTACCGGCAAAGAGTGGGACTGACCCGAAATATGGCTGGATTTTGCCGTCTGGCCCGATCTGGGCGTTGTCGGGGTTCCACTCGGTGCCGGTCAGGAAATCCCAGAAATTGACGATACGGAAGAAATGTGTGGCTTCGATGACAATGGACAGGACAATGCCGATAGTCGTCAGTATGGAGATAAAAGACGCCAGCAAGAGTACGCGGATGATGGTCGTCTCCAGGGCGGTGCGGACCTTCAGTGCGGGGTTGATGGCCTTGAGCCCGAGCCACATGGCGCCTGCTCCCAGAGCCAGGGCCGAAGCGGCGACCATGGTCCAGGGGACCTCCATCAGGTCGAAGAGATCAAGTATGGAGGCGACAAAGCTGACCAGCACTGCCGGCAGGAGCATCTTGGTCACCGCAAACCAGCCGAACAGGTTTTCCGATATCTTGAATCGGGCGTTTTGATCCTGGATCGAGCGACTTTTCTTGCGCCCAAGCAGATAGGCGCACAGGGCCAAGGGCAGGATGCCGGTAAACAGATATTGGGCTATATGCGTCGTGGTCACGGGAACCTCGGATGTTGTTGAAGCAATGAAAGGGCCGAGCCGCGGGTCAACGGTTCAGCCCTTTGGTCAGTCGCCGATCGGGGCTTATTTGTGTTTGAGGCTTTCCAGGGTCAGCTTTTTCTTGTCCAGCACGTCCTGTCGGGCCTTGGCGCGAAGGTCGTCAGGCAGGGGTACCAGACCAATGGTCTTCAGCAGGCCGTCCGTGCCGATCATCTTTTCGCTCATGAACAGTTCGACGAATTCCTTCAAGCCGGGGATGACGTCGTAATGGGCGTTCTTGATGTAGAAGAACAGGGAGCGGGAGATGGGGTAGCTGCCGTCGGCAATGGCCTCGGGCGTGGGAGCAACGCCATTGATGGACGCGCCGATAATCTTGTCCGGATTTTCTTCCAGGAAGCTGAAGCCGAAGATGCCGAAGGCGTCTTTGTCGTTGGCCAACTTCTGCACGATCAGGTTGTCATTTTCACCGGCCGGGACATAGGCACTGTCCTGACGGATTTTCTTGTATCCTTTTTCGTAGCCTTCGATCTTTCCGCAGATTTTTTCGACAACCATTTCTTCAAAGGCGTCGCGGGTGCCGGAAGAGGTCGGCGGACCATAGAACATGATCTTGCGGGCCGGCAGAGCGGGGTTGATTTCGTTCCACATTTTGTAAGGATTGGGCACGATCTTGCCGTCAACCGGAACGTCGGCGGCAACGGCCATGGCCAATTCCTGCAGGGTCACGTTCATGGGGGCGTTGTCCTTGTTCTGGGCCACGGCGATGCCGTCATAGCCGATCAAGGCTTCGGTGATGTCGGTCACACCGTTCTTTTCGGCAGCTTCGAATTCGCTGTCCTTCATGCGGCGGGAGGAATTGGCGATGTCCGGGGTGTTGGCACCGATGCCGGCGCCGAAAAGTTTATGGCCGCCGCCGGAACCGGTCGACTCAACAACCGGAGCGGGAA
>CAZYZA010000178.1:0-3838 GCA_964651415.1 uncultured Desulfovibrionaceae bacterium
TTCAATTTTGCGGCGCTCGGAACTGTAACATGATCATATGTGCGAAGATGGAGACCGCACAAAAAGGTAAACAATCCATCCAATGGGTGCGAACAAACCTGGAGATGAGGGCATGAGAAAGAAATATTCCATTCTGTTTTACATCATCGTTGCAACTCTTCTTTCTTTTTATTCTTCAGTTTTTTGCCTGGCCCAGGATTTGCCAAATGATGTTACGCAGCTCCTTCGGCAATGTCTCAAATCTCCTGATGCGTTGCCGCCGCAAGCTGTTGACGCGTTGCAACTGTCCGTAAATCGTAACGACGCAGCGATTCGGGACCTTTTTGCCAAAGAAGCTGTGAAGATTGGCGGCGGTGGAGACAAGGGCGCTGCTTTCCAGGAAAAAGTGTTCGAGGCCATAGATCGTCGGCAGTTTCAATTGGCTGATGAACTGGCCAAGAAAGTTGCTGAAGAAATGGGCGACGGGGTGGAGATGGTCATCCGCACCGGTTCGTCCGGATCCCGGCATATGCAACTGAACAACAAGCCTTTGCAGAATATCCGCTACGATTTGTTGGTTTCCGATGACGACATTTCCTTTATCGGCGCCCGGGCCGAAGAGGCTGCCGCCAAGTTCAATGCGCTGAAAAAGGGCAAAGGGCTTACCAATGCCCGGATTTCGGCCTTTTCCCTGTCCTCCATCACCGACGCCACCAGCTACGACCTGCTTGTGCAGCAGATCCGCAATCCCGACGCCTTTGTGGGCGCGGCCGGTTTTGGCAAGATACGGGAAGAGATTTTGGAAAAAGGCGGGGCGGTGATTCTGGCCAGACAGGGAAACACGATTCTCCCTGTGGCCCAGACCGTTCAGGACTACGTGGCCAAGAACGCCGGCAGCACCTTGGCCGGAATTGTGGATGTGGCGACCATTGCAGCGGATTTGAAAAAATTCGGACCTCTGACAATGTACGGTAGCGCTGTTCGGCAAATGGGGCACGCAGGCGTTACCCAGCGTGAGCAGGTCAAATATCTGCTGCGCATCTACGCGGCCATGGACGCCGCCGGGTCCTTTACGGACGCCGCGTCCATGGGCGGGCGACAGACTTCATATTTCCGCGAGGTCGGAGAACAACTGCGGGCGGCATACCAGGATAAGACCGGCAAGGCGGCAGCCGCCTTTTTCAGACATCACAATCTGCAGACCCTGAAATCCGACGCTTTTGAGTCGGTCATTCTCAGCACGACCCGCAAACTGCAACTCATGGTGGCCCAGGCCGAGAAAGAAGCCGGCAAGGGTGCGCTCAACATCGCCCGGCACCCGGAATTGAGACGCATGATTCATGAAATGGCAGCGGGCTTTGCCTTGATGGACCAGACGGGACACGCCCATGTCTTGCAGGAAGTGGTGCCTGATATTCTCAAGAAGATGGGTGCAGCAGCAGAAAAGATCGATCTGTTTTACAGGGTGCTGTATACTGCGGCCTTTGATGCGACCATATTGACAGATGAGGCGGCAAAGAAAGTCGTCGTCAGAGGCGTGACCACCTGGGCCAGGGCGCGAACTCCGGAGGGTCTGATCACGGCCATGAGCGAGGCGGGGCAGAATGGACGTCACGTACGCCAAACCCTGGCCGAAGTGGCTGCTCAGCGTATGCAGAGCAAGAGTGCCGAGGGCGCAAAACAACTGCAGAAGGTGCTGGCTGAAAGCAATGGCGACACCTTTTTGTGGAAAATGCTGTCCAGCCAAACAGCCCAGAAATTTATGATCGAGGGCTTGGCCATGGCTCCCTTCGCCACCTGGACCATGTACCAGGAATGGCAGAAAGGAGAGATGAAGGATTTGAGCGATGCGGCCTTTGTGCTGATTGATTTTGTTCCCGGAGGCATGTCGACCAAGAAATTGGGCACGGAAGGTCTGACTCCGTCCACGGTGCTCATGTTTGCCAAGGAGGCTCTGTATTTCACTCCGGCTTGGCCTTTTGTCCTGGCCGGGGACGTCATGTATCTGTCCTGGACCGTCGGCGGGGCCATACAATTGCAAACCGTGGGCGAGGGGCTGGTGGACATCCTGGTTTATGCCGGAGACTTTGAGGTCGGCGAGGAGGGAGCCAAGCTCACGGGCGTCACCCTGCCCGACGGTACCGCCTATTCCCGGGATGAGGTTTATGATTTCCTGTTCAAGACCAAGGCCGTACGGGTCCGCCATGCGGTGTCCGGCCTGGAATACTACGTGAACAACCTTTCGGAAAAATCCTTCAAGGTTTTGGACGGGCAGTTCATACCCCAGGATGCGACCATGGAGCAAATGCGCCTGGCCATTCAGCAGCATTTGGACGCCATCAACTGGAGCGAGGCGTCGCAATATTTCTATCAGGGCAACGTGGGCGGTGCTCTGGCCGGATACGTGAATTATGTCGCCGGATTCGAGTTTGTGGTCAATGCGGACAAGGGCAAGCCATGGGCCAAGCTGTATGAACATCTCCAGAATCAGATGGCCAACAGGCGCACCGTCGTGGCCCAAACCATCATGGTTCCCCAACTCATTCTGCTGGCCGAGCAGAAACGGACCACTCTTGATGCGTCGACAACGTTGCCTCAGGAACTGGCCGCTTTGCAGGAAAAATTTGAGCAGCTTCGTGGCTCAGACCTTGAGGTCCAGCTGGTGGACGCGGTGGGAGCCCTGGCCAAAAAAGCTGCGGATGCTCTGACCCGGGGGACGGCCGAGGAAAAGCTGCTGGCCTCGGGGCAGGTCTGGCAGGAGGCTCTGACCGCCTACACTCGGATCTGGGAACTGAGCGCCACCATCCCCTCGACCATTGAGGAACGGACTGGTTACGCCCATGCCAAACCGCTGGCATTTGTCTGGTCGGGCATTCCCAAAGATGACTTGCGCAAGGCCGAGCAATCCAAGGTTGGTTTTGCCTCGGACCTGGGCAAGATCCGGCGCGATCTGATGCGTATCGCCAAGCGAGAACCCAATGTCTCCGATTCCGTGGACCGGCAGGCTTACGACATCCTGGCAAACGTTATTTTTCCCTGGCGCATGGTTTTGGACAAAGCCGATAACGATGGTTCTACCCGCTCCAAAGCGTTCACCACAGAATACAACGCTGCCTTGGAAGAGGTCAAAGCGTTGTATGGATTGAGTCAGGAATTACAGGCTCAGGTTGAGCAGGGCGCGGCGCTGGCAGGGGAGCAGGTGTTTCTCATCCTGGACACGGCCATGTCCGTGGAGCTGCGCGTCAAGGATGATGCATTGCAAAAGGAGATAGACCAGGGTGCCCTCAAGATCACGTGGCTGGCCGCTCCCGGATGTACGGTCAAATCTTCCCAAGCCTTGCAGGCGCGAGTGACCACGCACCAACTTGAGCCCGTGACCATAACGGCTGTTTTTGAGCGTACTGGGGCGACCAAAGCCAAGGCCGCCTTGGCGATGACTCTGCCGGTGCGCGTTGATGAGAATTTTTTGACTGTCAGCGTCAAGCCGGCCACGGCCAAACCGGGACAGAGCATCACGGCCACAGCTGACATTCCGGAGCGCTTTCTTGGCACGGGAGATTTTGTCTACCGCTGGGCATGTGAGAACTGCCAGTTGGACGACGAGGATCGAGCAACTGTCGACTTCACTGCCGGCCAACCCGGTCCGGGCAGGATTCGAGTGGTTGTGGCTGTGGCCGGTCCGGATGGGAGCATGGAGGTTTTGACCTCGGGCCAGGCCAAATTCACGGTGCAGGATCACACCGAGCCGCCCAAGCCCGAGGACGCACCCGCACCAGAAGAAATCCTGCCTCCGTTGCCGCCCGATGCAGGGGGTGACGAAGCAGGTAAGGGAACAGAAAATCAGTCCGATTCCCCGCAG
>CAZYZA010000179.1:0-3619 GCA_964651415.1 uncultured Desulfovibrionaceae bacterium
GGGGCCGCAAGGCCCCGCCAAAAACGTTGAACTTTCACCTACATTGATATAAAAAAATTCCGATATCTTAAATCACAACAAACCGAGACTGCTCGCCACTGCAGGTCAAAGGAGGATAAGATGGACAGCTTTCCCAAATTACTGCTCGTTGACGACGAAGAGCCATTCCGCAACACCCTGGCCAAGCGGCTGAAGGAAACCGGATACGAAGTGGCCGAGGCCGGGTCGGGAATGGCCGCGCTGGAAATTCTGGCCAAAGGTGCAATGGACGTTGTCGTTCTCGACATCCAGATGCCGGGCATGAGCGGACTGGAAACCCTGTCGGAAATCCGAGCCCAGCACATCGGCGTGGAAGTGATCATGCTGACCGGTCACGGCGACGTGTCTTCAGCGGTGGAAGGAATGCGCATGGGCGCATACGATTACCTCATGAAGCCGTGCGAGTATGAATATCTGGTGGTCAAAATTCAGGAGGCCTACAAGGTCAAGCTGGAACGCGACGAACGCCTGCGCAAGGCCGAGGAACGCTCGCTCCTGGACAGAATGGAAAAGAGCATGCGTTTCTAAAAGCCGACACCCCTTGTTTTGCAGCCGCTTCCCTGAGGCATCCCGCCACAGGGAAGCGGCTTTGTCAGCTCTGCGGAAAATCATCCACGGCACCAGCCAGTTGACGGCCCGCATGAGCACACCCAAACCCGCCGACTCCGAGACGCCATGTTACAAGACGCGATCCTCGACACCCAGCGCTCCGTGCGGACGCTGCTTCGGCCAGGCTCCGTCAAGGAGTGTTCATGCTTCGCCAGCGCCTTCAGCAGACCCAGAAACGTCTGATTCGAACCGTCATCCTGTCCTCGGCCATTCCCGCTTTTCTGGTCGCGGTCGGAGCCTTGGTCTTTGCCCTGGCCGCCGCCGAACACGAATTCCAGCGCATCGCGTCGGAAAAAATTCAATACTCCGCCGAGATCTATGCCCGGGAGGTCCAGACCAGGCTGCAATCCGCGCTGACCACCCTCGACGCCCTTGCCGCTGTCCACGTTTCATCAAGCACCGCGCAGGTGGAAGCACTCTTTGCCGAAATAAAAGACGCCCATGACTGGTTGGACGGCTTGGCCGTTGTCGACCAGCACGGTCAGACCGTTTTTTCCAGCGGCTCACCCGGCAGTCTGCCTGCAGCCATCCTGACATCGCTCTGGCAGGACAACCAAAGCAGCGCGTTCATCACCCCGGTCTATCCCGCAACGGCAGGGCCTGCACATTTTTTTCTTATCCGCCGAGCCCAAGCGGCGGACCAACAGCTGGCAATATATCTGTCGGCCAACGCCGTCACGTTCAGTTCCATGCTGGACAACATCCGCCTCGGCCGCGCCGGCGAAGTGTTTCTCATCAACCGGGACGGGATATTGCAGACACGTTCCGTCCTGCACGGAAACATCCTGGACAAAGCAGACCAGGCCTTGACGCCGGATCAGCCCAACGCAGGAACGGTCCGCAAACGGGAATGGAAAGGAACAACCTTGTGGTATGCAGTCGCGCCGGTTGCGGCCAACCCCGAGTGGATGCTGGTTGCCCAGCGCGATGAACTGGAAATCCTGCAAGCCCATGATGCCTGGACAATGCGCCTGACTGCTGCCGGCGTGGCCGGCTTGGCCTTGCTCATCGCAACCGTGGCTCTCTCGGCTCGAAAAGCAGCTCGTATCCAGAGAAAAATCGAGGAAGAGCAGGCCTTGTTGGCTGACCAGCAAGCCCAGGTCCAAAAACTCGACGCCATCAGCCAATTGGGCGTGGGCATTGCCCATGAGGTCAACAACCCCTTGGCCATCATCGGCGAAGAAGCCGGGTGGATGCAGGACATCCTCAAGCGCGACGCCCTGCGTGAGGTCCCCGGAAGCGACGATTTACGAAATTCCCTGCGTCAGATTTCCATGCAGGTTGGACGTTGCCGGGAGATCACGCTCAAACTTCTGAGTTTTGGCGGCAAGACAGACGGCATCATCCGCGACGTGGACATCAACCCCCTGGTATCGGACACCATCGCCTTGCGGCGGCGTGAAATTTCCCAGAAGAACATCGAAATCGAAGAAATTCACGGCCAGGACCTGCCTGTCGTGCATACCGAACCGGCCCTTCTGCGCCAGTTGCTGCTGAATCTGATCAACAACGCCATGGACTCCATGCCCGACGGCGGACGGATCACCATCGCCACGCGCAAGGCCGAACAAGGAGGCGTGATACTGACCGTGCAGGATACGGGATTCGGTATCGCCGAGGAAAACCTGCACCGCCTTTTCGAACCTTTTTTCACCACCAAACCCCCGGGTAAGGGTGCTGGCCTGGGCCTGTCCATTTGTCACGGCATTCTGCAACGCATCGGCGGAGAAATGTACGTCACCAGCACACCGGGCCAGGGCTCAACCTTTACGGTCGAGATTCCCATCACCCCACGCCAAAAAGCGGTCTCGGCAAGCTGAATTTCTGCTGAATTGCAGGGGAACGGAAAATCATCCTTTGTCCGAAACGTGTCGCGGGACATCTATTGTCTTCGCCCAGATTTGTTCGAGGCGACTATGTCATGCAGTCCAACCGGCACCGGGGCGATGCCCTTTGTCCGCCGCACCAAAGGCGGCGTATCCCGCAACCAAGACCAGATCACAGGCCGCTGAAAAAATCCCAGATGTACGGATAGACATAGGCCAGGATTATGATGCAGATCACGCTGGCCGGCCAGAACCACCAGACCTTGATAAACTCCGGATCCCACGTATTTTTACCCCTGGGCAGGTTGTGCAGCGGCCGCTGGTCGACATAACGCCTCGTCACGTCACCCTCCGCCGGTCCCGAGTTCGGACCATCTGCTTGTTCCGACAGCCTGTTTTCCTGCTGATTATTCATGGTCATACATCCTTCCGACGAAACGTTTACGATCCGCCAACAATGGCTGTGGCGCGGAATCACTCCATGCAAAATAAAAAGGGGCCACAAGGCCCCTTTTTATTTATTTTCCTCTAATCCGCCGTCAACCGGTAAATCCGATCAGCGGCCAGTAGACCATCATGCTGATGACACAGACAAGCAGCAGGGCGATACACCAGGGTACGGCGACCTTGATGAATTCAACCTGACTGAAATAGCCTGTGCTGTAGGCGATGATTGTCGGAGGACAACCAATGACCAACATGATGAAGGAGGTGGTCATGGGAGCGAGCATGGCCACGGTCTGCGGCGCCATGTTCATCATTTCCGCCATGGGCAGGGTGATGGGCAGCATCAGGGCCACGGCCGCGGAGTTGCTCATCATGCTCGACAGGAAGGACCCGAAAAAGCCCATGCCGAAATAGACGACAAACTGATTCTGACCGTCCAGCAGAGGAAGCAGCACTTCGGCCAGATAGCGCCCGGCGCCGCTGTCCAGCATGGCCACGCCCAGGGACACGCCGGCGCCGAAGACGATCCAGGACTCCCAGGGGAATTTGTCGCAGATGGTCCTGAAACTGATCCAGCCGGGCGCACAGAAGCCCAGAATGGCCAGGGCCGCCGGAACGCTGTAATGCCAGCCGGTCAGATCACCGGCAAACCACAGGATGAAGGTGATGATGAAGATGATCAGCACGCCCCGCTCCGC
>CAZYZA010000180.1:0-3498 GCA_964651415.1 uncultured Desulfovibrionaceae bacterium
AACCACCCCGTCCCTTCGGGCCACCCCTCCTTGGCAGGAGGGGAGTTGGAGGGGGTGTCCCGTTGCTTTCAGTGGTTTGGGCGCTGGCGTACATGGACGCTCAAACCGGATGAATCTTTTTTCAGACCTGCGCATCCATCGTGTCACGAATGCAGGGAGATGAGTGGCGTCGATTCTGCCCTATGGGGGGTGGATGAATGTCGTGGCGCTATGCGCTTTTCGGACAAAATCGTTCCCAGCCCATGATGGCTGCCGCACCGGCAATGGTGGTGCCGTAGAAGATGATCGGCCGGCCTGTCATGAAGACATCGATGCTGCCATTGGCCAGGGTCGTGCCGGTCACCAGCAGCAAGTCGGCCCAGCGCAGCATGTCCTTGGTGCTGTCGCCCCCTTCGATGAGGACCCCGTGCCGATGCTGGTCGATGTTGTCGGGATCGAGGTCGACGACGCGAAGCTCGAACGTCCCGCTCAGGGCCTTGATCATGGCGGGTTGGTAGCCGGCCATGCCGATTTTGGGATTGCCGTGCCGGTCGAGGATGTGGTCGGCGATGATCTTCGAGCACTCGGCCGGGCCGGAATCTTTGCAGTGAATGGTGCCCCGGGCCTGTCCGAGGCTGTGCATGACCGCGTTGAGGGTGGCCGTGAACACGGCCTGGGACCTGGGCCGGGCGAGGTCGAGCCCGGCAATGTCCGCCAATGTGCCGCGGTAGTTGCCGTAGGTGTCGGTGAAGGCCTGGCCCCTGGAGTCCCCGAAGCGGGCCTCCATCAGCTTTTCCTTGCCTTTCTGGATGGGGAAGTCGTGGCCTTCGGGCCCGCCGATGGCTTGCTCCACGGTCAGGGGGGCGGCCGTGATTTCGACCTGTTCATCCATGAGGCCGGCCTCTTCCCAGATAGTGATGGCCCGGGCGCGGACCTGTTCAAGAATGGTCATTGGATTCTCCGGTGTTTCAGATGGCGGACATGCGTTTGAGGGTCAGGAGCATGCCGCAGGAAATGGCGGCGATGATGCCGCACAGGACCATGGCGCGGTCCAGTTCGCCGGTGAAGACGCAGTTGTAGATTTCCAGGGACAAGGTGTTGGTTCTGCCGACGATGTTGCCGCCGAGCATGAGGGTCACACCCACCTCGCCCATGGAGCGGCACAGGGCCAGGAGCCAGCCGGCCAGGACGGGCCGTCGGATGGCCGGCAGGAGAACCAGCACGAAGGTCTGCCACGGCGTCTTGCCCAGTACGGCCGCGACTTCCGAGAGGCGACGGCCCTGGCTGCGCAGGGCCGCCTCCACGGGTTTGACCAGCAGGGGCAGACCGGAAACGATGGACGCCAGGACCAGGCCGGGAAAGGTGAAGACGACGTCCACCGGCAGGACGGCCGCCAGGGGGCCGCCTCGGCCCAGGAGCATGAGCAGGATGAAGCCCGTGGCGATGGGTGGGAAGACCAGGGGTACGGCCACCAGGAAATCCACGACCGTGCGCACGGGCGACGGCTTCCCGCTCAGGTACCAGGCCAGGAGCACTCCACCGGGAAGGAGGATGCCCCCGGCCGTGGCCAGGACTTTCAGAGACAGCAGGAGCGGGCCGGTGGTCCGCGGGTCGGTCAGCAGTTCCGTCATGAATTAGAGCCCATGGGCGGCGATGATGGCCCGGGCGGTCTCGGTTCCGAGAAAAGCCGAGAAATCGCGCGCCGCATCGGGGGCCGGCGAGTTCTCCATGCGGATGCACGTGATGGCGATAGGCTTGTAGAGCTTTTCATCCATGTCCCTGTGACCGCCGATCTTGTCCGCGGCCGCCAGAGCCTGGGTCAGGTTCATGAACCCGGCGTCCACCTCGCCCGTGGCCAGGTAGGTGAAAACCTGCGGGACGGTGCCGACAACCACGAGCCTGTCCTTGATGGCCTCGTGCAGGCCGGAGTTGGTCAGATATTCCATGGCCGCCTTGCCGTAGATGGCCCGCTCCGGGTCCGGCATGGCGATGCGCGCCGCGCCGGATGCCTTGAGGTCGGCCGGTTCGGGCTTGCCCTTGGGCCAGGCCAGGACCAGACGGCCTTTGCCCAGGGGGGTGCTTTCGGCCAGAGGCAGGTCGGTGGCGCGCAGAAAGCCCTCTTCGCCGACCAGCAGGTCGACCTTGCCGCTGGTCTTGGCCTGGCCGATGATCTGACCCATGTTGCCGTAGATGCGCTCCACCGTGGTGCCGGACTGCCCGGCGTAGGCCTCGGACAGGGCTTCGACCACGGTCTTGTAGCCGGCTCCCGACGCGATGAGCAGGGTGTCGCCCGCGAAGACGGGAAGGGCGAGAAGGACGAGAAGGATGGAGCCAAGAAGTTTGTTCATCTGAATCCTCATGCGCAGACGCAGGTTGAGAGGTTGAGGGCGACCTGGCGCGCCCCGAGGACGGCCCCCTTGAGCCATTCGGGGTCATGGCGGCCGTCCGTCATGGGAAAGATGGCGTCGCCGAGTTCGGCGGCTTCGTGCAGGTCGTGGGTGACCAGCAGCACGGGGATGTCCAGGAACCTGGTCTGGTGCAGGAGTTCGCGGCGCAGGTCCGCGCGGGTGGGGGCGTCCAGGGCTGAAAAAGGCTCGTCCAGCAGCAGCATGTCGGGATCCCTGGCCAGGGCTTGGCACATGGCCGCGCGCTGGCGCTCACCGCCGGAGATGGCGTCGGGCCTGCGCCGGGCCAGGTGGCGGATGCCGAAGCGCTCCAGCAGGGCGTCGACCCTGGCCCTGTCTTGGCATGAGAAGGCGACGTTCCGTTCCACGGTCAGGTGCGAGAAGAGCGGGTAGTCCTGGAAGACCATGCCCACGCACCGGTCGCGGGTCGGCACTTCGATGCCGGCTGCCTTGTCGAAGAGTGTCCTGCCGTTCAGTTCGATGCGCCCCCAGTCCGGGGCGTCCAGTCCGGCCACGAGGCGGATGAGGGTGCTTTTCCCCGCGCCCGAGGGGCCGACGATGGCCGTCAGCCTGCCGCGCGGGCAGGTCAGGTCGAGGCGCAGGTCGAACTGGGGCAAGCGCTTGGTGACGCGAACGGAAAGACTCATGTCGAAACTCCCGGCATGCCCGCCAATGGTAAAGAAATGGAGACATGTCGGGACAATCTATTCAGCAAAAGGCAGGAAGAACAACCGGGTCACGTTTTCCGGGGAGTTCGTGATGGTCCGGTCGGGCGAGATGGAACCCTACTATTTCCTGGATGCGTTGCAGGCGCGCAGGATGCGCGAAGATCTGCGTTTTTTGCCGGACGCGGCGCTGAGGAAATTCATGGTTGTAGTAAATTGCAGCGCAGAATGTGGGCGCGAGGCTGCCACGCGACAAGAAGCATTCGCAACTGGTCAGGCGGTCTGTTGTTGGGCTCTCTGGAAGAGGGGTTCGAGAATGTCGCTTGAGCTTTCCGCGCTCCGGCGCCGGGCGTAGTCGATGACCTCCAGCACTCGGCCGCACCCAAAGGCGACCAGGGTCTGGGCGAAGTGGTCCACGTCGTCGAGGTCGTGGCTGACCATGACCATGG
>CAZYZA010000181.1:0-3483 GCA_964651415.1 uncultured Desulfovibrionaceae bacterium
TTGCCAAGATTTTCAAAGGTGACATTGACGTGCTGCAATTGCAGAAAGTGACCGCTGCAGAGTAGATAGATGAACAAAGAAAAGGACATGTCGGGCGTCGTAAATCTTCAGGACACGGTGACGGATCCCGGGAATCTCCGGTTGCGACTGGAGAAATGTCCCAAGTGTTCTTACGAGAGACGTGCCGGCGATGACGGTTTTGCCTCGCCTTATGAATGCCCGAAGTGCGGGGTCGTTTATGCCTTGGCGATGGAAGAAATTCGGCGTCTGGATAAGGGTCGGGCCTTGCAGGATGAGGCCGAGGTTGCTGCGTTGCGTCAGCAGACTCGCGACCAGGGTGTGGGAGGCGCTCAGGTTGGAGGCGCCATGTTTGTGGGGCGGCAACGATCGTGGGCTTGGATTTTGTGGATCGGAATATTGATGGCGGTTGCGGCGCTTGTCTGGTTTTTGTGATGGTCTTGGGCGCGGTCCGGAAAGCGTGGTGAAAGACCGCAGTGAGGGTTGAGGATGGCAAAGCTTTTTCCGTGGGATCCCTGGCTGGAACTGGAGAGTCTGAAGGAAGACATGAAGCGTTTGGCGGAAGATGTCTCCTGTCCTTCCCCGTTTACGGCGAGTGTCAGAAAAATAACGCAATTTCGACCTGTTGCCGACGTGATTGAGACAGAAGACAGCTATCTGGTTTTGATTGAGCTGCCAGGCCTGGACCGCGAAGATATATTTTTGGAAGTCCTGGGCAATGAACTTTCTGTTTACGGCGAACGTCCGGTTCTTGCCGGCTTGTCCAATGCGGCTTTCGAGGTCATGGAGCGTTCTTATGGTTGTTTTGCCCGACGCTTCAGCTTTGCCCGGGATATAGATCCGCAGGCTGTTAGGGCGAACATGACGGCAGGATTGTTGCGAGTTGTTGTTCCCAAATGCTCCAAGCGGAATACGGCTCGTCATCTGTCCATCTCCGTGGAGGACTAGGTGAATCTTATCAAATACAGGCCGGGAAAACATTGCGCAGCGGCACGGAGTGCGGCTGCTGTGGCCATGGTGATCTGGGCGCTGTTAAGCGCTCATTTTGCGTGGGCCTCCACCCGTGAAGTGCGTATGACGCCCGTTGTACGGACCGTGCAGGCGGTTGCCCCTGCGGTGGTCAATATTCATACGGCGCGCATTGTTGAACAGGAAATCAATCCTTTTGGCAGCATGTTTCGTCATGACGAGATTTTTCGTCGTTTTTTCGGATCCCAGGATTTAACACGCAGGTTTGAGCAGCGCAGCCTTGGCTCCGGGGTGATTATTGACGGCCTGAAGAATCTGGTCTTGACCAATTCCCATGTTATCGAGGGGGCTTCAAGCATCCGTGTCCGTCTGCTCGATGGCCGGCAATTCGATGGCGAACTCGTAGGGTCGGATCCTGATTTCGACCTGGCTATTTTGCATCTGAAAGACGCCAGGGATCTGCCGCAAGCACTCATGGGGGATTCCGCAGACATCATGATTGGCGAAACCGTCATAGCCATTGGCAATCCCTACGGTTTCGGCAATACCGTGACTACGGGTGTTGTTTCGGCCTTGGAGCGGACAGTCGAAACCAAGCAGGGAACCTTCACGGATTTCATTCAGACCGACGCCGCCATTAATCCCGGCAACAGCGGAGGGCCGCTGATGAATCTGGCGGGAGAGCTGGTGGGGATCAATACCGCCATCCATGCCGAAGCTGAGGGCATTGGTTTTGCCATCCCCGTCAACAAAGCCAAACGCGTTGTTGACGAATTGGTCAGTCACGGCCGAGTCCAGGCTGTCTGGCTCGGGCTCGAAGGCCAGGATGTGGACGAGCGCATTGCCCGCTACCTGGGGTTGGACGAAGCACGGGGCATGGTCGTGACCCAGGTGCACGAGGCTGCAACAGAGAAAACAGGCATCCGTCCCGGGGATGTGATTGTTTCCCTGGGTGGCGTGCATGTGGAGGATCGCAATCACTACCTGCGAATTCTGCGCAATTATACCCAAGGGCAGAGCGTGGCGCTGGTTGTCGCGACCCAGGACGAAAAGCGTACTGTCAATGCCGTAATGCAGTCTTTCGACGACTCCAAGGCGTTGGCCATGGCTGCGCGTCGATGGGGGCTGGCCGTGGTTCAGCGTGGCTCCGACGTGGTGGTTTCGGAGGTGAGGCAGGGCAGCCCTGCGCACCAGTTGGGGCTGAAGGCCCATGATATCCTGGTCAAGATTGCCGGCGACCAGCAAGGCGGTGTTGAGGATTTTGCCCGGGCTTTCAAGCGTTACCGCATGGCCAATACAGTGCTTTTGCTCGTGGCCCGTGATGGCCGGGGGTATTATGTTCGATTGCGTGTTGGCGATTTTTAGGGAGAGTGCATGTCGATTTGGTACAACCATGTACGCGTTAACATCGCAAAAAATAATCTGGCCGCTAATTTTGCCCTGATACGAAGCCGCGCCGCCAATCCGGTGCCGATCATCAAGTCCGACGCCTATGGGCATGGGCTGAAGGAGGTGGCCCGAATTTACTGGCAGGCCGGGGCTCGAACCATGGCCGCGGGAACAGTTGGCGAGTGCGTCGTACTCAAGGAAGTTTTGCCTGCGGTTCAAGCTGTCTCCCTGCTGGGCCCTGTTGACGAGGCTGATTATGCTCTCGCCTGCAGACTGGGAATTTTGTCTTTTGTCGGCACGCAAGAGCAGCTTGTACGTTTGGAGGAGTCGGGGAGACGTTTGGGGCTAACTGTTCCTGTTGCGCTCAAATTCGACACCGGTATGGCCCGCTTGGGTTTTGACGTTGGCCAGGCGGCTGTCCTGGCGGACGTGCTGCATGGTTTGGAACATATCCGGCCTGTATGGGCCTGTTCGCACCTGGCCACGGCCGATGATCCAGGGCAGGAGGATTATGTCCGGGAACAGGGAGAGCGATTCATGTCGATCCTTGGCGCGCTCAGCGCAAGGGGAGTGAAGGTTCTCGGAAGTCTGGCAAATTCCGGCGCTATTCTGGGCTATCCCGAATTGCACCACGACGTGCAGCGACCTGGCATTTCGTTGTACGGTTGCAACCCGTTTTATCAGACGGCCTGGGCGGATCGTGGGCTTGGACTGCATCAGGCCATGACCGTCACGGCTCCTGTGGTTCAGGTTCGATCTCTCACGATCGGGCAGACGGTCAGTTATGGACGGACATTTACGGCCGACAAGCCCATGCGCATCGCCATTGTTGCCGCCGGCTATGCCGATAATTACTCCAGAGGTCTGTCCGGCACGGGGCAGATGCTTGTTCAGGGACGCCGATCCCGCATTTTGGGCCGGGTGTGCATGCAATTGACGGCCGTCGATGTTAGTCATCTTTCGCAGGTTCAACCAGGCGATGAAGCGGTTTTGCTTGGCGGAACCGGCTCGGAAGCCATCACGGCCGAGGAGGTTGCGCATTGGTGGGGAACCATCCCGTACGAGGTATTTTGCCTTATGGGCCAAAATCCCCGGCAGTACAGTTAA
>CAZYZA010000182.1:0-3456 GCA_964651415.1 uncultured Desulfovibrionaceae bacterium
GCGGCAGCCACCTGCGCTTTGCAAGATATCCTCCCAGGCCGAAGGTCGGCAACTCGGCTGTCCACGAGAAGTAACCTTCAATACGATTCTATCGTTGAACAGTGGAAAATGTTTTTCCAGAAACGGTTTTGCTGGCCGGGAATCAGGCCGGCAAAATCTATGAACTGGCCGGGGACCACGACTTCACCCTGACCGAATTCGCGGCCGAGATCGCTCGTCAGTCCGGCCAACCAGTCGTGTATCAGAACATGGCCGAAGCCGATTTTGTCCAGGCATTACGTGGAGCCGGTCTGCCCGACGGGCTGGCAACCCTGCTGGCCGAATCCGACATCGGCGCATCCAAAGAGGGATTGTTCGATGACAGCCGCACCTTGAGTCGTCTCATCGGCCGTCCGACCACGCCTTTGGCCGAAGTGATCCGCGCCGGCCTCTCCAAATAACAACCACGCTCATGCAAAAAGCCCGGTCACATCGTCGGGCTTTTTGCTGTCCAATGCCGCGCCGTAACAGGCAAGGTGGCGTTGCGGCGTTGCATTGCCTGTCGATTTCTGATCAGCTTCCAGCCGCGAACAATCTCGTCCGCCACGCACCAACCAACCAAGCGAGCACCGTATGGATATCATTTACTTTTCTCCAACTGGAACCACACGCACCGTTGTCGAGGCCATTGCCCAGGGTATGGAGGCCGGGCAACGCAATGTCGTGGACCTGACCTTGCCGCGCACCACCTATCCATCTTGCACGTCTGAAGCTGCGATTATCGGAGTGCCGGTCTACGCCGGACGCGTTCCGGAACTGGCGGCAAGACGGCTGCGTGAGCATGTTTGCGGGCATGGTCGCCCGGCGGTGCTCGTCGTGGTTTATGGCAACCGCGCCTACGAGGACGCCCTGTTGGAACTGCACAATATCGCCGAAGAGCTCGGATTCATCCCCGTGGCCGGGGCTGCCTTTGTGGGCGAGCACTCCTTTTCCACGCCAGACTGTCCCGTGGCCGAAGGACGCCCGGATGCCGAAGACAAACGACTGGCACTGGAATTCGGTCGCTTTGTGCGGGAAAAACTGTCGCAGACAAAGGATGGCTTGCCGAAATCGCGTTTACAGGTGCCGGGAAATTTTCCGTATCGTGACGGCGTGCAGGCTGTGGCCATTTCACCGGATACGTTGCAGGAAAATTGCGTGCTGTGCGGGGAATGCGAGTTAATTTGCCCCACAGGGGCGATAACACTGACTTCCGAAAGCGTGGAAACGGACAAGACCCTTTGCCTGCGCTGCTGCGCCTGCATCCGAACCTGTCGCTACGCCGCACGTGTCATGCTGCATCCGAAAATTCAGGAATTTGGCAAGATACTGAACGAGAAGTTTGCGCGACGGGCCGAACCGGAAATGTTCCTGTAGTTTATCGGGATTCATTGCGTCGTAACTAAATCGCGACATTTCGTGACACATAGCTTGCCAATCACGACAAATCGCGACATGTTCCGTGTCGTGATTTGTCATCACTTTTACATGGCAAGGCTGACCTATGTTTATCTCCAGTCAGAGACATGAAGAAATCCGGCAAGTTCTGCTTCAGCATCCGGCCGGACTGACCAGCACCGCCATCCAGGGGCTGCTTCACAATCCGCCGCATCCGCGCACGGTGCAACGCTGGCTGGCCGAACTCGTTGCCAGCAAGGTCGTGACCATGTACGGTCGCGGCCGGGCCACGGTCTATGGGCTCCCCTCTACCGGCTCCGGGCCGATCATGCTTGCGGAGCCGTCGGCAGCGTTTGAAGTCGAGAGCGGCATTCCCTTGTCAGAACAGGGTCGGGAGATTCGGGCCTATGTCCAGCGACCCCGGACCGGCCGAACTCCGGTTGGTTATGAGCGCGGCTTTCTTGACGACTACGTGCCGGGCACGACTTGGTATCTGAGCGAGGCGACCCGGCGTCATTTGCGGCGCATCGGCGAGACCGGCGCTTGGGGCCGACCGGCGGGCACGCATGGACGGGCCATTGTGAACCGGCTGCTCATCGATCTGTCCTGGGCCTCCAGTCGGCTGGAAGGCAACACCTATTCGCGCCTCGACACGCAGCGGCTGATTGAATTCGGCCGCCATGCCGAAGGCAAGGACGCCCAGGACGCGCAAATGATCCTCAACCACAAGGCGGCCATAGAACTGCTGCTGGACGAGGCCGATAGCGTGGGCTTTGACACACGGACGTTTCTGAGCCTGCACGGCCTGCTCTCGGAAAACCTCTTGCCCGACCCGGATGCGTCCGGACGGCTGCGTGCGCGGCCGGTGCACATCGGCGGTACGGTCTTCATTCCCCTGGCCGTGCCGCAGGTCATCAGGGAATGCTTCCAGCTCATCCTGCACAAGGCGGCGGCCATTGCCGACCCCTTTGAGCAGGCCTTTTTCGTGCTGGTCCAGATTCCGTACCTGCAGCCCTTCGAGGATGTGAACAAGCGCGTTTCCCGGCTTGGGGCCAATATGCCGCTGCTCAAAAACAACCTCGCCCCGCTGACCTTCATCGATGTCCCGGATCAGACCTATATCGACGCGGTGCTGGGCGTGTACGAGATGAACCGTATCGAGCTGCTGCGCGATCTCTTTGTCTGGGCCTACGAGCGTTCGGCCCGGGAATACGTGGCCGTGCGCAAGAGCCTGGCCGACCCGGACCCGCTGCGCCTGCGCTACAGGCAGCAGTTGCGGGAGATTGTCGTCGACATCGTGCGCAGCAGACGGCCGGACGTGCTGCCGGCCCTGGAGAGGTTCGCGGCGCAAAACATCGAAGCCGGGGACCGGGAAGGTTTTGTGGAGACCGTGCAGGACGAATTGAAACGCCTCCACCCGGGCGTCCTGGCCAGATACCGGCTGGGGTTGACGGAATTCGAGGCGTGGTTGGAGGCGAGAAGGGTGGAGTGAGGGGCTTTGACGGTGCTCAGGGGCGCACCTCTCAAGATCTGAGCCTCAATTCCTGTGGGTTGTCGGTCGGAAATTATCGCTCACTTTTTGAGCTCCTGCATGGCCTTGACCAGCGGTCCCAGATCCGGGCGGGAGTTGATGTCATGCACGTCGATGTACCGAATGATGCCCTCTTTATCGATGAGGAAGAGCGAACGCTCCGCTTCTCCCGTTGAGCGCAGGATGCCCAGGGCTTGGGCCAGTTGGCCGTGCGGGTAGAAGTCCGAAGCCACGGGAAACCAGACTCCGCCCATCTCCTGCACCCAGGCATGCAGGGTCGGCACGTTGTCCGTGCTGACACCTATGAGCTGGGTGTCGGTCTGTTCGAACATGTCCTGCACAATGTTGTAGCCGGGCCATTGGCCGGAACAGACCGGGGTCCAGGCGGCCGGGATAAAGGACAGGACCACGTTCTTCTTCCCCCGAAACTGGGCCAAGGAAATCCTCTCCCCGCTTATGGTGGGCAGGGAGAAGTCCGGGGCAGGGGCTCCGACTTTGACTTTAAGTTC
>CAZYZA010000183.1:0-3389 GCA_964651415.1 uncultured Desulfovibrionaceae bacterium
TCCCGTCATCAGCTCTTCATAAAAACCTCCGCCTCCCTGGTCTCCGCCGGAACCGAGCTTGAGTTCTTTGGTGGGAAGCGTGGCAATGTATGTTTGATTATGCATGGATAATCGGATATTTTCCGACTATCCATGCATAAACTGGAGGGGCATGTGGAGCGCACTTTACGGTCTTTAGGGAGCGTACCCTTTGATCACGGACTGATCCGCACCCTGTTGTCGGCCTATCGCCGCCCCAACGATAAAATTTCCGAACTTGTGTCCAAGGGGGCCCTGGTGCCCTTGCGTCGCGGCTTGTATGTTTTGGGGGCCAGCCTTCGGGACGTGCCTGTGTGCATGCCCTTGGTGGCCAACCACCTGCTTGGCCCGTCCTATGTGTCTCTGGAATTCGCCTTGAACTGGCATGGCCTGATCCCGGAAGGGGTCTTTGATGTGTCCTCGGTGACGCTGAAGCGTAGTCGGATGTTTTCCACCCCCTTGGGGCGATTTTCCTACACGCATCTCTCTCCCGGCGTGTACGCGATGGGCTTTCGGATGGAGCAGGGCGGGCACGGTGAATCGTTTTTGATGGCGTCACCGGAAAAGGCGCTGTGCGACCTGGTCATGCTGACGCGGCATTTTCCGGCCACGTCCGTGTCTTCCATGCAAACCTGGCTGGTGGAGCACCAGCGCATGGACGAAGACCGATTGCGCAGCCTGGATCTGACGGTTATTCGTCAATGTGCGTCTGTTGGCTATAAGTCGAGGCAGCTTGGGTTGCTGGCTGCGGTTCTGGAGCGCTTATGAATATGGTTGTGGACCAGATGCTGCGGCGCTACCCTCACGATACCGATGCCCAGGTGATGCATGCCCTGCGCGAGGTGATGCAGGAGATTGCCCTGGCGGGGTTGTTTCGGTCCGGGTTTTTTGGCCAGGCCGCTTTTTACGGGGGGACCTGTTTGCGGGTTTTTCACGGTCTGCCCCGCTTTTCGGAAGACCTGGACTTTTCCCTGCTGACCGCCGATACGGGGTTTTCCTTTGCACCGTATCTGTCGGCGTTGCGCGAGGAGTTTTCTGCGTATGGGTTTTCCGTGCAGGTGGAGGAAAAGGCCAAGTCCAGGGTTTCGGACATCGTGTCGGCGTTTTTGAAAAAGACGTCCAGTGTGTATGACGTGATGGTTTCGGGACAGAAAAGCCTGAAAATCAAACTGGAAGTGGATACTGATCCGCCCCTTGGATTTGCCACGGAGGAGCAACTGCTGCTTCAGCCATACTCGTTTTACGTCAAGTGCGTGACCTTGCCGGGGCTCTTTGCCGGAAAGATGCATGCCTTCCTGTTTCGGGATTGGAAAAGTCGGGTCAAGGGTCGTGATTGGTACGACTTCGAGTGGTATGTGCGCAACCGGATTCCGCTTGATGTGCGTCATCTGTCCGAGCGCGCGCGTCAGAGCGGGCATTGGTCCGGTCCGGACATGACGGAGGACCAGTGCAGGGACGCGCTGTGCGCACGCATCCGGAGCGTGGACATGGCCCTGGTGCGCCAGGATGTTGATCGTTTTGTCCAGGACCTCTCGCCCCTTGGCATCTGGTCCACTGAATATTTTTTGCAGCTGGCCGCCAGACTGCGCTTTGGAGACGTCATCGTATGAAACAAGTCCTGCAAAATCTCAAAAACGGCGCAACCGAACTGATCGACAAACCCTGCCCCCTGCCTTCCCGTCATCAGCTCTTCATAAAAACCTCCGCCTCCCTGGTCTCCGCCGGAACCGAGCGCATGCTCATCGACTTCGGCAAGGGCAACTACCTGCAAAAGGCTAGGCAGCAGCCCGACAAGGTCAAGATGGTCATCGACAAGATCAAGACCGACGGCCTCATGCCGACCATTGATTCCGTCTTTGCCAAGCTCGATACGCCTTTGCCCCTGGGCTATTGCAATGTCGGCCTCGTCGCCGAGATCGGGTCGGCCTTGACCTCGGGTTTCAAGGTTGGGGACCGGGTGGTCAGCAATGGCAACCATGCGGAAGTAGTGTCTGTTTCGCCCAATCTGTGCGCGCGCGTTCCTGGTCCTGTGTCCGATGAAGCCGCAACCTTCACCGTGGTCGGGGCCATTGCCCTGCAGGGCATCCGGCTGGCCCAGCCGACCTTGGGCGAATATTTCGTGGTCACGGGGCTTGGGCTGATCGGGCTGCTGACGGTTCAGATTCTGGTGGCCAATGGCTGCCAGGTGCTGGGCATTGATTTTGACTCCGCCAAATGTGCCCTGGCCCGTTCCTTTGGGGCGCAGACCGTGGACCTGTTCAGGGGTGAAGATCCCCTCAAGGCTGCAGTGGCTTTCAGCCACGGGCGCGGCGTGGACGGGGTGCTGGTCACGGCGTCCACCAAATCCTCGGAACCGATCATGCAGGCCGCGAACATGTGCCGCAAGCGCGGCCGCATCGTGCTGGTGGGCGTGACGGGGCTGGAGCTGTCCCGCACTATTTTCTTTGAAAAGGAGCTCTCCTTTCAGGTGTCGTGCTCCTATGGGCCGGGCCGCTATGATCCCGGTTACGAGGACAAGGGGCAGGACTATCCTTTCGCCTATGTGCGCTGGACCGAACAGCGCAATTTCGAGGCCGTGCTGGACCTCATGGCTTCAGGCAAGATCGACGTGAGCCCGCTCATCACCCACCGCTTTGCCATCGAAGACGCGGAAAAAGCCTACCACATGATCGCGGACAATACGGAGCCGTATATCGGCATTGTCCTGACCTATGCCCCGGACAAGGTGGACATGCGCCGCACCATCGACCTGCCCAGGACAGAGCAGGCTGTGGACGCCGCTGCGCCGGTCATCGGCATGATCGGGGCGGGCGGCTATGCGGGCGGGGTGCTGCTTCCGGCCATGAAGAAGGCCGGGGGTGTCAGGTTTGCCACCATCTCGTCGAGCACAGGCGTTTCCGGAACGCACCTGGGCAAGAAGTTCGGTTTCGCCGCGTCCACCACGGACACGGACACGATTTTTGCCGATCCCGGCATCAACACCGTGGTCATCACCACCCGCCACAATTCCCACGCGGCCATGGTCAAGAAGGGGCTGCTGGCCGGCAAGCACGTCTTCGTGGAAAAGCCCCTCTGCCTGACCCTGGACGAGCTGGCCGAGATCGAGAGGCTGGCGGGGGAGCATCCGAAGCAGTTGGTCATGGTCGGCTTCAACCGCCGCTTTTCGCCCCTGACTCTGGCCTTGCGCGAAGCCCTGGCGTCCATGAGCGAGCCCAAGGCCATGATCATGACCGTCAACGCCGGAGCCATCCCGCCGGATCACTGGACCCAGGACGTGAAGGTCGGGGGCGGACGCATGATCGGCGAGGGCTGCCATTTCATCGACCTGCTGCGCTGCGTGGCCGGGTGCGCCATAACGTCGCACGAGGTCA
>CAZYZA010000184.1:0-3355 GCA_964651415.1 uncultured Desulfovibrionaceae bacterium
AGAAACAGTCTTTATAGAGCTGATTCTGACCTGTCAAAGACTTTTTTCAGGAAAAATCAATTTTCTTTCACGTCCCGGTTTGCACGCTGACGGCACAAAAAAACACAGCGGCAAGCCCGGCCGCTCGGCTTCTGAAAAACACGAATCACCTCCCTGCCCCCGGCCTCCGGCCGGTCGGAACGCGGTTCTGTTTACCCCGGCTGTGAATGGACGCCCCTATAGCCACGCCGTCAGGACGCCATCAGATCTCAAGCTCAGGCACACCGGCCCGGCGGCGGATCCAATTCAGGGCCTGCAAGACCGTGGGCCTTGAAATGAACAACCTTTCCAGTTTGTACTTTCCCGGAAAATTCATCAGCACCACGCCCAGCAGCATGGTCAGCAGCCCTTGCCCCGGCAAAACCAGCATGGCCAGACCGGCCAGGATCAGAATCAGACCGAGCATGTTTTTCAAGGCGACAAGGGCAAAGCGCAGCAGGGGATGCCACTGGGCCCAAAAGCCGGGCCGTCGTTTCTCAAGAACGAAGTAGTCGCTCGGAATGCGCACCACCAGCCACGGGATGACCACCAGCGATCCGACAAAGGTCAGTCCGGAAAGCAGTGCCAGCCAGCCCAGATAGGCTTCCAGTCCTTGCAGCGCCGCCGTTATCACCGAAGCCTGCTCACCTGGCCTTGAAATCGGCCAGAATGCGGCGATACATTTCAGGCTTCAGACGCGGACCAAAGGACGCGACCACGTGCGAGGCAGCCAGGCTGGCCAACTGTCCGGCCTGGACGTGATTCATGCCGTGCGTGATGCCGTACAAAAACGCCCCGGCGAACATGTCGCCCGCGCCGTTGGTATCCACAGGCGTGACCGGGTTGGGGTCGATTTCGTGCACGGTGTATCCGTCAAATACCAAAGCCCCCTCCCCGCCCATGGTGACCACGAACGCCGCCGCAGACTGACGCAGACAGTCAACGGCTTTGGCCAGGGTGCGGCACGAACCCCACAGCAGGGCCTCTTCCTTGTTGCAGAACAGCAGATCGACGCCATCGCCGATGATCTCCTCCAGACCGAGGCGGAAATACTTGACCATGGACGGATCGGAAAAACTCAACGCGGTTTTGACGCCGTTGGTCCGGGCCAGCTCCATGGCCTTGACCACGGCCGGCCGGGCCGTGGGCGACGTGACCAGGTATCCTTCGGAATAGAGAAAGCTGGAGTCGCACAAGGCCTCTGCGCGCAGTTCGGCCACTGACAGGGCTTCCGAGATACCAAGGTATGTGTTCATGGTCCGCTCGGCATCCGGGGTGATCATGACCAGACATTTTCCGGTCACTCCTTCCGAGCGGACGTCGGTCAGGTTGGTGTCAACCCCGGCCAGCTCCAGTTCGCGCATGTAGAAATCGCCCATTTCATCATTGCTGACCCGACAGGTATAAAAGGAGCTGCCGCCGAAAAAGCTGTTGGCCACGATGGTGTTGGCTGCCGATCCGCCTCCGGACCGCACGCTGGACTCACCCCGCAGATATTCGAGCAATTCGAATTGCCGGGCCTCGTCCACCAGGGTCATGAACCCCTTTTCCACCTCCATGGTTTGCAAAAAGTGGTCGGAAACCTGAAATTCCATGTCCACCAAGGCATTGCCCATGCCGTAGACGTCGTATTTTTTCATAAACAATCCCTTGTGTTATTGGTGAAAGCGGCCCTCAGGTCAGAACCCGGTCCGACGCGGAAAAAATGGAAAATCTGTTCTGCCGGGCAAAGCCGACCACGGTCAGGTTCAGCTCCCTGGCCAGGAGGACAGCCTGATGCGTCGGCGCGCCCAGGGAGATCAGGATCGGAATTTGCGCCCGCCGCGCCTTGTGCACGATTTCGGATGAAATGCGGCCCGAGGTGATCATCACGGACCGCGTCAGATCCAATCCGTCGCCAAGCGCCCGACCGACAACCTTATCGGCCGCATTGTGCCGACCCACGTCATCCCTGACCAGAGCAGGGTCCGCGCCGTCAACGCTCAGGGCCACGGTGTGCACGCCGCCCGTGGCCTGATGCAGGTCCGAATACCGACGAAACCAGTTGGCCAGTTCCTGCACCCGGCCGGCAGGCAACGAAAACCCGGACGGCAGGGGTTCGACCGCCGTCTGTTCCAGCAGATTGGCGAAAACCACGCCCTTGCCGCAACCGGAAGTATACGTGCGCCGGGACAGCTGGGAGGAATCGACCGGACTCCGCAGGCGGACCCGCACGGTCCATACGGCCGCATCCGCCTCGCTGCCCAGATACTCGCCGGGATCGGCCAGCAGGCCCGACGTGAACAAGAATCCCCGGGCCAGGTCGTCCAGGTGCTCAGGGGTGGCCATCAACGTGGCGATGTCCTCATCATTGCCCAGGATGGTCACCGGCACCTCCGTGGCCACGACATCGGTCTCACGGCAGGCCCCTTGGGCCGTAACCTTGACAATATCCATCTGAATCAACGGTTCCAGTGGCTGGGGATCAGGCATGAACAAACTCCTTGCTCGGCAGTGCGGGCCAAAGCGGCCGATGCCGTCCGACGCATGTCCGACGACACCGCACACACCTACTTGGCTCGTCCGGGCTGTCAAGCCGGAGGGTTTCGAGCGTCCCACAGCCTCCGCCCTCGTGACAAACTTCACATATCACGTCTTGCCCTCGGGGCAGGATAGCGATAATGGCAGATCTTCGGTCACGGGATGCGCATCCCACTGGGCTGGGAAAGCGGCTGGCTGTCGGCAGAACATTTTAAGGAGGAAGAAATGAAACGCGTCGGTTTTTTAGTTTTGGTTGGGTTGATGGTCATGGGCTGTGCCACAACTGTCCTTGCGGGAACCTTTGAGATTCCCGAAAGCGTCATCATGAGCCCCAAGCAGTTTGAAGGCTACACTCCCAAAAAAGGGGACGTGACCTTCAATCATGCCTCGCACACGGACTATCCCTGTCAGCAGTGCCACCACACCGTTTTCGACACCTACACCATCGAAGGTTGCATGACCGAAGGCTGTCATGACAACATCACGGACCGCACGGAAATCTCCTCGGTCTACCGCACCTTCCACACCACCAAAGACACCACCAAGAGCTGTGTCGGCTGTCACCGCGACCTGAAACGCCAGGGTCCGAGCGACGCTCCCCTGAACTGTAACAGCTGTCACGTTCAGTAATTTCCAAGCCCCCGCCACCCGGACGGGGGCTTTTTTTTTGCCCATCCGGCTTGAGCGTACTTCATCATCGTCATCACGAGAAACCGGGCTCTGCGCGCGATACATGTTTCTCCGTCTCCACCCATCGCAGAACTGGATTGCTTCGCTGCGCTCGAACCACCCCGTCCCTTCGGGCCACCCCTCCTTG
>CAZYZA010000185.1:0-3239 GCA_964651415.1 uncultured Desulfovibrionaceae bacterium
GACCCTGGATTGCCACGGCCGAAGCGGCCTCGCAATGACGATCGCAGCGTGTCCGTGGCGATGGGCTCGCGGCCAAGGCCGCACAGAATCTTGATGATCACGGCCACGCGGCCGTCCCCGTCCTTGGCCAGGGTGCTTTGGCATACGGTTTAAATTTGAACGAAGCAGCTTTGGGTGGGCTCGGCGGCCTATTGGGCGCGGTCATACTCCCCGTACAGGGCGAACAGAAACGCTACCCGTTCAGCTTCGGACTTGAATTTGCGGCCATAGGCCGCGTCGACGCTGGCGTCGAGACGGGCATGGGCTTTGTGCAGGGTGGGTGGCATGGTCAGTGGGTCATATAGGTCGGCCAGGGACGAATCGGGAAACTGAGCTCGGGCGTCAAGCACTGCCTGGGCAGCTTCTTCTATGGCGGTAACATGCTTGGCAGTGGAGGCTTTGGGCCAGGGGAAATTGTTGTACACGATGCCCGAGGAGTAGCGATAATCGCTTTTTAGTCTGCCGGCGACGGTGCGCATCCAGGCGTTATGCATGAGCGAGGACAGCACGCCGAAATGGTAATACGTGGCGTTGGGAAGAATGAATACCAGATCACTGCACAGGGTTTCCGGTTTTTCAAATCCAATTGGAATGTAGAGTCGACGTTCAGAAGATACCTTCGGGATAATCAGGTAATTTCCTGTGGGCATGTTTTCCACATGAAAGCGGGTCGGAGTGGCCGCGATCTTGCGGGTGGGCGCGCTTTTGCTGGCCAGACGAAATTTCCGTACGGCGTTAACACGCTTCAGGGCTTCCGGCATGTTTTTCAGTTCGTGCGGCGGGCACTCTCCCAACCACAAACACCAGCGCTCGTAGCCGTTCAAAAATTCGATAGCCCCGAGCCAACGCCGGAAATAGGGCGCGGCCTGGGGTTCCCTGACCAGAAAGGCATCCTTTTCCTCGGCCGTGAACAGATACTGCCCGTTGTCGATGGGTTTGTTGCCGATGCCCATGGTCGGCACCGGGCACAGCGGACGGGTGCGATTGCTCAGCAGCAGGTTGGGCGCGTCCACCAGATACGGGCTGATGCTGGCGGCCTGGATGGCATGCGGGTCGCCCTTGATGTCGTCGTATTCGAACAAGGTTTTGGGCGTGATGTTGTCCTGGGCAAAGCCGATGATGACGCAATGCACAGCCGCCTTGCCCGAGGCCTCGTTGTTCCAGGCAAAGGTGCGGTGAGCGAAAAAGATGTTCATTCCTCGTTCCAGCATCCAGGACCACAGCACGCCGACTTGTTCGCCCTGGGTGATGGAGTTGGTGGAAACAAAGGCGCAGCGGATGGACGTGTCCGCGATGAATGACGCGGCCCGGACGTACCATGCGGCCACCAGATCAAGCACTCCGCCGTTTTTGATGCCTTGAAACACGGTTGTCGTGTCCCGTTTCTGAGTGGCGTCCAGGAATTTCGCGCCCACAAAGGGCGGATTGCCCATGATGTAGTGCAGCGATGCGGTCGGAACGATGTCACCCCAGTCAACGGCCAGGGCATTGGCGCAATGGATCGTGCCGCTGGCCCGAAGGGGAATGCGCGCGAAATAGAGGCCGAACTTCTCGGAAACGAGCATGTTCATCTGATGATCCATGAGCCAAAGGGCTACCTGAGCGATCTGGGCCGGGAATTCCTCTATCTCAATGCCAAAGAACTGATCAACGTTGACCTGAAGCAGCGGGGACACGTCCAGATGCAGTTGGCGCTGCGTCCCTGAGTGCAGGGCCAACAGCACGTCCAGCTCCAACAGGCGCAATTCGCGATAGGCGATGACCAGAAAGTTGCCGCAGCCGCAGGCCGGGTCCAGAAAGGTCAGCGTGCGCAGTTTTTTGTGGAACTCGGCCAGTTTTTTCCGGTTGCCCTTGAGTCGTTCGAACTCTTCCCGCAGCCCGTCGAGGCAGAGCGGGCCGAGCACTTTGAGGATGTTTTGTTCGCTGGTGTAGTGCGCGCCGAGGTTGCGGCGAGCAGTCTTGTCCATGATGGACTGGAAGAGCGAGCCGAAAATGGCGGGTGAAATGCGGCTCCAGTCCAGGGTACAGCAGTTCAGCAGGGCCGCGCGCATGGCGGAATCGAAGCTGGCCAGGGGTAGGGGCTCCGCGAAAAGCGCGCCGTTGATGTAGGCGAACTCGGCCAACTGCTCGTCGAGATTGCGCAGACGTTTATCCTTGGGCGTGTTCAGCACCTGAAACAGCATGGCCAGATGGCCGGCCAGATCGGAACCGTCTTGCTGGGTACGCTGCTCAATGAAATCCTGAAATTGCTGGACCTCGAAGATGCCGGTGTCGTCGGCAAAGAGACAGAAGAGAAGGCGGACCAGATAGACTTCCAGCGGATGCCCTTCATAGCCGATGGCTTTCATGCTGTCATGCAGGCGGCCCATGAGTTCGGCAGCCTTGATATTGACCGGGTCCTGTTCCTGCACGGCCTGGGTGCGGTAGCCGGAAATGAAATTAAAATGGAGGATGTTCTTGTGCAGGTCGGCCAGGAGAAATTCGTGTTCCGTGCCTTCTTCCAGGTCGTGCAGGCGGAAGCGAGCAAAGTCCGACACGAGGACGTAACGGGGCAGTTCGTGTTCAGCCAGCCCTGGAAAATAGTCCAGGGCTTGGGTGAAGGCCTTGCCCAGATCCCGGCCCCTGGACTTGTGCTCTACGAGGAGCTTCCCCTTCCAGAAAAGATCGATGAAGCCCTGTCGCGCGCCGAGTTTTTTGACCGGTTCCTCGAAGCTGGCCACCCGTCTGCGGTTGACGCCAAAAACATGGAAAAAATCGTCCCAGAAGGATTTGGCCTCGGCATCTTCGGAACATTCGTGCTCCCACTTCTTGGAAAAATTCAGGGCGCGGGCGCGGATTTCGTTGCGGCTGATCGGCATGGATGGCTCCGATGAAAAGTGCGTGTGCAGGTACCAATGGCATGCGTTACGACATGGAAGGGTCAATGGGTACGGTCAGGAAACGCTGGCTGTTGCCGCGTTCGGAACCGTGGGGTACCTTCCAGCGCCTGATGAAAGTGTCGATATGCGGCATGGGGTGTCCGTCCGAAGGTATGATTGCGGTGAACGGTGCCTCAAGAAGAAGTCGGATGCAAGGCAAAGGTTTATCTTACAAGGGGATTGTGGAAGCGGTGCGGCACAACCGGGCGTCGCGGGACGACGGTCGTAGGCCGCTTCGGCCGTGGCAATCCAGCGTCATGAGATTGCCGAGCCTGGATCGCC
>CAZYZA010000186.1:0-3139 GCA_964651415.1 uncultured Desulfovibrionaceae bacterium
TGCAGGGAGCCGTAAAGAGTCGTGGATTTGCCCGATCCGGTCGGGCCGGTGACCAGGACAATGCCGTAGGGGGTGCGCAAGAGGCGCTTGAAACGATCCAGCATGTCCGGGTCCATGCCGAGTCCGTCCATGTCGATCAGTTCGTCATGAGGCGGCAGGAGCCGGAGCACGCCTTTCTCGCCGTTGACCACGGGCAGGATGTTGGCGCGGACATTGACCCCGTCGATGGCCAGATCCAGAATCTGGGGCACAAAGGAAAAGGAACCGTCCTGAGGTTTGCGGCGCTCTGCGATGTCCATGCCGCCCATGACCTTGATGCGCGAGATGAGCCGGCCCGCCAGGTCAAAAGGCAGCTCCTCGGTCCGGACCAGCATGCCGTCGACGCGCAGCCGCACGACCAGGCTGTCCTTTTCCGGTTCAAAATGGATGTCCGAGGCCCCCATGTTGATGGCCCGGACCATCAGCTTTTCCAGCATCTCGACGACAAAGCCCGAATCATCGACCTCGATGCGCGTGTTCAGCTTGATGGACGTGTCGAAGTCCCGGCTGAAAAACATGTTCTGCATTTTGCGCAGCTTGCTCTGGGAGGTCAGGACCAGCCGGATCTGGCGTTTGGCCAGACGGGAAATGGTCTGCAACATGGCCTGGGGCAGTGGACCGGAGCAGGCCAGCAGCAGTTCGCCGCCCGGACCCGTGCCCACCGGCAGCACTCCGGCCTTGAGGGACAACTGTTTGGGAATGGCCTGGGTCGCCCCTTTTTCAATGGTGTCCACGGAGGCCTTGAAGAGCGGAATGCCCAGGAATTCCCCCAGCAGTTCGGTCAGGCGCTCTTCGTCGATCAGGCCTTCGCGCACGGCGATGAGCCCGATCTTTTCCCGGATCATGCGCTGGGCGGCCAGCAGCCGGGTCAGGTCTTCGCGGCGGATGGCCTCCTTTTCGACCATGAATTCGCCGAAGCGTTCCATGCGGCTCATCGCAGCAGCCTCGGGCGGCGCTCGGCCTGGGCGGTCGGGGCCGACGGCGCGCTGACCTGACGGTGGGCCGAGAGGCGCTGGCGCAACAGGTTTTCGTTGCGGGCGGCGCTGATGCCTGTTTCCAGTCCGATCCTGCCTTCGGTGATCAGCCGGATCAGGCATTGCTCCATGGTCTGCATGCCCATCTGCAGGCCGGTCTCGATGGACGAGTAGATCATGTCGTCTTTGCCCTGGCGGATGAGATTTGAGATGCCCGGTGTCGAGACCATGATTTCCACGGCCGGTATCCGGCCCGTGCCGGCGGCGTTGGGCAGCAGACGCTGGGAGACCACGGCCTTGAGCGTTGACGACAGCTG
The DNA here is from genome assembly GCA_964651415.1 of uncultured Desulfovibrionaceae bacterium. Taxonomy (GTDB): domain Bacteria; phylum Desulfobacterota; class Desulfovibrionia; order Desulfovibrionales; family Desulfomicrobiaceae; genus Desulfomicrobium. Next base: position 1,331 of record CAZYZA010000186.1, read on the forward strand.
CTGGCGGATCTGGGCCTGTTCTCCGGCCGGAAAGGCTCCGACCAGGCGGTTGATGGTCGAGACGCAGTCCCGCGAATGCAGGGTGGAGAAGACCAGATGACCGGTTTCCGCAGCCATCAGGGCCGTGCGCATGGTTTCCAGGTCGCGCATTTCGCCGACCAGCAGGACATCCGGGTCGGCGCGTAGGGCGTCGCGCAGGGCGTCGGCAAAGGTCGGTACGTCGGAGTGCAGCTCGCGCTGGTGAATGACGCTTAAGTTGTTCTGATAAACGTATTCAATGGGGTCTTCGATGGTGATGATGTTGCGGCGCGAGGTGGCGCTGATGTCGTCGAGCACCGTGGCCAGAGTTGTGGATTTGCCCGAGCCGGTCACTCCCGTGACCAGGATCAGTCCGTCGCGCAGCCGGGCCAGGGAGGCGATGGTTTCGGGCAGCCCCAGACTGGCAAAGGTCGGGATGCCGGCGTGCAGCAGACGGGCGGCCACGCTCATGGACCCGCGCTGATAGTAGACGGCGATACGGAAGCGGCCCTCGCTGGCGCTGACCGCGAAGTCCACGGACCGCTTTTCCTTCAGCACCTGGCCGTGACGGGCCGTCAGCATCTGGTTGACCAGGACTTCGATGTCGGCCGGGGCGTAGGGTTCGCAGTTCATGGGTTGCAGTTCGCCCTTGATACGGAAGACCGGCGGCATGTTGGCCGTCAGGTGCAGATCCGAGGCCTTGCGGCGGATGGTCTCCTTGAACAGACCGGCCATGTCGCAGGGTCGGGCTTCGGCCCAGGTGGAGCATTGGCATAAACTCATGGCCGGCCGATCTCCTCGGGTTGCGGGGCGGGCTCCAGGATGTTTTCCGCGCCCTTGGTGATCTGCTCGTGGGAGCTTTTGCGGAGCAGGAACTCATTGGCCACGGCCTGGGCCTGGGCCGGATGCATGATGACGTGGGGCGTGAGCAGAATGACGGTCTCGGTTTTTTTCTTGGTGTTCTTGATTTCGCTGAACAACAGTCCCAGGCCCGGCACGTCGCCCAGGCCCGGCACCTTTTTAGTGTCGTAGTCCAGGGATTCGCGGATGATGCCGCCGATGGCGATGGTCTGACCGGACTTGGCCGACAGGATGGATTTCAGTTCGCTCTTGGCCTTGCCGTCGAGGGGAAAGTCCAGGACCTGCCCGCTTTTTTCGTTGACGACCTGAATCGTGCTGAAGTTGAGCAGGGGTGTGGAGATTTCGGCCTCGAACTCCAGGGTCACGGTGCTGTCGGCGTTGATGAAGGTCGTCATTTGCACGTCCGTGCCCAGTTCCTCCCGTTTGATGTTGACCTCGAAGGTTGTCATGGTGTTGCCCTGGTCGCCCAGGGCCACGGTCTTGGTCGTCACGTCGTCGCGCAGGGGTACTTCCTCACCGACAAAGAATTCGACCTTGCTGTTGTTGGCCGACATCAGAAACGGGGTGGAGATGATCTGGGCCCGTCCCGCGTTCTCGTACAGGGCCAGGCGGGCCAGTAGTTTTTCCGAATTAAAGGCGAAATTCAGGGTGTTGGAGCCCATGGTCGTGCTGCCGCCAAGGCCCAGGGTCGAGGCAAAGGCCCCACTGATGCCCGTGCCGCTGGCCACGTCCCAGTTGATATTAAAAAAGCTCTCAAAGCCGTCGCCCAGGGTCAGTTGCAGGATCTTGATTTCCAGCAGGACCTGGCTGGTCGGGGTGTCCAGGGCCTCGATGATCCGGCCCATTTCGTTCAGCAGACCTCCGTCCAGGGAACGGGCGACAATGCAGTTGTTGCGCTTGAACACGGTCAGGATGGCCATGGTCGGCTTG
>CAZYZA010000187.1:0-3071 GCA_964651415.1 uncultured Desulfovibrionaceae bacterium
TTGACGATGCCCATGGTGTTGCTGACCACGCAAAAGCCCAGGGCGATGAGGGCGTAGATGGCCCCGCTGGTCAAACCGCCAAAGATGTATTGGAGAAGATCTGCGTCCAAAAAAGTTTCCCAACTGCTTGAAATGTGAAGATAGGGGAGCCTAGTCGAGAACGCCTTGGATTTCAAGAAAAGGCTTTGACCGGGCCGGGGCGTCCCGGTGGATTTCCGGAAGAACAACAGGAAAATCGGGAGATGGCAGGTTCCAGTTCAGCCGCCCGGATGTGAAGGGGCAGTTCAGGGCCAGGCTGGTGGCCCACAGTCCAAGCGCCTGGCGTCGACTTTGCCGGGGGCCGTACAGCGTATCGCCGACGACAGCATGACCCATGGCGGCCAGATGGCGGCGGATCTGGTGCTTGCGGCCTGTTTCGATGTGTGCGGCCAGCAGGGCGGTGGCGGATGCCGGGTCGGTCCGCAGCACCTTGAAATGGGACCGGCAGGGGCGGCCATCCAGAGGTTGGTCCGAAGTCTGCATTTCCCAGTCCGGGATGCCGGACACGATGACCCGGTATTCTTTGTCCACCGCGCCGCTGCGGAACAGGTCCCCCAGCTGGGCCGCGGCCCGGCCGTCGTGAGCCAGCAGCGCCAGACCCTGGGCCTCCCGGTCCAGCCGGTGGACAGGGTGGGCGTCGGCACTGAGCCCCAGCAGTGTCCGAACCAGCCGGGGCAGGCTGCAGTGATCGGCAAAGCGCGTGCCCTGGGCCAATACTCCGGCCGGTTTGTTCCAGACGGAGTAGCGGGCTTCGCGGGCCACCAGTTGCGGCTGTCCGGGCCTTATGCTCAGGAGAAAAGGGTCGTAATTGATTTCCAGCTTTTCTCCGGGTTTGACCAGGCTCGTGGCCCGGCGCAGGCGTGTCGTGCTTCTGCCCGGTTTGTGCCACCACACCCCGCCCTTGAGCATGCAGTCTTTGATCCGGCCCTTGGGCAGCCCGGTCAGCGACGCCAGGAGGTCGCAGGCTGGCGCCGGTTTCTCGACGACCAGGGTGCGGGAGAAAGCCAGGCCGGTCATGATTTTTCTCCGGCTCCAAAACCGGGGCCGAATTTGTCGAGGTGCAGTTGACCGCCCGTGGCCCAGTTTTCCCGGGCGAATTCTTCGATCTGAATCGAGACCAGTTCAGAAGGCAGGTCAAGAGTTTCGGCAACGGCCCTGGTCACTTCGGCCACCAGACGCCGTTTGAGCTGAATGTCCCGCCCTGCTGCCAACCGGATGCTGACGATGGGCATGTCATTTCTCCAGCGGCAAGTAGGGCAGATAGTCCTCGCGCACCGGACTGAAGACTTCGATGGCCAGACAGGTTTCGTGAATGCGCGCCCCGTGTTCGACTCCGCCGGCGATGCACCAGCTGTCTCCTGGACCGAATTCATATTCCGCACCGTCGATGGTCATGGTCATGGCGCCGGAAACCAGATAGCCGATCTGTTCGTGGGGATGGGCATGCAGGGGCAGGACAGCGCCCTTTTGCAGCTCAAAACGGGCCATGAGGGTTTTGTCTCCATGGACCAGGGTGCTGACCCGGATCTTCGGCAGAATGTCGTGCCAGACGGCCTGTGAATTGTGGGTGATCATGGCTGCTCCTTGTGTTGGGCTGACCTAGCCTAATGCTTGCCTCTTGACAAATGCCGGAGGCGGAGGCACTGCCCTGGCTCATGATGATCACGATGTCTTCCCTGGTCTGTCTTTGGTGGCGGCGGCATGTTACTGATGCCGTGGGATGCGTCTTGGCCTGAAATCCGGAAACGGAAAAGAACCGAACCCCTAGCCGCGGCAGTGCACACTGACCGCGGTTTTTTTTTCTCAAGATCAACCTGCAAGGAGACCGACCATGACCATGCCCACTGCCGACGGATTTTTTGGCGCATACGGCGGCCAGTATGTGCCCGAACCCATCAGGGACATTCTCAATGAACTGGCCCGGGCCTTTGATCGCTATCGCCAGGACAAGGATTTCTGGGCCGAGTACGACTACTATCAGCGCCAATTCAATGGTCGGCCCAATCCTCTCTACTACTGCGCCAATCTGACCAGCCGCTGCGGCGGGGCGAAAATCTACCTCAAGCGCGAGGATCTGAACCACCTGGGCGCGCACAAGGTCAACAACACCATTGGCCAGATCCTCCTGGCCAAGCGCATGGGCAAGAAAAAGATCATTGCCGAGACCGGAGCCGGCCAGCACGGCGTGGCCACGGCCGCCACGGCCGCCCTGATGGGCATGGAATGCACCATTCACATGGGTGCCGTGGACGTCGAGCGGCAGAAGTTGAACGTCTTTCGGATGCAGATGATGGGCGCCAAAGTGGTGCCGGCGGAAAGCGGCCAGAAGACCCTGAAGGAAGCCGTGGACGAGGCGCTCATGGCCTGGGTGCAGGACGCCAGCAACACCTTTTATCTGCTTGGTTCGGCCGTGGGACCGCACCCGTACCCGCTCATGGTGCGCGAGTTCCAGGCCATTGTCGGCCGGGAGGCAAAAGAGCAGATCCTCGCGGCTGAGGGGCGTCTGCCGGATTACTGCCTGGCCTGTGTCGGCGGCGGATCCAACGCCATGGGTCTTTTCACCGAATTCGTCCCGCACCCGGAAGTGAAGCTGATTGGCGTGGAACCGGCAGGCAGGAGCCTGGACTATGGCCAGCATGCGGCGACCCTGTGTCTGGGTGAGCCCGGCGTGATGCATGGCTTCAACTCCTACATGCTCAAGGATCAGGACGGGCAGCCGGCCGAGGTTTATTCCATTTCGGCCGGACTTGATTACCCGAGCGTTGGTCCGGAGCACGCCCACCTCAAGGATACGGGCCGGGCCCAATATGTTCACGCCAGCGACAAGGAAGCCCTGGACGCTTTTTTCCTGCTTTCCCGGACTGAAGGCATCATTCCGGCCCTGGAGTCGTCCCATGCCCTGGCCCATGCCCTGCGTCTGGCTCCGCAATTACCGTCCGAGGCCATCATCATCGTCAACCTGTCCGGCCGCGGCGACAAGGATGTGGACCAGATCGAACGCATGGTCGCCCGTGGCGAAGTCGTGCCGCCAA
>CAZYZA010000188.1:0-3005 GCA_964651415.1 uncultured Desulfovibrionaceae bacterium
TTGCCGTTGTCTTGAAGAATGTTCAAAATCAGGATGTCTGTGCTGTCCAGCATGATTGAATACCTCGTATTTTCCAAATATAGTTCTTAGAAAGATCTTCGTCAATGAAGATTGCCATTAATGAAAAAAATGCGGCAAAATCGGAAAGCGCAAGCCGCTCGTCAATGTTGAAGGCGCTGCTATCATGTCATGCGTTGAATGTTATTCATCATTCTTGGCAATGAAAAGAACAAATTTTGGGAATGATTTGCAATCTGTGTCAAAATTCGTGCAGTAGTCGGTATTGGGGAAAAGTGACAGTTCTGCAAATCAGGTGGCGGGTGCGAATGGGGCGTTCCGCCGCCATGGCCGCCGAGGACGGGGGGCTGGCCAGGACGCTGAAGAACGTGACCGTGTTTCAGAAAAAGCTCTGCCTGCTGCGCATTCTGGATCCGGCCTGCGGCACCGGTAATTTTTTGTACGTGGCTTTTGAGCTGCTCAAGCGCCTGGAAGCCGAAGTCTTGCAGGAAGAAGCCCGCTACGGCGGTCAGGCCCGCTTGCGAGTCGAGGGCGCGCATATCGATCCGCACCAGTTCCTGGGTCTGGAGCTCAACCCGCGTGCGGCCCGCATTGCCGAGATGGTCTTGTGGATCGGCTATTTGCAGTGGCATTTCCGTACCCACGGCCACACCCCGCCGAGCGAGCCCATCATCCGCGCCTTCCGCAATATTGAGGAGCGCGACGCCGTGCTGGCCTGGGACAGTTGGGAATATCGCACCGACGCCGGCGGCAAGCCGGTCATGCGCTGGGACGGGCACAGCACCAAGATTGATCCGGTCACCGGCCGCGACGTGCCCGACGCCGGCAGTCAGGCGCCGGACATGGTCTTCAAAAATCCGCGTCCGGCCATCTGGCCCGAAGCCGATTACATCATCGGCAACCCGCCGTTTCTGGGCGGCAGCGTCAAGCGCGGCGCACTGGGCCAGGGGTATTTCGAGGCCTTGAACAAAGCCTATCCCGGCCTGCCCGAGTCCTGCGATCTGGTCATGTACTGGTGGCATAAAGCGGCCGAGCTGACCCGCTCCGGCCAAGTCCGCCGTTTTGGCTTCATCACCACCAACAGCATTGCCCAGACCTTCAACCGTCGGGTCATGAGTCCGCACCTGGAGGGCGGACTGTCCGTGGCCTTCGCTATCCCGGACCATCCGTGGGTGGACAGCGCCGACGGCGCGGCCGTGCGCATCGCCATGACTGTCGGTGCGGCCGGGAGCGAGGACGGCGAAGTGCAGACCGTGACGCGGGAAACACCGGGGCAGGATGTGGAAGTGAATGTGGAGCTTGGCGTGCGGTGGGGCAAGGTCAATGCCGATTTGACTGTGGGGGCGGACGTGGCTTCGGCTCAATCCCTGGCAGCCAATGAGAGGATGAGTTGTCCCGGCATGAAACTGCATGGTTCCGGCTTCATCGTTACGCCGGAGGAAGCCCAGGCCCTTGGACTTGGCCGCATTTCCGGGCTGGACGCCCATATCCGGCACTATCGCAACGGCAAGGATTTGACCGGGAAATGCCGCAACGTCATGGTTATTGATCTGTATGGCCTGACTGCCGAAGAAGTGCGGGAACGCTTTCCGGCCGTGTATCAATGGGTGGCGGAACGGGTGAAGCCCGAGCGAGACCTTAACAATAGAGCGACATATCGTGATAATTGGTGGATTTTTGGTGAGGCTCGAAAAGATTTTCGCCCGGCCCTGGCCGGGCTGCCGCGCTATATCGCCACCGTGGAAACAGCCAAGCACCGGGTTTTTGTCTTTCTTGACGCCTCCATTCTGCCGGACAATATGCTGGTCAACATCGCCACGGAGGACGCCTTTGTCCTGGGCGTTCTGTCCAGTCGGCTGCATGTGGTCTGGGCCTTGGCCGCTGATGGACGACTCGGAGTCGGCAACGATCCTCGCTACAACAAGTCCCGCTGCTTCGAGACCTTTCCCTTTCCCGATCCCTCGGACGATCAGCGCCAACATATCCGCGATCTGGCCGAACAGCTCGACGCCCATCGCAAGAGTCGGCAGGCCGAGCATCCGGGTTTGACCCTGACCGCCATGTACAACGCCCTGGAAAAGCTCCGCCTTGGGCAATCATTTACCCCGACCGAGAAAAAGGCCCACGAACAGTCCTTGGGCACGGTCCTGCTGACCCTGCATCAGGAGTTGGACAGGGCCGTGGCCCAGGCCTACGGCTGGCCCGCTGATCTGTCCGAAGAGCAGATCCTGTCCCGCCTTGTGGCCCTGAACAGTGAGCGCGTGGCCGAGGAAGCGCGCGGCCAGATCCGCTGGCTGCGGCCGGCCTATCAGGCTCCGGACACGGTCACGGCAAAACAGCAGGCCGTGGCCCTGCCCGTGGATGTGCCCGCCGTCTCCACCGACGAACCCCTGGCCCCCGTGCTCTGGCCCAGAGATGAAACCGGCCGCGTGGCCGTACTCCTCAAAACCCTGCGCGACCTGCGCCGCGAAGCCACGGCCAAAGACATCGCCGCCCGCATCAAAGGCGCATCCCCCGCCGCCATCGACCGCCTGGCCCAAACCCTGACCACCCACGGCCTGATCCGCCGGGGCGAAACCGGCTATGTGGGGTGATGGAGCGGACAAGGGTGGGTAAAGATGAAAGCCATGAAAAAACACTACGAATGCGCGCCAAACGTTTGGCACAAGAAGACATTGATCTTCGATTGGGACGAAGAGACTGGCGAAGTAACAGGCCCAAACCGCTGCGCAGCTAATCGGGCAAAGAATTATCTACTCGTCAAAAACGTCGTCTACGGTTTTGGCATCCAGGATTCGTTCCGCCCAGCGGTCGAGTTGTTCCGGCGATGCGTTGCGAAGACGTTCTTGCATACGGATGTCGTGGATATTTAGGCCGAAGCGTTTTGCGAGTTGGCGGCTTAAAATGGCGTTACGGCCTATGGCTTCGCCTCTGGCTTCGCCTCTGGCTTCGCCTTCCGCCAAGCCTTCCCTGCGGCCTTCCTGCTT
>CAZYZA010000189.1:0-2959 GCA_964651415.1 uncultured Desulfovibrionaceae bacterium
CCTGAGTTTGCGCCAAAGGCAAAGATCTCTCTGGAATGAATGTGTTAGAAATTGTGTAACTACTCACCACTTTTTCTCCAAAAATCATCAAAAAAGACTTGACATGGTTTTTGGCTTAAAAATGAAATTTCAACGTCAAATCCCAAGAGCCTATTAGACGCTGCTTATAGGGCCTGAGGTTGCGGCTACTGTACGATCTACGAGTAGCCCGATGGGCTTCGCGCATCAGAAAAAATAATGCCGCATATCGAATCCTGGAGGCAAAAATTTCCATTTTTAAACCTGTGATACAGTGTCTTCAACACAGCAAGCACAGGTTGATCAATGACCATCAATAAAATCAACGTCCAAGAGCTTATCGCCAACGCCAAGGAACAGATGGCCAAGGAAGAGCATCTGTCGCCCGCACTCAGAACCAGCCTTGAGCTCTTGCTCTTTGTTGTCGTAATTCTGGCTGAACGATTCGGACTCAATTCAAAGAACAGCAGCACTCCACCTGCCGCCGATCCCAACAGGATCAAAAAGCCCAGAGAAAAAAGCTCTCGGCCGACAGGCGGGCAGGTCGGGCACAAGGGGACAACACTCCAGCCCGTCGATGACCCGGACCACATCGAAACCATCTATGTCGACCGAAGCGTATTGCCCAAGGACGATTACCATGAGATCGGTTACGAGCGCCGCCAGGTTTTCGATATCGATATCTCAAGAGTGGTCACCGAGTATCGCGCCCAAATCCTGCGCAACGATCAGGGGCAGCGCTTTGTCGCCACTTTCCCATCAGAAGTCACCAGACCAGCTCAGTACGGCCTCGGAGTCAAGGCGCATGTCGTCTACATGTCCATGTACCAACTGATCCCGTACAACCGTATCGAAGACCATCTCGAAAGACAGATGAACATCCCAATCAGCCAGGGGTCAATCTTCAACTTTCTTGAGGAGGCCTATAATCGGCTGGAGGAGTACGGGTACGAAGCATGGGTGCGCAACATGCTGATTCGTGCATCTACCCTTCATGCCGACGAAACAGGCATCAACATCGCAAGCAAAAGAGCCTGGCTCCACAGCCTGTCCACCCAGAAATATACACTCTTTTGCCCTCACGAAACGCGGGGCCATGAGGCCATGAATGCCATGGCCGTGCTGCCATTTTTTCAAGGAACACTTTGTCATGACCACTGGAAGCCCTATTACCGCTACGGACAGAAACATGCCCTCTGTAACGCGCATCACCTGCGAGAACTTGAGCGGGCATGGGAGAAAGACAGCCAACAATGGGCACCAAAAATGGCAGAGCTACTCAAGGAGATGGGCAAGGCAACCCAGGATGCAGGAGGATGCCTGGGCGCTCCTGAAGCAGAGAAGTATCGCCTTCGTTACCAACGCCTACTTGCCGAAGCCGAGGTCGAATGCCCTCCTCCCGAAATCCCGCCAAAAGGCGCTGCTAAACGTGGACGGGTGCCGCGCTCAAAATCCAGAAATCTCCTTGAACGGCTCATAAACTTCGAGGACGATGTACTCAGGTTCACGACGGACAAAGACGTCCCGTTCTCGAACAATCTTGCCGAGAATGACATCCGCATGACCAAGGTCCAGCAAAAAATCTCTGGATGCTTTCGGTCTACCCTTGGAGCCAACATGTTCTGTCGGATCAGGGGCTATCTCTCGACCGCCAGAAAACACGGAGTGTCCGCTACCAATGCCTTGAATCTTCTATTCCAGGGAAAACTACCCGGCTTTGTCCAGAACAGTGAGGACTCGCGGAAGGACTGACCGAGTGAGTGCTGAGTAGTTACGAAATTGTCAAAATGGCCTCTGACTTCTGCGTACGGCAAGCAGGCACCCAGACTGTGATCCGGCATGGGGGCTGTCACGGAGGGATAAAGTTTTTAATTCAGAGGCGTTAAGTCGTGGTGATGATTGGCGGCACGAGCGGGCAGAGATCAGAAGCGGCGCGACCCATCAGAGTCGCGCCGTTTCGTGATGCAGAAGCGTGGGAATGATGGGAGCTATTTGCCCAGCGTGCCCATGATGCCGCGTACAGCGGCCGGGATGTCGGCAGGCAGGACCACGACCTTGGCGTTGTCCGTCTCGGCCATTTTGCGCATGGAGTCGACGTAGCGCTGGCCAAGCAGGAAAACCAGCGGCAATTCCCCTTCCTTGGCCGCCATGGCGACTTTGGCGATGGCTTCGCGGTCCGCTTCGGCCAGGACGACCTTGGCTTCGGCGTCACGGCGCGAGGCTTCCAGGCGACCATCGGCCTGCAGAATGGCGGCGGTCTTGTCGCCTTCGGCCCGGGTCACGGTGGCGCGACGGGCGCGTTCGGCCGCAGCCTGCTCCTCCATGGCCCGCTGCATGGTCTGGGAGGGGTTGATGTCCTGGATTTCCACGGTCTTGAGCATGATGCCCCAGTCTGAGATGTCGTCGGAGATGGCTTCCTTCAACTTGGATTTGATCATGTCGCGGGAGGACAGGGCGTCGTCGAGGTCCATTTCGCCGACAATGGATCTGAGCGATGTCTGGACCAGGGTCTGGATGGCGATGCGGTAATCCTCGACGCCGTAGACCGCCTTTTCCGGGGACACGATATTGATGTAGGCCACGGCGTTGGTGATGATGACCGCGTTGTCGCGGGTGATGACGTCCTGCGAGGGAATGTCGAGAACGATATCCTTGGTCGTGACCTTGTAGGCCACGTTGTCCATGTAGGGGATGATGATGTTCAGGCCGGGACCCAGGGTGGAGTGGTACTTGCCCAGGCGTTGAACTACGAATTTGTATCCCTGCGGCACCAGCCGCACGCCCATGGAAATGGTGATGATGACCAGTAAAAGCAGAAAGGCGACAATGGTGAGTCCAGGGCTGAACATGGTAAACTCCTTGGAATTATTTGTTGAGTTTGGGGGTGACGACCAGGGTGTTTCCGGACAGGTCGCGGATCTGGACCCGGTCGCCGATATGT
>CAZYZA010000190.1:0-2958 GCA_964651415.1 uncultured Desulfovibrionaceae bacterium
AGCCCATGCGTGGCCGCATAATGCAAAAGCTTGGGCGCGCAGCATTCGCCCGTGCCCGTGGGCATGCCCGAGCCGAGAAACACTTCCGCCAGGGGCTTGGTCTGGCCGCGAAAATTGGTCAGGCGATACAGATCAAAAATGCGGATCATGAGCTGCTGGGAGAGTTCACGGCGCGTTGCCTGTAACATGACGCGGGCCGGATCGGCGGGGGGGAGGAGGTCGATCTCGCGGGTCAGTCTCTTGATGCGCGGTTCGTCGACCGCAATGGTCCGATCAAAGGCGGCCGGGTCAAGGATGGGCGGGACCCAGCCCGGCACATTCCAAATTCCGTTGTACTGGCCGGAAAAGGCCTTGAGGACTCCCGGTCGGCCATCCGGGTCCTGGTACACAAGCACCCCGAACATCTGCCCGCGAGCAGGCCCGAACAGATAGTCCAAATCAAGGGACGGGGATGCATCTTGATCCAGACCGATATTCCCCCACTTTTCCAGCCGGGCCATGAGCTCCCTGGCCGCGACAAGGGCCGGAGCCGCCGGCAGACCGTGCTCCCGTCGACAGCGGGCGCAGTAGCCGCGGCAATCAAGATTTGGTTCCATATAGAGGCTTTAGCGAGGGCAAGGCTGTCCGGCAATACCGCCTTTTCCACCAAACCTCAGAGCCTCTGACGGCCCTTCTGTCATGTTGCCGTTTTGGAGGAAACTCCGTAGAAATCCCTGAAATTGCATCCACTGGCTCTTGTCCCGGCCACATTTCACCTGGAGCGTTGTTCGTGTCCCGCATCCCCTCTCTTCCCACCCGGCGCGCAGTTTCCTCCTTTGTCCGCAAAAACATTCTGCTACATGGACTACTCTGCATCCTGTCCATGACGTGCACGCCCGTCGCGGAGGCGGCATCCGAAGAAGGTCTGCTGTGGTTCGACATGAACCGTCCGACAGAGCAGGCCTTCCAGGCCGTGACCATCCTGTCCTCCGCCCATGCCGACGGACTTGTCCCGCAAAACTACAATGCCGACGAACTCCACCGGGCCGTTACGACCGTGCCGGCGGACCAGCAACTGCCCTTTGAGCAGGTGGACCACCTCGAACAGGCACTGACTGCGTCCATGGAGCGGTTCCTCACGGACCTGCATTTCGGCCAGATTGATCCGCGCGGTATCGGCGAAAACTTCAACGCCCCCATGTCCAAAGGGTTCAACCCGGCGGAAGTTCTGCGCCAAGCCGTCCGGGACAACCGGTTGACCACGGTCACGCAGGAAGCCGCGCCATCCCTGCCGCTGTATTCCGACCTGCGTCTGGCCCTGGCCCATTACCGGCAATTGGCGGAGAATCCGGACATTGCCCTGCTATGGAGCACCCTCCTGCCTCCGCTGCCTGACCGCAAGCTTGAAGTCAGCCAGGCGTACGAGGGGCTGCCGCTTGTAATGCAACGACTGCAGGCCCTGGGGGATCTGGATGCTCACGTCCAGGCGACCACATCCTATACCGACGACATTGCCGATGGGGTGAAAAGATTTCAGACCCGCCATGGCTTGAACCCGGACGGAATCATCGGACGCCGGACCTTTGACCGGCTGGGCGTGTCACCGACGGCTCGGGTGCGCCAGATCGAACTGACCATGGAGCGGCTGCGCTGGACCCCCCTGCGTCAGGCGCCGCGCATGATTGCCGTCAACATCCCGGAAAATTTACTCGAAGCCTATGAGGTCCACGACAACGACATCGAGGTCAAAACGCGCATGCGGGTCATCTCCGGCACGGCCCGGAACACACCGACGCCGATATTTGACGGAATAATCCGTTCCATCGAATTCAGCCCTTACTGGAACGTGCCGCTGTCCATCGCCCGCAAGGAAATCGTGCCCAAAATCTTGCGCGACCCCTCGGCTTTTGATCGGCTGGGATATGAATTCGTTTATGCGGAAGGCGTCGTCGGCAACATCTTGTCTTTTGACGCCCTGGAAGACGTAAGGCGCGGTGCCCTGCGCCTGCGCCAGCGACCCGGTCCGGCCAACCCCATGGGTGACATCAAATTCGTCATCCCCGACAGAAACAGCATCTACCTCCACCACACGGCCTCTCCGCAACTTTTCACCAAGGATCGCCGCGATCTGAGCCATGGTTGCATTCGAGTCCAAGACCCGGTAGCACTGGCGCAATTTGTTTTGAACTATGACCCGGCCTGGAGCGAAGAGCGCATCCACGCGGCCATGGGCCAAAGCAGACCGACCATAATGCGGCTGCCTGAACCCATGCCGGTTATCATCGCGTATCAGACGGTTCGGGTCAAAAATGACGGACTTGTCTATTTCTTCGCCGACGTTTACGGACAGGACAAACTTCTGGACAAGGCTCTGCGCCGCAACCCCGACGTGGTCAACTAGACAGAGGATTGCATGACTCATACCCGACGTGATTTTTTAAGCAGCATGGCCACCCTGGCCGCGACCAGCGCGGTACTGACCCTGACTCCGCCCGGCCTGGTGACCTCTGCCCTCGCCGCCCAAGTCAAACCCCGCACACTCGTCTTTGAACACACCCACACCGGCAAACGCCTGCGCATCACCTACGCCAACGGCAACACGTATGTGCCCGAGGCCCTGCGCACCCTCAATTCATTTCTGCGCGACCACTATTCCGGAACCATCGGCCGGATGGATCCCAAACTGTTCGACCTCTTGTACCGCCTGAAAATCGCCCTGGGCACAGACCAGCCCTTCCAGATCATTTCGGCCTACCGCTGCCCAGCCACCAACGACAAGCTGCGCAAAAACGGCAAAGGCGTGGCCAAGCGCAGCCTGCACATGGAAGGCAAGGCCATTGACGTGCGCGTGCCCGGCGTGGCCTTGGGCAAACTGCGCGACACCGCCATCGCCTCCCGCTCCGGCGGCGTGGGCTATTACCCCAAATCCAAATTTGTGCATGTCGACACCGGGCCGGTACGCAACTGGTAGGCCCGGCC
>CAZYZA010000191.1:0-2901 GCA_964651415.1 uncultured Desulfovibrionaceae bacterium
TCCTTTCTGGCCGACATTGAAAAAGATACGGTGGAATTCCGCCCCAACTACGATAACTCCCTGCAGGAACCGACAGTTCTGCCGACCAAGGTCCCCAACCTTCTGGTCAACGGCTCCTCGGGCATTGCCGTGGGCATGGCCACCAACATTCCGCCGCATAACCTGGGCGAGGTGGTCGAAGGCACCCTGCGCCTGCTGGAAGATCCCCATTTGTCTGTTGATGCCTTGATGGAGTCCATCAAAGCGCCGGACTTTCCCACCGGCGCGCTCATCTACGGCAAGGCCGGCATCCGCGAAGCCTACCGCACCGGGCGGGGCTCCGTGCGCATCCGTTCCAAAATCGAAATCGAGAAGCGCAAGGGCGATCTGGAGTCCATTGTTGTCAAGGAAATCCCCTATGCCCTGAACAAATCGACGCTGGTCGAAAAGATCGCCCTGCTGGTCAACGAACGCAAGATCGAGGGCATTTCAGACCTGCGCGACGAATCGGACATGAAGGGCATCCGCATTGTCATGGACCTGAAAAAGGGCGTGTTCTCCGACGTCATCGTCAACCAGCTCTTCAAATACACCTCCCTGGAAACGAGCTTCGGCATCAACATGATGGCCGTGGTCAACAACCGGCCCCAGCTCCTGAATCTCAAGCAGGTCCTGGAATACTTTCTGGATTACCGTCGCGAGGTGGTCATCCGCCGCTCGCGCTTTGATCTCAAAAAGGCCCAGCACCGGGCGCATATCCTGGAAGGGCTGCGCATTGCTCTTGATTTCATCGACGAAGTCGTCAGTCTGATCCGTTCCTCCAAGACACCACCGGAAGCCAAAGAGCGGTTGAAGGAACGATTCGGCCTGTCCGACATCCAGGCCCAGGCCATCCTCGACATGCGCTTGCAGCGGCTGACCAATCTGGAGCGCGAAAAGCTGCTGGAAGAATACGCCGAACTGCTCAAGCTGATCGAGTATCTGACCAGCGTCATCGACAATCCCGAAGTGCTCAAGTCCGTCATCCGCCAGGAGCTGGAAGACCTGCGCGACACCTTCGCCACCCCGCGCAAATCAGAACTGCTGGCGCATGACCCCGGCTCCATCGACATCGAGGACATCATTCCCGACGAGCCCGTGGTCATCACCCTGTCCCGCAACGGCTACCTGAAGCGGACCAGCCTGGACAACTACCGCCAGCAGCGCCGCGGCGGCACGGGCATCACCGGCGTGCAGGTCGCTGACGAGGACTTCATCACCTCCATCCTGACCACGTCCAACCATCAGTACATGAATCTGTTCACCAACAAGGGGCGGATGTACCAGATCAAGGTCCATCAGATTCCCGAGGGCGGACGCACGGCCCGCGGCAAGCACGTGGCCAACATCCTGCCGCTTGACAGCAACGAGTACATCGCCGCGGCCATGACCTGCCGCGACCTGGACCGTGAGAAATACTACTTCTTCTTCACCCGTCAGGGCGTGGTCAAACGCAGCTCCGTCGAACTGTATCGGCATATCCGCACAGGCGGACTCATTGCCCTGACCATGCGCGAAGACGACGAACTGATCGGCGTGCGCGAGGTCGAAAGCGACGACGAAATGGTCCTGGTCACGGTGGACGGATATTCCATCCGCTTTGCCTGCTCCGAAGTCCGGGCCATGGGCCGTCAGGCCACGGGCGTCAAGGGCATCGCCCTGCGCAAAGGGGATCAGGTTGTGGCCGGGGTGGTCATTGCCAAGGATTCGCGCCAGGAACTGCTGACCGTGGCTGAAAACGGGTACGGCAAGCGGACCCAGGTCGAGCACTTCCGGGCCCAGTCGCGCGGCGGCAAGGGCATCATCAACATGCGCATCACCCCCAAGACGGGCAAGGTGGTCGGAGCCATGATGGTCCTGCCGACGGATGAACTCATCCTGCTGACCTCGGGCAGCAAGATCATCCGCATCGGCATCAGCAGCATCAGCCTGGTCGGCCGGGCAGCCCAGGGCGTGCGCCTGGTGCGCCTGGAAGACGACCAGACCGTGATCTGCTTTGACCATGTGCCGACGGACAACCCCGAAGTTTCCAGCCAGCCCCTGCCCGAAACAAATATGCTGGATGACGAAGGCGATGATGAAGGTGAAGATCTCGACAATCCGGACGAAGACGAGGTTTAACAACACGGGAAAACGGCTCCCGCCCTGCCTGTCCCCTCTCGCACGACGCGGACGGCAGGGCAGGCCGGTCACCCGGGATTTGACCTTCCAGACCTCTCGGCATACTGTCGCAAAGCCGCATCGGCTGGGGGCATGACGGCTGCGCGCCGCCCCCGGAATTTCATCAGCCCACCAACATATAACCCCCCAGAAGTCCATGCCCAAGAGAACAGATCTCAAAAAAATTATGCTTATCGGCTCGGGTCCCATTGTCATCGGACAGGCCTGCGAGTTCGACTATTCCGGCACCCAGGCCCTGAAAGCCCTGAAGGAAGAAGGCTACGAAGTGGTGCTCATCAACTCCAATCCGGCCACGATCATGACCGATCCCAACCTGGCCGACCGGACCTACATCGAACCCATCGAGCCCGAGACCGTGGCCCGCATCATTGAAAAGGAGCGTCCCTGCGCCCTGCTGCCGACCCTTGGCGGGCAGACCGGCCTGAACACGGCCGTGGCCGTGGCCGAAAACGGGACTCTGGAAAAATATGGCGTGGAGCTGATCGGTGCGGCCCTGCCGGCCATCAAGAAGGCCGAAAGCCGCCAGCTGTTCCGCGAAGCCATGGAAAAGATCGGTCTCAAAGTCCCGAAGAGCGGCATCGCCAGAACCCTCGACGAAGTGCGTCATTGGGCCGAAAAACTCAAATTTCCGATCATTGTCCGTCCGGCCTTCACCCTGGGCGGCACGGGCGGCGGCGTGGCCTACAACAAGGAAGACCTGGA
>CAZYZA010000192.1:0-2803 GCA_964651415.1 uncultured Desulfovibrionaceae bacterium
TTGGCCAGCAGCATGTGCTCGTAGGCGGCGATCAGAAAACCGCCGGAGCCGCAGGCCGGGTCGCAGACGGTGCCGCCGATCTTAGGTTCGACCATCTGGGTCAGCACCCGGATCAGGTGGCGTGGGGTGCGGAACTGGGCCGCCTTTTTCTGTCCGCCCAATTCGCTGGCCAGGTATTCGAAGAGATCGCCCTTTACGTCGGCGTCCATGCCGAGAAAAGAGATGGGCGCGATGATGTCCACCGCCCGCCGCAGGGTCGCCCCATTGGGGATGACGATGGCGGCGTTGCGGAAAATGGCCCGCGCCCCCTGGGAGAGTTCCGGGTGCTTGGCCAGCAGCGGCAGGGTGTCGCGCAGGGTGCGCAGCATGGCCTCATTGTCCGGATTGGAGGTAAGCACACTCCAGCGCAGGGGGTCGAAATCGAGCTCCTCATCCCCGTCCTTGAACGTGCCGAACAGGGTGCGGTAGTTGCCGTTGCGGGCCTCCTGCTGTTCGTGGTCCATCTCCTCCAGCATCTTCAAAAAGAGCAGGTAGGAGATCTGGGTGACATAGGTGATGGGGTTGGTGACGTTGTTGTCCCACATCACCTTACAGAGAGATTTGAGGGTGTTTTGCAGTTGACCGCTGTCCATCAGTAATCCTTATCTTTATTACGCCGCAAGCAGGGCGTTCAGTTCGTCGACCATTTCCAGCAGCTGTTCCTTGCCGAAAAGCTGTTCCATGCGGGTCAATCCGCCCCAGAGGGAGAACGGCGGCTGGCTGAAGAGACGCATAGTGATCTCCTCGCCGGTCATGACCCGCGCCTTGAGCAGTCGAAGCATCTGGGCCTGGGCCGGATTGATGCTGCTGGAGTGTTCGGAGACCCAGGCGTTGAAGGCTTTCTCGATGCGCTCGTCCCGGGTGAGGAATCGATCAAGCCCCAGGGCCACACGGATGAAATCGGTGAGTGAGCCGGTGGGCTGCTCAAAGGCCCGGCGCAGAGTCTCTTCGTTGAAGTAGTGCCGGGGTGAGTTGAGACGGCGGGCGAGTGCTTCCCATTCCTCGTCGGCCAGTTCCTCGCCACGGAAGATCTTTTCCACCGCCGGATCGGTGCGTTTGAGCTCGACCACCTTCTTTTCCCATTCCTCGCGGTAGGTCTTGCGGTCCATGGCCAGCCCTTCCGGACCGACCAGGATGATCTCGCGGGAGCGGATTTCGTCGTCGAGCGAACCCTCGGCAATAGTGAGAAACTCGCGATGACCGCCCACAGGATAGATGGTGCCGGTTTCCGGCTGTGCCACGTCGCCTTCTTCAATCTCGCCGTTTTCGGCCGGACGTGAACCGGGGGCGACGCCGACCAGCTTCGGTTTGTCGTACCGCTCGCCGGGGTCGTTGAAGCGCTTCGAGTTGCCGACAAAGTCGTAGATGATGAATTCCTCTTTGCCGATCTTCGGGCACAGACGGCTGCCGCGTCCGCGCATCTGAGCATATTTGATGGGCGACTTGGTCGGCCGTAGCATGATCAGGTTTTCGATGTCCTTCTGGTCGTAGCCGGTATCGAGCATGTCCACGGATACGGCGACCAGCGGCAGCGGGTCGTATTTGAATTCATCGATGACCGGCTTGGGGTTGCCATTGTTGGTGTAGCAGGTGATCTTCTTGGCGAAGCTCTGCCGGACCTCGGACGGCGAACGGTTGATCTGCCCGGCGATGCGCAGGCAATCTTCGTCGGAAAGCAGTTTGTTGAACAGGCGCACGAGGATCGACGCCTGTTTTTCAGAAACCGCAAAGACAATGGTCTTGCGCGGCCTGACCCTGGCCCGTTCAGCGTCAGCGGCGTAGTACTCCTGCAGGATGGTCTTGAGCCGGTCTTCGGATTCCACATCACGGCCCCAGGCCCCGGGCTTGATCTCCTCGTCCTCCCACTCGGCCCCTTCGAAGGTCAGCACGCTTTCGGCGTGATAGACGCGATACTTGGTCAGATAGCCGTCGTTGATGCCGCGCTGAATGCCGTACTCAAAGGTAGGGCGGCCTTCTTTCTTGGCTGCGTCCCAGCAATCGAAAAAGATGTAGGTGTTGCGAACCAGACGGCGCTCGTGTTCGCTGATAAAGTGCAATTCACCGGGGTTGGGGGTAGCGGTCAGGCCGACGTGGATGGCGTCGAAGTGACCGAGCGTGGCCCGGTGGGTGTTGTAGATGGAACGGTGGCATTCGTCGGTGACGACCAAGTCGAAATACCCATGGCCGAAACCGTTGCCGCCAAGTTGGGTGGCAATGGTGTCCAGGGTGCCGACGACGATCTGCCCTTCCAGACTGCGTTTGCCGCCGTAAAGAATGACCGCCGGCCAGTCGCGCAGGTATTCGTCAAAGGTTTCCTTGGCCTGTTTGGCCAATTCGATGCGGTCGACCAGAAAGAGCACGCGGGAAATGATGGCTGTTTGCAGCCAGCGTTTCATCAGCATGGCGATGGTCAGAGTCTTGCCCGTGCCGGTGGCCATTTCAAAGAGCATGCGTCGCCGACCGGCGATGAGCGCGTCATCCGCTTTTTGCAGACATTCAAGCTGGTAGGGACGTGCCTCGACCTCCTCACCCTTGAAATCGAAACGGTGCGGCAGGGGTTGTAGTGAGAGGCTCTGCCGGATGTCTCCCTTGCGGTGGACCTTGATGTTGCCCCTCCGCTCGAGATCGGCCTGGCTGGGGAAACCCATCACCGGCCGGGCATCGCCATCGGTGTAATCCCAGAAATAGTGCTCCTGACCATTGCTCAGGATGACAAAAGGCGCTTTCAGCGTCAGGGCATACGCCTTGGCCTGCTCCTTGGCGG
>CAZYZA010000193.1:0-2730 GCA_964651415.1 uncultured Desulfovibrionaceae bacterium
CCGGTGTTCCTGGGTCAGGCGGCGGGACCAGACGCCGGGGGCAAGGTATTTGAGGGGTTCGGGTTTGCCGATGCCCTGGAATGGATCGCGCATCACGGCTTCGACCAGTTCCAGGACGCGCAGGGCCACGCGGCGGTCGGTCCGCACCCAGTGCTGCAGATCCTCCCGAAATTCCTGCTGGAAAACGGCCAAGCGGTCCTTATTCCGCAAGGCCTACCTCGGCCCGGAGTTGGGCAGGATCGGACGGTTCACCCTGACCCTTGAGCGCACGGTCCAGGGCGGTCAGCAGGCGTTCGGCATTTTTGGGTGAGCGCATGAGGTGGGCGGTCTCGACCAGACTTTGCAGTTCGGCAGCGTCAATCATGGCCACGTTTTTACCCTTGCGGCGGCGGATGACGACGATTTCCTGATTGTCCGTGACCTCATCGCACAGGCTGGCAAAATTGGCGCGGGCATTGGTGTACGTGGTTTCAAGCACGGGGAGTCCTCCATGAATATGTACAGAAAATATGTACGCATTGTCGCGGATGAGGTCAAACTGCCATGAACGAACAACCCCTCATTCCCGTTCGCATGCTCAATGAATACGTCTATTGTCCGCGTCTGGCCCATCTCATGTGGGTGCAGGGGGAGTTCGCGCACAACGAGTACACCGTGGACGGGACCATCAAACACAAACGTGTGGATGTACCCGGCAAGCCGATCTACGAGCCATTGACCGGGGAAGATCTTATCCATGCCCGATCCGTAAGTCTGTCGAGCGAAGTTCTGGGTATCACCGCCAAGATGGATCTGGTCGAGGGCAAGGCCAGCGATGTTGTGCCCGTGGATTACAAACGGGGCAAGCGGCCGCACACCTCCAAGGGTGCATATGATCCGGAACGGGTCCAGCTCTGCGCCCAGGGGCTGCTGCTGCGCGAACATGGATTTCCATGTACGGGAGGTGTGCTCTACTTTGTCGCATCCAAGGAGAGAGTGCGGGTGGAATTTGACGAGGAATTGGAAGCCCTGACCCGTCGTTCTATTGCGGAACTGTCCCTGCTGGCCGGGCAGGCCATGACTCCTGAGCCTTTGCGCGACAGCCCGAAATGTCCGCATTGTTCCCTGGCCGCGATCTGCCTACCGGACGAAACCGGATTCCTGCAGGGTAACGACACCGTTGTCCGTCCCATTTTTGCAAACATTGAACACGGAACTCCGCTGTATGTGCAATCTCCCAAGGCGTACATCCGCAAGGATGGCATGCGCTTGGTAGTGGAGGAAAACCGCGAGGTTGTGGCCGAAGCCCGGCTGGAAGAGGTCAGCCAGTTGGCGTTGTTCGGCAGTTCGACCCTGACCACGCCGGCCTTGCATGAATGTTTCCGCCGCGAGATCCCCGTCACGTACCTGAGTTACGGCGGCTGGTTTCTCGGACACAACATCGGGACCGGACACCGTAACGTGGAAACTCGGGCCGCGCAGTATCGGGCCAGTTTTGATCCGGTCATGTGCCTGGGATTGGCAAGATCCTTGATCGCAGCCAAGATTGCCAACTGTCGAACCTTGCTGCGCCGGAACTATCGCGGACAGGATGTGCAAAAAGAGATTCTGGATGGATTGAGCCGGGATGCCCGTATGGCCCGAGCAGCCTCAGGAACGGATAGTCTGCTTGGCCATGAAGGCACGGCAGCCAGCCGCTATTTTGGCCAGTTCGCGACCATGCTCAGGCAGGAAGGGCCGGAGTCGTGGCAATTTGACTTTGTCAGCCGCAACCGCCGTCCGCCCAAGGACCCGGTCAATGCCATGCTGTCCTTTGCCTACGCCATGCTGGTCCGTGAATGGAATGTGGCCTTGTCGGCGGTCGGGCTTGATCCGTATCGGGGCTTCTATCACCAGCCCCGCTTCGGCCGACCGGCCCTGGCCCTGGACATGATGGAACCCTTTCGCCCGTTGATCGCGGATTCCGTAGTCATCACCGTGATCAATAACGGTGAAGTGCAGAACAAAGACTTTATTCGCGCCGCAGGAAGCTGCAACTTGACCGACAAAGGACGAAAATCCTTCATTCATGCTTTTGAGCGTCGCATGCAGCATGAAGTGACGCATCCGATCTTCAAATACCGCATCTCGTATCGCCGTCTGCTGGAAGTTCAGGCCAGGCTCCTGATCCGCTATCTGACCGGAGAAGTCCGGGAATACCCCTGTTTCATGACGAGGTGAGCGTGGAAGAACATCTCTATATCGTCAGTTACGACATTCGCAGCGACCGTAGATGGCGCAAGGTGTTTAAAATCATGAAAGGCTACGGAGAATGGCTGCAATTTTCGATCTTCCAGTGCCAGCTTTCCAAAATGCGACTGGTGCGCATGCGTGGTGCGCTGGAACAGCAGATCAAGCACGACGAGGACCACGTATTAATCATGGACATGGGCGTTGCGACAAGCATCAAGCCGAAAATTCAGAGTCTGGGACTCCCGTTTAAACCAGTCTCAACGGATTCCATTGTCGTTTGATTCGCCTCAGTCCGGCGAGCGGTCCGATGACGTTGAAAACCCGGCCGGCACTCGACCCAAAAATGCTCATTGATAATCAAAGAGTTGAGTATGACCCAATATTTGCTTACTGCTTTCGCCAATGGTTTTGTCTGCCGAGACGAAAAGTGCTCGAAAAATGCCTCCGCAAATCCGGCGCTGACTTGCCTGACAGAGCATGTCATTTCCGGGGCTCAAACGCCCCGGCCTCATTGAAGCC
>CAZYZA010000194.1:0-2680 GCA_964651415.1 uncultured Desulfovibrionaceae bacterium
GTTCAGCAGCCGGGATCGCAACATTGTCCGCTTTGAGTGGAAACGGGTAGAGTGATGGGTTGACCTGCGTTCTTTGGACCCGGTGGATCGGCGCGGGGGGCATCGGGTCTTTCCACTGCCCCTTGCCTGCATACGATGAAAAAGGTAGCCGGTTCGAACAATGTCGTGTCAACCGATGCAGTATGGATATCTGGGCCTTGGGTCCAACATGGGCGACCCGCTCCTCAATCTGAAGACGGCCCTGTCTCTTCTGGACCGGCATGAGGTGCGGGTGGACGGGGTTTCCCCTGTTTTTCGGACCGAACCGCAGGGTCTGGCGGATCAGAATTGGTTCGCCAACTGCGTCGCGCGTATCCAGATGTCGCCGGAGCTTCAGCCCGAAACGTTGCTGGCCCGAACCATGGCCGTTGAAACCGCGCTCGGCCGTGAACGGAACGTGCGCTGGGGGCCACGGACCATGGACATCGACATCCTGCTTATGGGCGATCTGCAGTGGGAGTCGCAGCACCTGTGCATCCCTCATCCGCGCATGTGCGAACGGGCCTTTGTCCTGGTGCCTCTGGCCTGTCTTGACCCGGACGTGCTGATTTTCGGTTGTCCTCCCGCTCACTGGCTGTCCCGGATCACCTACCAGGTGCAGGGTGATCGGATTTATCAAACCTGGCAGTAACGTATCTTGAGGTGAATGATGCTTAAATTTCTGGTTTTCGCCGCGGCCTGCTTCATTTTGTATAAATTGCTGACCAACGACCGCAAAAAAAAGGTCGAAGTCAAGAATACCAAGGACGAAGAGTTGGCCAAGGAAGGCGTGCTGGTCAAGGACCCGGTCTGCGGCACCTACGTGTCCAAGGATTCGGACATCCGCATCAAGGAAGACGGCGAGGTGCGTTGCTTTTGCAGCTATGAATGCCGGGACAAATATCTGAAAATGATCGAGTGATCGGGGGCAGGTATGCAGTTTTTCATCGACACGGCCAATGTGACCGAGATCAGGACGGCCATGGATATGGGCCTGGTTGACGGCGTGACGACCAACCCTTCGCTCATGGCCAGGGAAGCGGCCGACTGGCGCGATATCGCCGCGGAAATCTGTCGCCTGGTGCCGGGGCCGGTCAGTCTGGAAGTGCTGGCCCTGGACGCCCGGGGCATGGTGGAGGAGGCGCGGGACCTGGTGCGGTTCGGGCCCAATGTTGTCGTCAAGGTGCCCATGACGGCCGAAGGGCTGAAGGCGGTGCGCATCCTCAGGTCCATGGATATCGACACCAACGTGACTCTGGTTTTTTCGGCGGCCCAGGCCCTGCTCGCGGCCAAGGCCGGAGCCGGTTACGTCAGTCCGTTTCTCGGCCGCCTGGACGACGTGGGACAGGACGGCATGGAACTGGTCCGGCAGATATTGACCATTTTCTCCAACTACGGCTTTTCAACCAAAATCATCGCCGCCAGCGTCCGTCATCCCCTGCATGTCCTGGACGCCGCCCTGTCCGGGGCGCACATCGCCACCGTGCCGCTTAAGATCCTGACCCAGCTCATGGCCCATCCCCTGACCGACAAGGGTGTGGACGCCTTTCTGCAGGACTGGAATAAAAAGCAGAAGAGTTAGACTTCCGGCAGACCGCTTCTGCGGCCTGCCGGATTTTCGTCTTCAATCCAGCGGGTCCAGGCGCAGAACCTGACCCGGGTCGTGATCGGTCAGCACCCAGATCGAACCATCCGGGGCCATGCGGACGTCCCGGATGCGTCGGCCCATGGTCTCCAGCAGCTTTTCCTCCTCGATCACACGCGTTCCATCAAGGCGCAGCCGCGCCAGATGCCGATGGGCCAGGGCGCCGACAAAAAGATCACCCTCCCAACGACCAAAGGCCTTGCCCGTATAGAACATCATGCCTGACGGCGCGATGGACGGGGTCCAGTGGTGCAGGGGGTCCATCATGTCCGGCCTGGTCTTCAGCCCCTGACCGATGGTCAGACCCGTGTAGTCGATGCCCAGAGTGACCACGGGCCAGCCGTAATTGAGTCCTGGATCGACGATGTTGATCTCATCGCCGCCGCGTGGACCGTGCTCGTGGCTCCAAAGCTGACCGGTCACGGGATGGACGGTCAGGCCCTGGGGATTGCGGTGGCCGTAGCTGAAGATTTCTGGCCGGGCGTTTTCCTGGCCCAGAAAGGGATTGTCGTCCGGAACGCGGCCCTCTGCGCTCAGGCGGATGATTTTCCCTGCATGGTCCCCCAGATCCTGGGCGCGGTTCATCTGCCCCCGGTCTCCGACGCTGATGTACAAAAACCCATCCCGGTCAAAAGCCAGGCGCGAGCCGAAATGCAGCCCTCGGGCCGAAGCCGGTTCGGCCCGGAATAGCACCGTTGTGCCCTGCAGGCTCAGGCCATCCAACCGGCTGCGGGCCACATGGGTGGTCAGGCCGCCGTCGTGGTCTGCGGCGTAACTGAAGTAGAGGAGACGATTGTCGGCAAAATCCGGGTGCGGGGCCAGGTCGAGCAGGCCGCCCTGGCCCGTGGCCCGGATTGGCGGCAGACCCGCCAGAGGTGCGGGCAGCAATCGACCGCCCTGGATCATGCGCAGTCGTCCGTCGCGCTCCGTGACCAGCACCTCCCCGGTGGGCAAAAAAGCCAGGGACCACGGGTGAGACAGACCATCGGCCACGACGGTTACCTTGTAACGGTGGTG
>CAZYZA010000195.1:0-2579 GCA_964651415.1 uncultured Desulfovibrionaceae bacterium
TGGGACCCGTGGTTTCTGGTCTGTTCGGCCGGGAGCTTGTTCCATTGTTTGCAGGCCACCTGGCAGCCGCGGCAAGCCGTGCATTTGGTCAGATCGACGAAGAATGATTTTCCTGACATGTCGGCTCTCCTTACGCTTTCTTCACGTTGACCATGAAGGCCTTGCTTTCCGGAATGCTGGTGTTGGGATCACCAACCGCCGCCGTCAGCAGGTTGGCAGCGTCGCCGCCGTCCTTGGGCCAGACCCAGCCGTAATGCCACGGAATACCGATGACATGTACCGTATTACCCATGACTTCAAAGGGTTTGAAGCGCTTGGTGACAATGGCGATGGCCCAGAGCTGTCCACGCGGGTTTTCCAGAATGACTTTTTCACCGTTGTTGATGCCTTTGAGTTCGGCCAATTCCTCGCTCATTTCACAGAACATCTGCGGCTCGGCTTCCGTCAGCCAGGGCAGCCAGCGGGTCAGAACGCCTGTCTGCCAGTGTTCGGTCACCCGGTATGTGGTGCAGACAAAGGGGAAGCGCGGGTCACAGACCGTGCGTTTCTTTTCCTCTCCTTCAAACATCAGGGCCGTCGGGTTGTTCAGCTGCTTGGAGAAGGGATGTTCCGTGATCGGGCACTCCAGCGGCTCATAATGCTCAGGTAGCGGACCGTCATTCAGGCCGGGTCCGAAGAGCGCGCCCAGGCCGTGGGTCTGCATGATGAATGGATGCTTGGCTCCGGCATCGCCGCCGCCGTCGACCACATCGATGAGCCACTTCTTGTTCGCGCCATCCCAGGCCAGGACAGGCTTGTTCGGCTGATACGGCTTGCCGGCCAGATCGACAGAGGCCCGGTTGTAGATGATGCGGCGGTTGACCGGCCAGGACCAGGTCCAGTTGGGGAACAGACCGATCTTTTCCTGTTCCGGGGTCTGGGTCTTGTCGCGGCGGGCGGCCATGTTGCCCTTGTCCGTGTACGATCCGGCGTAGATCCAGTTGCCGGAGCAGGTCGAGCCGTCGGCCTGGAGGTGAACAAAGGTCGCCACCTGGCTACCGGCTTTCATCACTGTCTCGGTGCCGTCGGGCATTTTGATCGTTGTGTCCTTCAGGTAGTAGCCGTTGATCAGTTTGGCCACCTTATGTGGATCAAAAATGTGGCCATCGCCCCAATCCTCGACATTGAGACCGAGCACGGGATCCGGGAATGAGCCTTTTTCTTTTTGATACAACTCACGGACTTTCAGAGCCAATTCATAAATGATGTCCCCGTCCGGCTTGGTGTCGCCGGCCGGCTCCGGACCCATGTACCGCCACTGCATCCAGCGGCCGGAATTGGAAATGGAACCTTCTTTTTCCACGGCCACGCAACAGGGCAGGAAAAAGACTTCAGTCTTGATTTTCTTGGGATCAACGCCCGGGCCTTTCCAGAAGGAACCGGTCTCGTTTTCAAAGACGTTGACGTTGACCATCCAGTCCAGTTTGCCCAGGGCTTCGCGGGTCTTGTTGGAGTCCGCGCCGCTGGCCGCCGGATTCATGCCCCAGGCGAAGAAACCTTTGAATTTGCCCTTGAGCATGTTGTCAAAGAGCAGCAGCCAGGAAGCGTTTTGACCTTCGTCCAGCTTGGGCATCCAGTCGTAGGATTTGGCCGGCTCTTCGTTTTTGTACAGCGCTTTGAGCAGGCTGGCGAAGTACTTGGGCTGGTGCTGTTTCCAGTTGACGCTTTTGGGGTCATTGCTGACCGGCGTGATGGATTTCAGGTACTCGTCGTAGGTCTGCAGGTTGGCGCGTGGCGTGGGCATGTACCCAGGGATAATATGGAAGAGCAGGGCCTGGTCCGTGGACCCCTGAACATTGGACTCGCCGCGCAGGGCGTTCACGCCCCCACCGGCCATGCCCATGTTGCCCAGCAGCAGCTGAATGATGCTCATGGCGCGGATGTTCTGCACGCCGACGGTGTGCTGGGTCCAGCCCATGGCGTAAAGGATGGTTCCGGACTTGTCTGCCTTGCCCGTGTCCGTGAAGGCCTTGTACACGGCCATCAGTTTGTCCTCGGGTGTGCCGGTCACGGAAACGACGGTTTTCACGTCGTAGCGCTGGTAGTGCTTCTTCATGATCTGGTAGACGCAGCGCGGGTCCTTGAGGGTCATGTCCCGCTTGGGCACGCCGTTCTCGTCCATCTCAAAGGCCCAGGATTTTTTGTCGTACTTGCGAGTGGCTTCGTCGAAGCCGGTGAACAGACCGTCGTTGAAGGCGTAGTCCTTGCCGACGATAAAGGAGGCGTTGGTGTAGTTAAGGACATAGTCCTTGAAATAGAGATCGTTATCCAGAATGTACTTGATCATGCCGCCCAGGAAAGGGATGTCCGCTCCGGAGCGGATGGGAGCGTACAGATCAGATTTGGAGGAGGTACGGGTGTAGCGGGGGTCGACATGCACGACGGTGCCGCCTGCTTCCTGTGCCTTGGTCACCCATTTCCAACAGATAGGATGGTTTTCGGCAGCATTGCTGCCCATGATCAAAATACAGTCACTGTTCTTGAAGTCGATCCAGTGATTGGTCATCGCGCCGCGTCCGAACGACTCTGCCAGAGCCGCA
>CAZYZA010000196.1:0-2506 GCA_964651415.1 uncultured Desulfovibrionaceae bacterium
CCTTGGATCCGGAACCGGAATCCCAGACATTCTGAAGGTCTGTGGACATGCCGCCCCCTTCCAGCCACGTCTTGGCTTGGTCTTAGCTCGTCAAGCCAGCAACAATTGTCGAGGTGTCGGCAGTTCGTGATTTGCCTGGCCTGTGGTTTTCCAGCGTTCTTGACGGTGCGTAATCGACTGATTACATGTTTTGGTATGTACACAATCAAGTGGACCCATAGTTTCGAGCGATGGATCAACCGCCTACGTGACAAGCCGACCCGGATTCGGTTGTTGCGGCGGCTGGAGAAGGCGCAAAGAGGCTTGCTCGGGGATGTGCGCCCGATTGGCGAAGATGTCTACGAGATGCGGGAATTTTATGGGCCTGGTTGGCGTATGTATTACGTGCAGCAAGGTGGCCAGTTGATAGTGATGCTCGGTGGCGGGGACAAAAGCAGTCAGGCCGAGGATATCGCGGCCGCCAAGGTGATGGCTGCGCAGATCAGGGAGGAAAGTCATGATGGCGAAAACTAAGATCAACGACCTGCCGGATTTTGACATGGCCAGCCAGTTGCGCAGTGAAGAAGATATTGTCGAATACCTGCGCCAGGTCCTGGCGGATGGAGATAGCGGGGAGCTGGCCGCTGCCCTGGGACATATAGCCAAGGCGCGTGGTATGACGCAGATCGCCAAAGCCAGCGGCATTACAAGGGAAGCCCTTTACAAAGCCCTGCGGCCCAACAGTCAACCTCGATTCGAGACGATCCAGCGCATCTGCCAGGCTCTTGGTGTGCAACTGACCGTGGAGCTTAGGCCATAGGCTCAGGTGCTACACCTGGAAGGGCGGTTCCATCAGGGCGTCGATGTGCTGGCTCGAAAGGGTGCCCATTCAAAATCAAGGCACACGCGACGAAAAGAAGACTGACAGTACACGATGTCCCACCAGCCTTCTTTTGTTCGCAATGGGTTGCATAACTTACATTTTATGCCTGTAGAATGTCCATTTCGAGATCAAGACCCTGCTACAGTATCGCCTCCTGGAAAATCCCCAGCTTGACCTGCCTGTCGTAAAGCTCTCTGAGTATGGGCAGTGCCTCTATGAGGCCCCCGTAGTCTGACAGACTATATGTGGCAAGCTTTGTATCGTGGATGTACCCATCTGACAGCGGGACGCCATCCTGAACTGTGATTGGGATGATACTTACATTGTCCTCCAAGATCTGGACAAACCACTCGAAGAGTTCATCTTGTTTGCGAGTGAAGGGGCGTAGGGTGAAGGTGCCTTTGTCGTATGCGCCGATATCGATGTTTTTGTGATAGAAAAAGTCGTCGAGATCCGGGTAGGGAAGGTATTGATTCATAGTTCACTCGAAAAATGTAAAATTGTCGCTCCTGAAGGGTGATAGCACCGTTCGCTGGAGAATCTTTCTTCATTCATGAGGTCTTCGTTCTCGATATACTCCTCAAGGCAGGGGATTAGCTTGGCAAAGTCTTCCTGGGCGTAGTGAATGACGCAGTGATAGCAGGCAACAGAAGGACCGCACGCCGTGCACTGGAATGACTCCGGAAAGATCCCGAAATCAGCGAGACAGTCCACCACGTCGATACATTTAAGGGTCACCAAGTCATTGCCAGGGTGGCGGTCGAGCGAGGTATTGACGCGTATAGTGATGGCGCCTTCTTCATCCATTTTTAGTTCACAGCCGTAGCGTAAAGCCTCACGGCTGATCGTCAAAAATCGCGTGTTCAACTCTGATTTGCTAGTTGTTATAGACACTTGAATGATCCTCATTGGTAAAATTTTGCGGCTGCGCATAGCCTAACTCAAATGCTGTCTGCTCGATTTCAGACAGCATTTTCTGCCATTGTTGTTTGACGACCTCGTTCATCCTCCGCCTTTCTTCCAGCTTATCTCTGGTAAAGAACCCATGCTTCAGGGCGTTTTTGTTGCCGGGCTGGCCGCCACGTTTTCGCATCTGTGTTTGGTTTTTTTCCATAACCGTTATGCCTCCTTCGAAGATTTTTGAATGTTACCGACTATAGCTTGCCCACCTTGGTGGACATGGACATGATCGACTCGTATGTTCTGCCGGCCACCACGTTTTAGTTTCTCGTAGGCTTCAACGTGTAGGGCGAAGGAGCGCATGAGTTTGTTGGCGTGACCGAACATGACATTTGCTGATGTGATGGAACTGTTGGCCGTGGCAATAGCCATGATCCGCATCGCGTTGGCGTGCAGGCTGGCCATTTGGCTGATCAGCATGGCTTCGATGGGGGTATTGACCTGCGACTCCTTGAAAAGGCTGACCAGTCCATTTATCTGTTCAGGACTTCTTTGCTCAGGTGGGAGCGTTGCCTGTATTGCCAGGTTTAAGATATGGTTTCCGTGAGCGAGGTTGTGTGTGCCAACCGTTGTTTTGGGTTTGTTCATTGCTGTTTCCATATTGCGAGTTTCCGAATTAAAGTTTTTCATATTAAATATTGTATGCATTTGAAGTGAAATTAAAGGGGTAACGCAAAAATAATT
>CAZYZA010000197.1:0-2486 GCA_964651415.1 uncultured Desulfovibrionaceae bacterium
GAAGCATCCGTCTCCCCGGTCATCAGCCGTACTCCGGAGCGCGAGCGTTACGCTTTTTTCAGCGCTCCCTACATCAATGTTCCCGTCGCTGTCATTACCACGAAGGATCGTGGGAGTGCAAAATCCCTGGAGGATTTCAGGGGGCTGCGAGTCGCTGCCGTCAAGGGCTACGTCACCGAAACATTTTTACTGGATCGCTACAACGATTTGTTTGAAATTGTTTCCGTGGACAGTTCTCAAGCCGCACTGCGCGACGTTTCCTTCGGAGTGGTGGACGCCATGCTCGAAAACATGGCGGTGGCCGTTTACTACATCGAAGAGCAAAAGCTGCCCAACTTGCGCGTGGCCGGCACTGCCGGCATGACCTACCATCTCAGCTTTGCCGTGAGTAAAAAATATCCGCTGCTCTTTTCCGCCATGCAAAAAGCCATGGAGGCCATTTCCCAAGAAGAAATCAGGGTGGCTCAAAACCGTTGGTTGCCCATCGAGCATTCGGGCGGCTTCACCAAAGAGCAAATTCACGGCATCAAGGCTGCGGGAATGTTCGTGACTGCCCTGTTTGCCTGCCTGGTACTGATCACCTTTTTCCTGCGCCATAAGCTGCGGATCAGTGAAAAGCGATATCGAGCCATATTCAACAATGCTCCCATCGGCATTTTTCGGACGACATTCAGCGGCAGCCTCGTCGAGGCAAACCCATCCCTGGCCCAGATGTGCGGGTACTCCAATCGGGATGAGGCACTGACAGGGATAAATGATGTGGGCAAGATCATCTACCCCTCTCCGGAAGATCGCCATCGCCTGTTGAATGTCCTGATGTCGTCACCCGGCGGTGTCACCATGGAAATCCGATTCAGGCGCAAGGACGGGAGCATTTTTCCGGGAATCATCAATGCTTCCTTGCAAAAGGATTCGCAAGGAAAGCCCATGTTTATCGACGGAACCATCGAGGATGTCAGTGAACGCAGGCTGGCCGAAGCTTCGCTCAGGGCATCAGAGGAAAAGTTTTCCAGGCTGTTCCAGCTTTCTCCCGAACCAACCATCCTGGTTCATCTGGGCAGCGAAAAAATCCATGATGCCAACGAAGCCTTTGCTTGCCTCAGCGGTTTTAGCCGTGAGGAATGTGTGGGGCGAACCACCGAAGAACTGAAACTCTATCCGGTGTCCGGTGACCGGGAAGCCATTTTTCAAAGACTTCGAGCCGGACAACGCCTGGCCAACCTGGAAATCCGGCTGCGCGACAAGAACGGCAAGTTGATCCAGTGCTCCATCTCATCACAGATTTTGCCCATCAGCGGAGAACCTCACCTCCTGACCGTCATCCGTGACATGACGGAATTCAAAATGGTGCAGGAAATGATGATCCAGACCGAAAAGATGATCTCCGTCGGGGGAATTTCCGCAGGCATTGCCCACGAAATCAACAATCCTCTGGGCATCATCCTTCAGGCAGCTCAGAATCTGGCGCAGCGCATCCGCCCGGATTTTTCCAAAAATATCGCTGTCGCACAGACCATTGGACTGGATATGGAATTGATGAACCTCTACGTCAGGCAACGCAGCCTGGACACGTTCATCAAAGACATCCAGGCTGGGGCATCGCGGGCCGCAACCATCATCCGACACATGCTCGACTTCACACGTCGCACCGAATCCAGATTCACGATTTGTGATCTCGAAAAAATCATACACAGCGCCCTCGCCCTGGCCCAAAGCGATTACGATCTTAAAAAAAGTTATGATTTCAAGAAAATTCAGGTCTTACTGGAAAAGAACGATCTTCTGCCGGAAATCTACTGCAACGAGACCGAGATCGAGCAGGTCGTCTTGAACCTTTTGCGCAATGCGGCCCATGCCATGGCCGAAGTCCAACCGCCGGTGAAAAATCCGCGCATCGCCATCCGCCTGTCCTGCCTGTCCGAATTTGTACGCCTGGAAGTTGAGGACAACGGCCCCGGCATCCCACCGGAAATCAAGGCCAGGATATTCGAGCCGTTTTTCACCACCAAGCCTCCCGGTCAGGGTACCGGACTGGGCCTTTCGGTGTCCTATTTCATCATTACCCAAAGCCATAAAGGCAGAATGAGCGTGGAATCCGCACCCGGCGAAGGAACCCGCCTGATCATCGATTTGCCTGTGGCTGCGGACACGGAGGTGATGCAATGAGCGCGACCTTGCCTCTTATCGTTTGCTCATCGTCGATGACGAAGTTTCGATCAGATGCCGGCTCCTGATGTTTTTGGAGGATTATGAGGAGTTCCAGGTTGCAGCGGCAGATTCCGGCTGAAAATGCCCTGGAACGGCTCATGGGACTGCCGGAAGATCAGTGCGAAATGTTGAGAGAATGTGCGCCGCTACACGATGTGGGAAAAATCGGGATACCCGATGAAATACTGCTCAAACCCGGCATGCTGAACGAAAAGGAGCGCGAGGTCATGTGTCGGCACTGTCTTTACGGCTGCGAGATTCTCGGTCCCATGAGCACC
>CAZYZA010000198.1:0-2379 GCA_964651415.1 uncultured Desulfovibrionaceae bacterium
TGACCCCGTCCCAGACTGAAAAATGGGTCAGGACCTATGGCCGTCATGCCCGCATCTATAGCTGGAGCTTTTTTGCCCTGGTCCTGACGCTCATCTTCGGGCTGATCTGGTGGGAAATGGGGGAAGTGAATGATGACGTCGTGTATTCTTTCGGGTTCGCGGCCACCGTGACCTTTCTGCTGGCCGGATGGTCCCGGAAGCAGAGCACACAGGCCTGGGTCGGGGTGGTGGAGGGCATGGTCAGAAAAGGTGCGGATCATGACGCCGACTCGTCCGGGAATGCCGGCCGAGTCGTGGTCGTGGTTCGCACATCGTGTGGTCGGGCGCGGAACCTGCGTTTGCACGGGGCCTTGTGCGGCTATTTTTCGCCCGGTGACGCCATATTCAAGATTTCCGGCCTGGAATGGCCGGAAAAGGCGGTCCTGGATCGTCCGGAGCGGGTCTGTCTGGCCTGCGGCAACCTTTACAGGCAGGGCGCGGGCCGATGCCCCCGCTGCGCCGCCCCTGAACCCGATCACGAAACCCTGGTCAGGCTGGCCGGGAACCGTTGAGGTTCCCGGGCCTCGTTATTCGGGGGGAATGATTTCCTGCGCCGGATCATGCACCACGCTCTGACCATGGCGCAATGGTCTGGGACAGGTGGCGGAAGAAGACCGTGTCGATTATCCATCGAGATCGCTGAGCAGTGTTTTTGCCTGCTCACGTTTCAGGGCGTGGGCTGTTTCCAGAAGGTTGAAAAGGGAGTCTTCCACGCTCTGATCCGTGTCGATTGCGATCAAGGCGGGGCGGAGTTCCGGGGGAAAGGGTTCGTAGCTTTTGAGCATGTCCTCGAAGTGCATCAGACGGGCGTCGGATTCGCCTCCTGTTGTTTCGCGCAGAGCCAGACGGGCTCTGGTCGTTTCCGGAGCGCAGGCGCATTCGACGAAAATGAGGCCGACGTTCATGTCTTTGGCCAGGTCGGCGGCGGCCAATCGCCACGACGATGTTGAAAACGTGGCGTCCAAGGCCACGGATTGTCCCCGCTTCAGTGTGTCCTGAGCCAGATTGAGGAGTTTGGCGTAGACACGGCCGCGCAGCACGGGGCGGTACATGCCGGTGTTGAAGGGGGTGGTCGTACCGCCGGTTGGCTCCTGGCCGTCCTTGCGGACCGCGTCGGATCGAAAGAGCGTCAGGCAGAGGCCGGCGGCCATGTGTCCGGCCAGGGTTGATTTGCCGGAGGCCGGCAGGCCGCAGAATATCCACAGCGTGGGACGGCCAAAGGTCAGTGCATACAGGCCGGCCAGGCGGAGGTGGGTTTGCATCGTGGCCAGCAGTCCGGCTTGTTTTTTTTCATCGGCCTGTTCCAGGGTCAGGCAGGCGACCTTGAGGCGGACCAGGGCGCGATAGGCGGCGTAGAAGTCCAGCAGGGCGTACATCTGGGGATCCTGCGCCGCTCGCGCCCAGACAGCGGCCAGCGTGCGGCTGATTGAGGCCTGTCCCCGGCTGTCCAGATCCATGAGCAGAAAGGCCAGGTCAAGAGCCGTATCGCCGAATCTGAAGCGTTGGTTGAATTCGATGCAGTCGATGATCTGCACGCCGTGATGAAAATAGACATGATCGGCGCGCAGATCTCCATGGCCGTCGCGGACCCTGCCGCTTTGTACCCGACTGTGCAAAAGTGGTTGATGATTGGCCCAGTATGCCCGCCACACCTGACGGACGAATTCCCAGGCGTTGCGGTTCAGTCGGTTTTCGACAAAGGGCTCGATCTGCTCGAAATTCTCTTCCATGTTGCAACGGATGACGTCCGGGTGGCCAAAGGCGTCGATCTCGGGGCTGCGTTTGGCCTGTTGGTGAAACTCGGCCAGGACTTTTCCCAGGTTGTCGATGTGCTCGGCGGTGACAGCGTCTTTTTGCAGCATGACGGCGAGGCTTGAGTCTTCCGGCAACTGCCGCATGACGACCGCATATTCGACAAGGGTTCCGACCGGCTGCAGGGAAAAGCGACCGCAACTGTCCTCATGAATGCCGATCACTTCGCGATAGATCCCCGTACTCAGACGCTGATTGAGTTCCACCTCCTGCCGGCAGAAATGTTCCCGATCCTCCAGCTTGCGAAAGTCGAGAAAGCCGAAGTTTTTCGGCTTTTTCAGCTTGTAGACCCAGTCTCCGGTCAGGAATACGGCCGAAATATGCGTTTCCTTGAATTCGATGGATGAGACGGGGTGCGGATAAAACGCCGGATCAGCCATGGCCCGGCAGATATTTTCAAGCCTTGTTGGAGAATGCATGATTTCTCCCGTGTTTACAGATGGCGGCGGTAATGAATGAATTGCGGATACCACGAATCCGTCCATCCGGCAAAGGTGGGTGGGACAGACATGCAGGTCAGGGCGGACA
>CAZYZA010000199.1:0-2355 GCA_964651415.1 uncultured Desulfovibrionaceae bacterium
CATTGAATTTTCCCGCCAAACCCGCTGTGTGACAGGTTTTGAGGTCGAGCATCTGTAACAAGGGGAACCTACCCTCCGGCAAACGCGGGCGCCGTCAGCAGCCGGTCAGCTTCGCGGCGTGCCTCGTCGTCGCCACAGGGTGACGTACACGGCCCCGTTGACCAGAACCACCAGGGCGGCCAGGAGATACTGGATTTCTCTGGTCAGGCCGTCGGGGTAGATGAGGGCAAGCAGGTAGTGTTCCAGAAAACTCTGGCCGTAGCCCTCTTCCCCGGCCCGGCGCAGCAGGGCGTTTTCCAGGTCGGTCAGGGGACAGTACCAGCCCATGGCCTCGACCAGAAAGCCCCAGACCGCGGCCGGAATGTGGACCAGGGCCAGGCGTGGCCGGCGCAGGACCGCCAGTCCGCCAAGCATGACCACGCAGATGAAGAGCAGGTGCAGGATCAGAACCAGGTTGGCGGCCAGCAGGTACATGCGAAGCGTCCCGTCGTGGTCCGGGTTCAGACCCCGGCCGTGTTCCCGGTCGACAGGGCTTCGAAGATCTGGCGGGCGTTGTAGCTGCTGCGCACCAGCGGGGCGCTGAAGACAAAGTCCAGGCCCGCTTCCCGTCCCCAAAGGGCGTACTGTTCGAAGACATCGGGGTGGACGTATCGTTCCACCGCGGGATGCTTCCGGCTCGGTCGCATGTATTGCCCGACAGTGGCGATGCGGCAACCGGCTATCGCCAAGTCCCGCAGCACGTCGCGCACTTCCTCGTCCGTTTCGCCCAGCCCTACCATCAGCCCGCTCTTGGGCAAACCACCCGCCTGACGGACCCGCTGCAACAATTCCAGACTCTGGCGGTAGTCGGCCTGGGGGCGGATGCGCGGGTAGTGGTTGGGCGGGGTTTCGACATTGTGGTTGATGATGTCCGGGGCCGCGTCCATGACCGTGCCAAGGGCGGTCCGGGAGCCGCGAAAATCCGGGATGAGTACCTCGATCGAAACCCGGCGTTCACCGGCATGGCAGCGGATGGCTCTGATCGTCGCGGCAAAATGTCCGGCTCCACCGTCGGGCAGGTCGTCGCGGGTGACCGAAGTCACCACTGCGTGGTGCAACCCGAGCTTGCCCACGGCTTCGGCCACGCGCCGGGGTTCGTCCGGGTCCGGGGCCAGGGTGGGACCGGGCGTGATGTTGCAGAAGGCGCAGTTGCGCGTGCAGACATTGCCCAGAATCAGGAATGTGGCCGTGCCCTGGGAATAGCATTCAAACATGTTCGGGCATTTGGCGTTGCGGCAGACCGTGTGCAGTCCCAGTCCGTCGACCAGGGTGCTTGTTCCGGAAAAATGGGGGGTATCGGGCAGCTTGGTGCGAAGCCACGGGGGAATGCGCAAATACGGTGTGGAATTCTCGGACGCAGACATCCTTCGTCTCCTATATGATTATCGGGGCGTCTCAAAAAGGGGATCCACGTCTTTGTGACGCAATGCAAAGAGTGGATTCTCCGTTGCGGGTCCACTCCCGCTTACTCTGAGGGGCACGCGTTGGCGGGAATGACGCCTGTGCTCTTTTGCGACTTTTTGCAGTAACCGCAGGTCTGTTTTTACCGGCATTCAACTTGCCTTGACGCAGGCAAAGACCGTGTATTGATCTGCGTCCGGACTGTACAGCCCTTCATGCACCTCGAAGCCTGTTTCCGTCAGAACTTTCCGCCAAGTGTCCAGGGAAAAGATGCCCAGGGTCCAGTGGTCGGTTTCAATCCGGAGGCGACCGTGTTCCCGGATCAGATAGATCACCGTTGTTTCGTACTGCTCGTCTGTCGGGTCGGGATCGTATACGTTCTCGACGATGGTCACGTCCAGGTTGTCCCGGGTGATCAGGGCCGCAGTGGTCTTATTCTGGAGGAAGGTCTCGACGGTCACGTCCGGCGTGACGATCAAAACCCCGCCGGGACTGAGGTGGGCGTAGGAAGTGCGCAGCGCCGCCACAAAGTCGGCCCGGCAGTTCATGTAGGAGATGGCGTCGTCCATGAGCACGGCATCGAATGTTTCGTTCAACCTGAATGTCCGCATGTCGCCGTGGACAAAGCGGCAGTCCGGGTTCATCTCCTGGGCCTGGGCAAGCATGGTGGGGCTCAGATCCAGGCCTGTGACGCGAAAACTGCGCTTCAGGTTCAGGACGTTTTTCCCGCCTCCGCAGCCGATATCCATCAGGGTCGATACCGGGCGTTGCGTGTAGCGGCGAATCAGCGCCGTGACATGGTCGCAGTAGTGGACGTATTCCGTGGCCGCGTCCCCCCACATCGGCCACAGCCAGGCCAGATCCGTATAGAGATGGCAGGTGTCTTTCATGGCTTTACTTCCGCAGAGCTGCCGC
>CAZYZA010000200.1:0-1094 GCA_964651415.1 uncultured Desulfovibrionaceae bacterium
CACATCCGGGAGAGAACCCGCGAACTGGCCGAGACAAACAGCAGACTGCACGGCGAAATCGAACAGCGCGTGCACGCCAATCGCGACCTGCGGTTGGTTCTCAACGCCATTTCGGCCATTCTGATCGGCGTGGACGACAACGGCCGGGTCTTTCGCTGGAGTCAGGCCGCCAGCCAGGCTTTTGGCCTGCAGGTCGACCCCGAGCAGCGTCCGGCGCTTGCCTCCCTGCCCATTCCCTGGGACCGGCAGGCCATTGCCCAAGGCGTCGAACGCTGCATGCAGACCGGACAGACGACGAAAATCACCAACGCCAGGTTCGACAAGCCCGACGGCACGAGTGGTTTTCTGGTCATCACCATCAGCCCGCTTTGCGATGAAGTCCGGGGACAGGTCGGTTTTCTGCTGCTGGGCGAGGACATCACGGAAATCAAATTCCTGGAGGCGCAGCTGGCCCAGGCCTCCAAACTGGAAGGCATCGGGCAGTTGGCGGCCGGCATTGCCCACGAAATCAACACTCCGATCCAGTACATCAACGATTCCGTGTTTTTCCTGCGCAATGTCTATGCGGATCTGGAAAAAACGCTCGTACCCCTGGAGGCCGGCTGCGCCGACGAGACGATGCCGATCCGGGAAATGCACGAGCGGGTCTGCGCGGAACTGAGGGCCATGGATCTCGATTTCATCCGACCCGAACTGCCCAAAACTTTTGAAAGCATTGAGGCCGGCATCCAGCGCATCAGCCTCATTGTCCAGGCCATGAACCGCTTTTCCCATTCGTACGGCGACGAGAAAAAAATGATCAACCTGCATTCCATCCTGGAAAACACATTGATCATTTCGCGCAACGAGTGGAAATACGTGGCCGACGTTTCCACGGACTTTGATCCGGATATGGTCGAAGTTCTCGGACTTCCCGGCGAGATGGGCCAGGTTTTCCTGAATATCATCATCAATGCCGCCCACGCCATCGGCGACGTTGTCCGCGGCAGCCAGACCAAGGGGCATATCGCCATCAGCACCCTCAAGACCGACAGCCACGCCGAAATACGCATAGAGGACAGCGGAACGGGTATTCCGGACGCCATCGGAGATAA
>CAZYZA010000200.1:1194-2346 GCA_964651415.1 uncultured Desulfovibrionaceae bacterium
CTCAGTCTGCGCGGCATGCGCGCCGAATGGGACATGAGCTTCGCCATGAGCGGCCGGGAGGCGCTGGATCTGCTCAGCGCCACTCCCCATGACGTCGTGGTTTCCGACATGCGCATGCCGGGCATGGACGGCGGTCAACTCTTGAAACACATCCAGGAGCAACACCCGCGCATGTCGCGCATCATCCTGTCCGGGTATTCCGACCAGGAGACCGTGCTGCGCAACATCTGTCTGGCCCATCAATATCTGAGCAAGCCATGCGGAACTTCAGAGCTGATCCAGGTGATCAACAACGCTCTGAATCTGCACGGCATTCTGGGAGACGAAAAGCTCAAAGGGGTCATCGCCCGCCTGGAAAGCCTGCCGGCCCTGCCGGCAACCTACACGGAGATGGTCGAGGCCCTGGCCGACGAGAAAATCTCCATGAAGCGCATCGGCGACATCCTGGCCAAGGACATGGCCCTGACCGCCTCGGTGCTGCGCATCGCCAATTGCGCCTTTTTCGGCTTTGCCGCCCGCATCACCAGCATTCATCATGCGGTCAGCCTGCTCGGCATCCAGACCCTGCGGACCATTGTCCTCTCCACCCACCTTTTCACCACCCTGGCCCCTCCCGAGGCGCCGCTCTTTTCCGTCAACAAACTGTGGGAACACTGCATTCGGGCCGGCGGCTTCGCCAAGGCCTTGGCCGAACGGGAAAGATTGCCCGAAAATCAGCGCGACGACTGCATTGTCGGCGGCATGCTCCACGACATCGGCAAACTTGTCCTGGCCACGACCCTGCGTCGGGAATTCACGGAAGTCCTGGACATGGTGCAACGGGAGAACTGTCCGGTCCATGTTGCGGAGAAAACAATCCTGGGCACGACCCACGCCGAGGTCGGAGCCTATCTGATGGGGTTGTGGGGGTTCAATCATGCCCAGATGGCGGCCGTGCGTTGGCATCACGACCTGCAGCAGCCCCTTTCGGCCGGCCTCACCCCGCAGCTCGTTGTCCATGCCGTCAATTACCTGGATCATGAACTGGTGACCATCAACGACCATTTCGCCGCGCGGCCCCTGCTCCTCCCCCCGGAAATCGGCCTGCAAGACAAAATCGATGCGTGGCGAGAAGCCTGTCGAAAATATCTGGAACTCGAAGAGCCTGCCTGA
>CAZYZA010000201.1:0-2198 GCA_964651415.1 uncultured Desulfovibrionaceae bacterium
TACCTGCTCGAAGCCGAACCCCAGCTCTACGTGGAGTTGAGCCACGAACTGGCGGTGGAAAAGGGCATCAAGAACGGCGATCCGGTGGTCGTGGAGAGCATCCGCGGCAAGGTCGAGGCCATTGCCATGGTCACGGTGCGCATCACGCCTTTCCAGGTCGAAGGCAAGACCGTGCATCTCATCGGCATGCCCTTCTGCTTTGGCTGGACCACTCCCGGTGTGGGCGACGCTACCAACCGCCTGACCCCGTCCGTGGCCGACCCCAACGTGACCATTCCGGAGTTCAAGGCGTGTCTGGTGAATATCCGCAAGGCCGACAAGGTCACGGAACTGGCCATCTAAGCAGGGAGGAACATCATGGCGAAGGCTATCTTCATCGACACCACCCGCTGCACGGCTTGCCGTGGCTGCCAGGTGGCTTGCAAACAATGGCACGGTCACGAGGCCGTGCCCACGAAGCAGACCGGCTCGCATCAGAATCCGCCGGATCTGACCCCGCATAACAACAAACTGGTCCGTTTTTCCGAGCATAAGATCGACGGACGCGTGCACTGGCTCTTTTTCCCGGACCAGTGTCGGCATTGCCTGCAGCCCGCCTGCGTGTCCACGGCGGATGCGTTCGTGGACGGTGCCATTGTGGTCGACAGCGACACCGGCATCGTCGTCTGCACGGATAAGACCAGGGAACTGACCAAGGAGCAGTGCGACGAGATCATCGATTCCTGCCCCTACAACATCCCCCGTCGCAACGAGGTCACGGGCGATCTGGTCAAGTGCGACATGTGCATTGATCGTGTCAAAGCGGGCATGGTCCCCATGTGCGTGAAAAGCTGTTGCACCGGGGCCATGCATTTCGGCGAACGCGAGGAAATGCTGATCATGGCCAAACTGCGGATGACCCAGGCCCAGGCCGAGGCCGAGAGGCCGAAATCCGAACTGGAGAACCTGATCGCCTGCGATGTCCACAAGAACTGCACCATCCTGGATGAGGAAGATCTGGGCGTCATCTACTTCCTGGAGATGCCGAGAGAAATGTACCATCAGTATGCTCAGCGCAAAGTCAGTCCCATGAACAGGGCTGATTTCCTGGCCGGATTGGCCAGGCCGCTGCGGAACATCCTCGGCTGATTGAAACACTGTGCCGGCCCGTCGGACATTCCGGCGGGTCGCTTCATCACAACGAGCTAAGGAGCAGACATGTCGTCCACCGGATATCAGGAGCAGGAAGCAGTGTTGAATACGGCAAGCACCCATCTCGATCCGTTTCGGGAGATCATTGACCGCTTCGGTCTTCTGCTTGGCCGGCAGGCCGAGACCCGTGCATGGCTGACGCCCGTCGATCTGGGGGCGTTTGTCGTTGATGAGGAAAGATTTCTGAGTGGTGAACCTCTGGTCGGCTTCATGAATCCGGAGTTGATGGTCCAACCTTTCCGGCTGTCCGCGTCACGAATGTGGCCTGCGCTGGGAGTCATTTTTCCGAGCCTGAGCGAAAGCCTGGCCGGCCTTGGAGGTCGGTTCCTTCAGGATGACTCGTGGGTCTTGACCTGCATGCGGTCCGTAATCCTGAATGACGCCGGGGCCCTTGAGTCGGTCGCGGCTCAGGCCGGGGTCAACCCTGATTTTCTGCTTATGGCCCTGCGCACGGCCTATGCCCCGGCCATCGCGGTCCACAGGCCGTCCTTGATCGCCCTGGCACCCGTTGGCTTGTGGCGCAAGGCGCATTGCCCGGTCTGCGGCTCGGACCCGGATTTGGCCATGCTCGAAAACCATCCGGATCCATCTGAATTTCTGGTCTCCAAAAGCGGGGAGATCTGGCATCACTGCCCGACCTGCACCCACCGCTGGCGCTTCGCGCGCATGATTTGTCCCGGATGCGGCAATCAGAACCATGAGACCTTGGATCGCTTTACGGTTCCCGGCGCTCCGCGTGAATACATCTATACCTGCGAGGACTGCCGACAGTATTTGCCGTGCCTGGATCTCGTCGAAAAATCCGGGATCACCGATTTCGAACGGGCAGCCCTGCATGCCGTCCATCTTGACGCCGTGGCCCAGAGCCGGGGCTATTCTCCGTTATCTCCGGCTCCCTGGACCGCCCTTGGCCTCGGCCAGGAGCAGGCGCAGGCCTCCTGAAAATATCACCCTCCTCCACGGTGAAGGCCGTCAATGGACTGGGCGAGTCCGTTGGCGGCCGTTTT
>CAZYZA010000202.1:0-2141 GCA_964651415.1 uncultured Desulfovibrionaceae bacterium
CTGGGCCGAACGCATCCTTGACGCCGGAACCGTTGAAGAAGTTTTCGAAGAATAAACCAGGTTCAGCCTCGTAAGGAAAAAGCATTATCTCTCCTATCAAGCTGCATCTGCCCAGCGCACCCGCTAGCCAAAAGTTCATAATACAAACGGTCCCTTCAACGCGCCGTCTCCACATACAATTCCCGGCCTGATGCCCAACTCTCCTTTGGTCGACGCTTCCCAACTTTTCTGGTACCTCCCGCCTCCTGGCCGGATGACGCGGTACTTCGAGCGCCCTGCACATGGCTCACGACGGGCGCAGCGTCCCAAACCCTATCCGCAGACAATCCGAATCCGCCTGAAGTGAAATGGAGGAGTCCGATGCAATGCTCGATACATGCCCCGCACGAGGATGCGTTTTTCTTTGACCACGAAAACCTGGACGCGGTGGCCGCCTCTGCGGTTGTCGGGGAAGGTCTGCGCTATTTCAAAGAGCACCGGGTCCTGACCGTGGACCGGAACCAGGATCAGCTCTTGGCAGAGGTTGAGGACGAAAATCTGGACATGCCCTGCGTGGTCGAGGCTATCGCGCAGGAACAAAGATTGACCCTGAACTGCGATTGCCGCGACGGCGAGACTGTCTGCCGTCACATGGTCGCGGCCC
This sequence comes from uncultured Desulfovibrionaceae bacterium, assembly GCA_964651415.1. Taxonomy (GTDB): domain Bacteria; phylum Desulfobacterota; class Desulfovibrionia; order Desulfovibrionales; family Desulfomicrobiaceae; genus Desulfomicrobium. The sequence continues at coordinate 644 of CAZYZA010000202.1, forward strand.
TGTACGCCTATGCCGAGCAGAAGGAATCCGGCCTGCAGCTGTTTTCCGCTGCTGACGCGGCCGTGCGGGACCGGATCCAGCGCGGCCGGACCGAAGTCCGGGTCGAGCACATCAGTGGTGAACCCTGGTTCGGGCTCTGGCAGGCCGAATCCATTGCCGGGGCCACGCATTTTCCCCGCCAGTACCAGGTGACCATCCGCAGCCTGAACAGCCGGTCCAATCTCTGCACCTGTCCGGATTTTCACATCAACCAACTCGGCACCTGCAAGCATATAGAGGCCGTGCTGCACAAACTGGGCAAGCGCAAAGACCGCCGGATCATCGCGAGTCTGCCCGCGCCGCGCAGCTACATGTATCTGGCCTGGGACGTGGACGACGCACCGCAAATCCGGCTCTGCCGTCACGCCTCGGCCAGTCCGGAACTGCACCATCTGCTGAACAGCTATTTTGACCCGTCCGGTCGATTCAGCGGACGGCTGCCGGACGATGTCTTCCGTCTGGCCGAGACTGCCAGCGGCCGGACCGACCTGGATCTTGGCCATGACGCCCTGGAGTACGCCCGCCACCTGGCCGCTGACGCGGCCCGCCGCTTGCGGGCCGAACAGATCCGCAAGGCGATCCTGGCCAGCAACGGCCGGTTGCCCGGGGTCATGGCCCGGCTCTATCCGTATCAGATCGAAGGCGTCGCCTTTCTGGCCGGCAATGGTCGAGCCTTGCTGGCCGATGACATGGGCCTGGGCAAAACCCTGCAGGCCATTGCCGCCGCGACCTGGCTGCTCGAACATGAGGGCGTGCGCACGGTGCTGATCGTCTGCCCGGCTTCGCTCAAGCATCAGTGGGCCAGGGAAATCGCAAAATTCACCGGCGCCGAGACCCGGATCATCCAGGGTTCGGCAGCGGAACGCGGCGCGCAATACCGCCAGGGCGCGCCGTTTTTCATCATCAATTACGAACTGATCCTGCGCGACCTTTCGGTCATCGCCGAAACCTTGCGTCCGGATCTGATCATCATGGACGAGGCCCAGCGTATCAAAAACTGGCGGACCAAGATCGCCGCCGCCGTCAAAAGCATTCCCAGCCGATACGCCTTTGTTCTTTCCGGCACCCCCCTGGAAAACCGCCTGGAGGATCTGTACAGCCTGATGCAGGTTGTCGATCCCAAGGTCCTCGGGCCGCTGTGGCGATATCTGGTCGATTTCCATGTCACGGACGAACGCGGCAAGGTCTTGGGATACCGCAATCTTTCCGTGCTGCGCAAACGTCTGGCCCCGGTCATGCTGCGCCGCGACCGCCGTCTGGTGCGCGAACAGCTGCCCGACAGAATCGTCCAACGCCTGGATGTGGGCATGACCGCCAAACAACGCGAATTGCACGATGCGGCCATGAGCGCGGCCGGACAGCTGGCCCAGATCGCGCGGCAGCGGCCCCTGACACCAAATGAACAGAACCGGCTCCTTGCCGCCTTGCAGCAGGCGCGCATGGCCTGCAACGCCGCCGG
>CAZYZA010000203.1:0-2090 GCA_964651415.1 uncultured Desulfovibrionaceae bacterium
CCGTCCTTGATGTGCATGATGATCTGACATCCGCAGGAGCAGAAAGGACAGGTCGAAATGACCTCCTTGGCTCCCTCAATCTTCAGGGCCTTTGCATACGCATAGGCCGGCCTCAGATCGAACCCCAGCTGTCCCAGGGACATGGCGGCAACACCCGTCCCCGTGATTTTTATGAACCCTCGCCTAGAAAAAGTAGCCATCAAAACCTCCATGGTTTCTGGTTCCCACGCCCGGGCCGGTTGACCGTCCCGCCAAACCAACCCCGACACAGATGATGGCTCCATAACACTAAAATTAATATTTTCAATATGTTATAAAAAACACATATGGACCACGACTCTCTCTGCCCACCAGGACCGGCCCAGCATGACAGCGCCGACAAAAATGTCTTCTACGACAACAATGCATTCTGCACCGTGGCGGCCCGGGCCACTACCCAGGGAGCAGCCGACCCAAGGCACAAAACCTCTGGTCTGCGCCCAGGCAGAAGATCGCCGTCAGTGCGGCCAAAACGGGCGAGGCGTTCTGCAACGCCTTGCCGATCACGGTTTCGGGGAAAGGCGTGACCGGTTTGTTTTCGCCGCCCAACGGTACGTAGAAGTACTTCCTGAGGCTCTTCGGAGGAGCCGCATCCGGGATGCCTCTCTTTTCGGCGTGATTGTTGCTGTCCTTAGAAGAATGGATCGCGTCGATCACTGGAAGACCGTTCAAAACGAGACAACACATGGACACCACATTTCTCTTTCCCGTTCTGCTCAGCCTGCGCGTGGCCGCCCTGGCCACCCTGTCCGCCCTGATTTTCGGGGTGCTCATCGGCTGGGTCTTTCATCGGTACCGCTTTCCGGGAAAGGAGCTGCTTGATTCCATCCTGAGCCTGCCCATGGTCCTGCCGCCCACGGTGCTGGGATATTACCTGATCGTTGTGCTGGGGAGAAACGGACTGATCGGCCGATGGCTGCAGGACACCTTTGGCCTGACCCTCATCTTCACTTGGCAGGGGGCCGTCATCGCCGCCGCCGTGGTTTCCTTTCCCCTTATTTTCAAGTCGGCCCGCGCAGCCCTGGACGCGGTCGAGAGCAAATACGAGGACGCGGCCCGGACCATGGGTCATGCGGAATGGCGAGTTTTTCTGCGCGTCTGCCTGCCCCTGGCCGGACGGGGCATCCTGGCCGGAACCATGCTGGCCTTTGCCCGGGCCATGGGCGAATTCGGGGCAACGCTCATGATCGCCGGTAACCTGCCCGGCCGGACCCAGACCCTGTCCCTGGCCGTGTACAGCGCGACCCAGGCCGGTCAGGACAGCCTGGCCGCCCAGCTGGTGCTGCTCATTTCCGTGCTGTGCACCGCCATTCTCTGGGCCTCCGGACGCCTCCTGACCCCCAAATGGAGGGCCTGACCATGTTCGTCTCCGACCGCACCGCAATCCCCTGCACCGGAAAAGCAGTACCCGGACCCGCGCATCCGACCGTCGTCTGCAACATCGACGCCCGCGTCACCGCTCCCGGCAACGAGTTCCGCCTGCGGGCCAATTTTTCGGCCCACGGCAACCGCATCGCCCTCTTCGGCCCCTCGGGCTCCGGCAAAAGCCTGACGCTCCTGGCCTTGGCCGGGTTGCTCAAGCCCGGATCGGGGCGCATTGAGGTCCGCGGACGGACCTTTTTCGACTCCGCGTCAGGCATGCACATCCCGGCCCGCAAGCGCAGGATCGGCATGCTCTTTCAGGATTACGCCCTATTTCCGCACCTGACCGTGCGCGACAACGTGGCTTTCGGGCTCAAGCCCGTACTCGGCCCCCTGAAGGCCGCGCACAGGCAACGTGTCGACGAGCTGCTGGAACTGTGCGGACTGGCGACCCTGGCCGGACAGCGGCCGTCCCAGATCTCCGGCGGCCAGCGCCAGCGCACGGCCCTGGCCAGGGCCCTGGCCACGGAACCGGACCTGCTCCTGCTCGACGAGCCCTTCACGGCCCTGGACCAACCCCTGCGCCAACGCATGCGGGCCGAACTCTCGGGCATCCTGGAACGCTTCGACCTGCCCATGGTCATGGTCAGCCACGACCTCGACGACGTGGACCACTTCGCCCAGACCCT
>CAZYZA010000204.1:0-1986 GCA_964651415.1 uncultured Desulfovibrionaceae bacterium
TTGATATCGGGAAGAAATCCCTTTTCGCCAATCAGGCGGCCATCCAGGTTGTCGGCAACAACATCGCCAATGCCAACACACCCGGATACAGCCGGCAAGCTGTGCGCTTTGAGGACGGCCTGTATATCAATTCCGTGCCGGGCCAGCTCGGAACAGGCGTCAATGCAGCAGAGGTCATCCGATATTTCGACGAATTCATCGAAGCCCAGTTCAATTCCCAAAGTTCCGAAGAGTCGCGGTGGACCACGCTGTACAACAACCTGCGCAACGTCGAGGGCATTCTCAACGAATCCAACTCCAGCGGCATCCATGCCGCATTGGCGGAATTTTGGGCCGATTGGCAGGATTTGTCCGTGGATCCGCAGAATAACAGCGTGCGTACGGTACTGCTGTCCCGCGCCACCAGCCTGGAAAGCATCATCGAGTCCACGGGCAACAGCCTGCGTACCCTGCAGTCGACCACGGATGACTTCATTGCCCAGGAAGTGGACAGCATCAACGAGATCCTGACCAGCATCACCCGGATAAACAGCCTGATCTCGATCAATGAGGTGACGGGAAAGAACAACGCCAACGGATTGCGTGATGAGCGGGCCACTTTGGTGCGGCAGTTGGCAGAAAAGATGGACATCAATTATATCGACAACGGCCTTGGCAACGTGACCATCACGACCAAAGCCGGGCATACCCTGGTCGACGGGGTCCATGCTTTCCGTCTGGGTTTTGAAAAGACGACCGAGGCGTTGAAAAGCCTGGCCACCGGCTCTGCCTATACCGGGAACGTGCGCTTCGATGGACCGGGAAATTACGAGTACACGATCGAAATCGTGCAAGGTGGAGCGGTGGCGACCAGCGCACCGCCGGACCCGGCCACGACCGCCTCTTTCAGGGTTTCGGTGGATGGGGGGCGGACCTGGCTCAAGGACACGAACGGCAACGAGTTGCGATTTTTCGCCTCGGACCAGGCAAACAAGGTCACTCTGCCTGACGGCAGCCTGAGCATCTATTTTGACGACGATACGCCCAATGATCTGAGCGTCGGTGACCGCTTTCAGATTCTGCCCAACAAATCCCTGTTCTGGTATGAAACTTCCAGTTCGAAGGTCAACATCACTCCCCAGATTTTGCCCAACGGCGAGGACAACACACGACGTCTGACCGGCGGGGTGCTGGCCGGATATTTTCATTTTCGGGACAACAGCATCGGCGGATACCTGGAAAAACTCGACGCATTTGCCTCCGGTCTGGCCTGGGAGGTCAATCGCATCCATTCCCAGGGCGCGGGGAGCCTGCGTTTTGATGAGGTTGTCGGCACGTACAAGGCCGGAAACACCCTCGCCGCACTGAGCGATCCGGCATCGGGGCTGACTTTTGGGCACAAGCTGGAAAGCGGCAATATCGTTGTACACGTTTACGACAAGACCACCGGGGCCTTGAAGGCGTCACGGAATCTGGACCTTGATCCGGGCACAGCTGGTGTGCAGAACTTCGACCCGACCCAGCACAGCCTGGAAGACGTCCGGGCAGCTTTCGAGGCCATGGGCCTTTCGGCTCAGATTATTGACGGGCGGCTACAGCTCAACGCCCAGAGCGGTGAAGAGTTTGCTTTTGGTTCAGATTCGAGCGGTTTGCTGGCAGCTCTGGGGATCAATACATTTTTCGATGGAAGCGACGCCCGTTCCCTGGCGGTCAATGCCAAGGTTTTGAACAATATCGGGTATATCAATGCCGGCCATGTCAATGGGGCCGGGGAGATGAACAGCGGCGACAACACCGCGGCCGTGGCCATTGCCGGCCTGCAGTCCAAGCGTGTTTCCGTCACGACCATTTCCAGCGGCACGACCACGCAGACTTTGGGCGAATATTATTCGGCTCTGGTCTCACGGGCCGGCTCGGACACGGCCGGCGCCAAATTCAACAGCCAGTACCACGGGGCCTTGGCCGCTGACTTGCGGGCCAGGCAGGACGCTGTCAGCGGAGTCAATC
>CAZYZA010000205.1:0-1968 GCA_964651415.1 uncultured Desulfovibrionaceae bacterium
TCCATATCCTTGATCAACCGTCGCAGATCGCCGGCCATCTGCGCCAAGACGCTCACCGCTTTGGCCGATTCATCCATGGCCAGGGAGTTCTGGGTCGCGCCGGTGGTGATCTGATCCGTAGCCTGGCTGATCTGATCCGTGGCGGCCGATTGCTCTTCCGCCGCCGAGGCGATCTCGCGCATATGGCCGGCAGTCCGCTCGACCAGATCGACGATTTCGGACAATACCTCACGGGAACTGGTGGACAGGCGAGTGGTTTCCGCCACAGCCTCTGCAGCGACCAATGTGGATCGCAGACTCTGTTGCGTACTGGTCTGAATGCCGCTGATGGCCGACCCCACCTCTTTGGTGGCCTGCATGGTTTTCTCGGCCAGTTTGCGCACCTCGTCGGCGACCACGGCAAAACCCCGTCCCGCGTCCCCGGCCCGGGCAGCTTCAATGGCCGCATTCAAGGCCAGAAGGTTGGTCTGGTCGGCAATATCGGTAATGACCCGGATAATGGCCCCGATACCCTCGGCCTGCTGTCCAAGGGCCTGCATATCCTGTTGCAGCACGGACGTGCTTTCATGGACCTTGGCGATGAACTCCTGCGACTGATTGGTCACCATGGCCCCTTCTTCGGCTTTTAGACGGGCCGCATGAGCCAGATCCGCAGCCCCGCTCGCGCTCCTGGCCACGCTCAGGACCGAAGCGCTCATCTCGGTCATGGCCGTGGCCACTTCATCGGTACGCATTTGCTGTTCGCGGGAATTGGCTGCGGCTTCCTCGATTTGTGATGAGAGTTCCTCGGCGGATTGAGCCAGGGTCTGGGAAATATCCGCCACTCGCACTGCGGTCTGGGCAATGGACTTGTTCTGGGCCTCAATCTGCATTTCCTTGGATTTTATTTCGGTCATGTCGAGATAGAGGCAAAATCCGCCGATGCACCGGCCCTCCAGGTCATATAATGGATAGACGTTGGCCAACACATGGCGCACGCCACCTTTATGACCGGTAATGGCCACTTCCAGGTTGCGAAACACCTTGCCGTCGTTGATGGCCTGGCCCACTGCGGTCTTTCGGGTTGGGTCGTTGTAAAAAATCTCGGCCAATGTCCGTCCGAGCTGGGTTTTGGGGTCGCCATCAAGCTGCACCATGTCCAGACAGGCCTTGTTGGTGAAAATCGTTTTTTCCTGGGCATCGACCAATAAAAAGGGCACCGGCAGGCCCTCAATGATACCTTTGGACAAGCCTTTTTCCTGTTTGAGCACTGTCACCAAAGCCTGAGCCGCAGCTTCCAGGTCTCCCCGGGCCTGAAGACCGATCTTCATGTCTCCGCCGGCCACGGCCTGAAGATATGTCGCAACGGCATCCAGACGACCTGACTGGTCCAAATGGCAATAACCTGCCCATAGTGTGGCCATAAAGGACAGCCCAAGGGCGCAACCCACCATAACCAGACCCAAATCCAGAACCACGGCTGCCGTTGCCGCAAAAACAGCGACCAACGCGACGCCATTGCCCCATATCCCGGCTTGACCCCATTTCATGGCAAACTCCTTTGATCCCGGTGCATTTTCATTGCCGTTGCCCATACACCATCGCACAATTCGCAAAAATCATCCATCAGAAATCCGGTGACCGGGCCCAATTGAAGCCGCCAAGCACTGTCACACGGCTGTCACAATGACCTCAACTTCCTGTAACAATCCCAACCTAGAACGCTCTCACGCGCATGATGCGCGATAGACCTGCAACACAGCCAAGGAGGCAACACATGACCCGTTTACTGAAAAAAGCCGTTCTGGTCCTGGCCCTGATCGTCGTGGGCGCCGGCATGGCCCAGGCCCGCGATCAGGTCAAAATCACCGGATCGTCCACTGTTTTCCCCTTTTCCAGCTACGTGGCTGAAGAACTCGGCGCCACCACCAAATTTCCCGCTCCGGTTGTTGAGTCGACCGGTTCCGGCGGCGGCCATAAACTTTTCGG
>CAZYZA010000206.1:0-1963 GCA_964651415.1 uncultured Desulfovibrionaceae bacterium
TGCGGAGCGGGAAAAGAACAGTACGCCGACCCGCTCGATATGTTCGCGCAATTGCGCGTGGGTAATGTCGTTATAAAGCGAGAGGTCAATCATCCATGGCAGAAGCAGGTCGTCCAGTTCCGTCATGATCGTCAGTAGCAGGTTGTGGGTCAGGCCCGTTCCGGTCAAGGTCAAGTCGATATCCGAGCCGGGTTTGAAATTACCCTTGGCCCGTGAACCGTACAAAATGGCCCCCTCAACCTCCGGGTGGGCGGAGAGAACCGTACAAATGGCATTTATGGCTGATCCCGGCAATCCGAACCGCATCAGAAGTCCTCGTCATAATGCGTGATCATGGTTTCGGCCAGACGGCGGAGTTGCGGGTAATAGCGATTCAGGATGCCGGTTGCGATGCGGTTGGCCACGTCCTGATTGTAGGTATGGGAACTGAGGTTGCGTTCACGGATCATGTCCATCCAGGTTTCTCCATCATCAATGAGCCCATTTTTAAAGGCCATGCGCGTGGCGTCGCGGGACCCGATCATGCCGGTGATACCTTTGGCTTCCAAAAAGTCTTTCAGCACGTTCCAGGCAAGTTCATGCGTGAATTCAAATCCCTGGATCAAGCCTTGTTGTTCGAGGTCTGTCAGAGGCCGTTCCTCGCTCAGCCGAACTGCCAGGGTCAGTGTTTCCAGCGCACGCTGGTAGTTCTGAAAGCGTTGCTTCCAGCGGATATCAAAGGTCATGTTGGCCTCGGGTAACTTTCAAAGTGTCTTGTGATGAAAATGAGCTTACTGATCCAAGAGTTTTGTCTCGGTCTAGCCTGCGAGTCTGTTGAATTCAAGGTTGGACATTTTGGGTAAAGACGTTGTTCTTTTGAATTTCCCCGCTCTATCCCTCCAAGGCCAGCAATCCTTCGTCCCAGGCCTTGAGCATGAGGCCGCCTGTTTCCGTGAACTCCGGGATTTCCCGTATTCCGGCGATCAGTTCGTCGCGGGCCGTGGCGACGCCGGTCGCGACCTCGGACAGGCACACGTCCGCCCGCTCCAAAGTCAGCCCGCACGCCACGGCAAATCGAAGCAACTGCCGACGGTTCGGCCACCGTTTGGAACCGGCCATGGTCAAGGCCAGGATATCCTTGGGCAGGTACGCGGTCGTGGTCACGATATCGAAGGTCGGAGCCAATCTGCCCCTTCTCGATTCCGCGCATTCGTACAGCAGACAGAAATTCTTGCGGTGGGCGTCACCGTTTCTGAGCGTGCAGGACAGGGTGACCATCTTGAAAATATCCTGCATGGACGAGAGTTCGCTGTCGGGACTGATGAAGGTGCGCACCGATTTGGCGAGCTGCTCGTAGCTCCCCTGATATTTCTGCGCGGTCGTCATGCCGGCGAGCACGCACAGGTCCTCGACGCCCAGATACGCTTCCTCGTTGAGATCAAAGCGTTCAACAATCAGGAACTTTCCGTTGCGGGAAACATCCCAATCCGGGGTCTCAAGGCCTGCGAGCCGGGCCGCGCGCAGGCAATAGTGTTCGTTGCGGGCCAGTTGGGGGTAGGTTGGGTCCCAGGTCTTCACGATATGCGTCGAGCCCGTGACCGTTACTTTGTGGTTCACGCTCATCTTGTGTCCGGCGACGTCACGGATGAGCACCTTGGGCTGAACGCCCGACACGCCGGATGCCGTCCCGTACACGTCCAGCAGATGCCGGAAGAGGTCCTCGGCGCCGTCGTGGGCCAGGATTTCCGAGACCGTCATGCCCGAAGGCACCGGCGCGCCGCCATCATACTGCAGGCGGCCGATCTGCGAAGCGCCCGTGAGCTTGAGCAGCACCATGTCGTCGAAGTCGGGAACGACCTTCGAGAGCCACTGCCGCAGGAATCCTTCGGGCAGGTTCATGTCAAAAATGGGGTGGAGCTGACCAATGCCCGACATGTAGCTTGCCACCCGGGGTGGCATGGTCAGGGAGACCGCGTCGCCGGGA
>CAZYZA010000207.1:0-1867 GCA_964651415.1 uncultured Desulfovibrionaceae bacterium
TCCATGATGTATGGGGGCATCACGTACACCAAACGGCCAAAGGGACGAACCCAGACACCCTCATTGACAAAAGCGGTCTGAATTTCGGCCATGCGCACCGGCTCACGCAGTTCCACCACACCGATGGCCCCGATGACGCGCACATCCATAGTATGAGTCAATTTTCGACACGGTTCAAGATGTTTCGAAATGATTCGCCCGATCCGTTCCACGTTGGCGGACCAGTCGCCGCGCAGCAGCAGTTCAAGGGAAGCCCTGGCCACGGCGCAGGCCAGCGGATTGGCCATGAAGGTCGGGCCGTGCATGAACACGCCCGGTCGGCCCTGACACACACCCTCGGCCACCCGGTTCGAGGCCAGGGTCGCGGCCAGGGTCATGTAGCCGCCGGTCAGGGCCTTGCCCAGACACATGATGTCCGGACTGACCCCGGCATGGTCGCAGGCGAAGAGTTTGCCCGTGCGGCCGAAGCCGGTGGCGATTTCGTCGGCAATGAACAGCACGTCGAATTCGTCGCACAACTCACGCACTCGGCGCACGTACATGGGATGATAAAAATGCATCCCGCCCGCGCCCTGAACCACAGGCTCAAGAATGATCGCCGCGATTTCATGGTGATGAGTCTCCAGAGCCCGGCGCATGGGCCGGATGTCGTCCTCGTCCCAGTCCTGGTCAAAACGGCATTCGGGCCGGGGGACAAAAAAATGCCTGGGAAGCACCCCGGCAAAGATGTCGTGCATGCCGCCCACCGGATCGCAAACACTCATGGCGGCAAATGTATCGCCATGGTATCCGCCCCGAATGGTCAGCAAGCGGTTCTTGTGCGGTCGCCCCTGACAGATCCAGAACTGGAAGGCCATTTTGATAGCCACTTCCACGGCCACAGACCCGGAATCAGCCAAAAAGACCTTGGTCAGGGGCTCCGGCGTCATGTCCACCAGCAGACGGCACAATTCCACGGCCGGCTCGTGGGTCAGGCCGCCGAACATGACATGGGCCATGCGCTCCAACTGATCGGTGATGGCCGCGTTCAGCACGGGATGGTTGTAGCCGTGAATGACCGCCCACCACGAGGCCATGCCGTCGAGCAGTTCCCGACCGTCGGCCAGACGCAAACGCACACCCGAAGCCGAGACGACCTGATGAACGGGCAGCGGGTCGGTGGTCGAGGTATAGGGATGCCAGATATGCTCGCGGTCAAAATCAAGAAGAGTTTTTTTCATAAAACCAGCTGAAATCAAAGGATGGGTTTGAATGTTTGCGCTAAGGGCCCCCTTGGGCTAGCAGCTCGGTTCACGAGGACACACATGACCACTATTGCACCCGAATTCAACCTGCAATCCTACGACTTTGACCTGCCCGAGTCGCAGATCGCCCAAAACCCCACGGACAAACGCGGAGCGTCACGCCTGCTGGTTCTGGACCGCTCCAGCGGCCAGGTCCGGGACATGCATTTCACTGATCTGCCGGCGCTGCTCCCCTCAGGGGCGCTGCTGGTGGTCAACAATTCCAAAGTCTTGCCGGCGCGCATGCTCGGTCACAAGGCCTCGGGCGGCCGGGTCGAATTTCTGCTTCTGACTCCCCTGGCCCTGATACAACCCGTGCTAAACGCTGACGGCACCAGCTCGGCCGAAGCCCAGGGGCTGCTCAAGGCGTCCAAGGGGCCGCGCGTGGGTGAAACCCTGCACTTCCCGGGACTGGATCTGGACGTGCTGGAGAAAAAGGAGTTCGGGCAGGCCCGGGTCCGCCTGACCTGGCGCGGCGAACTGGCCGAACATTTCCTGCGCCAGGGGCACATTCCCTTGCCGCCCTATATCCGCCGCGAGGACACTCCGGAGGACCAGACCCGCTACCAGACCGTCTATTCCCG
>CAZYZA010000208.1:0-1855 GCA_964651415.1 uncultured Desulfovibrionaceae bacterium
TTAGGGAATGACACATGGTACAAGGCCTTGTCATTTTTTTCCAGAAGAAATCACAGGATTGAACGAGCGCCAAGGGTGGCGCCATGGGTTGCGGGGGATTGTGATTGGGGAAGGGCGGACACGTAGGTCCGCCCCTACGGGTGTGCGGGTTGCATCCGTGTTTTCGGTTTGTGGGGTGGGACGTTGCAGCAGGCCCCCGTGCCTGCCCTTCTTCCCCTCACCCCGTACACACGGCCAAAAAATCATCCACGGCCGTGATCCCTCCGGTGTCCATGAGGTTGATGATGTGGCTGCCGATCACGGCCGCGTCGGCCAATCCGTTCAGCATGGCCACATGCTCCGGTTTGGAGATGCCGAACCCTGCGGCGATGGGCAGACCGGCTTGGCTTTTCAATTCCCGGACATAGTCCACCCCGGCCTGATCAATGCTGGACCCGGCTCCGGTGATGCCGACCCTGAGCGTCGTGTAGACAAGGCCCGATGCGCGGCGCAGAACCGCGTCCCGGCGTGGGCCCACCGTGTCCGGCGAAATGACCATGATCGGGTGCAGACCTTTGCCGCGCGCGGCATCGGCGTAGTCCCCGTCCGTCTCGTCCCAGGCCAGGTCGGGTAGGATAACGCCGCTGGCGCGGCTTTCGGCCGCCTTGTCCAGAAAGGTGTCCAGACCCATGGCAAAGGGGATGTTGGCGTAGGTCATGAACATGAAGCCCACGTCCGGCAGCTCTTGTGACAGCGCCGCGCACAGCTCGAAGCAGTGGCGGGGCGTGATGCCGGAATCCAGGGCGGCCTGGTTGGCGCGCATGATGGTCGGGCCGTCGGCCAGGGGATCGGTGAACGGAATCTGGATTTCCATCAGTTTGACACCTCGTCCGGCCATGAGCCGGATCAGATCGGCGTTGACGTCCAGGTTCGGGTACCCGGCCACGACATGGGTCATGAGCTGAATGCCCGCCCTGTCCCTGAGCGCACGGTCGATATTATTTTCCATAACGCACCTCGTTTTCCAGAAACGTGATCCAGTTGTCGCGGTCCAGCTCCCTGGCCGTGATGAAGATGTCCTTGTCGCCGCGTCCTGAAATGTTGACGACCATGATTTCGTCCTTGGGCAGGGTGGGGGCCAGCTCCATGGCTCTGGCCACGGCGTGGGAGGATTCCAGGGCCGGAATGATTCCCTCCAGGCGGGTCAGCGTCTTGAAAGCATTCAGCGCCTTTTCGTCCGTGATGGGCGCGAAGTGTACGATCTTTTGGTCGTGCAGCCAGGCCAGCTCCGGTCCCACACCCGCATAATCCAGACCGGCCGAGACGGAATGGGTGTCCTGGAGTTGGCCGGATTCGTCCTGCAGGAAGTAGCTCTTGTAGCCCTGGACAATGCCGACCTTGGGTGTCGCCCCGAAGCGGGCCGCGTTGTCACCGACGCCCGGGCCGCGTCCGCCGGCCTCTGCGCCGTGAAAGCGGATGCCCGGTTCGTTCAGGAAGGGATAAAACAGGCCGATGGAATTGGACCCGCCGCCGACGCAGGCCACGAGGTGGTCGGGCAGACGGCCCTCGCGCTCCAGGATCTGGCTGCGCACTTCGCGGCCGATGACGGACTGGAAATCGCGGACCATGACCGGAAACGGAAACGGTCCCAGGGCCGAGCCCAGGATGTAGTGCGTGTCCTTCAGGTTCTGAATCCAGTATTTGAGGGTGGCGTTGACCGCGTCCTTGAGGGTTCTGGTGCCGTCGGTGACCGGGATGACTTCTGTGCCCAGGAGTTTCATGGCGTAGACATTGGGATACTGGCGACGCACATCGACCTCGCCCATGAAAACCTTGCAGGACAGCCCGAAGCGCGCGGCCACCGTGGCCGAGGCCA
>CAZYZA010000209.1:0-1799 GCA_964651415.1 uncultured Desulfovibrionaceae bacterium
GACGAAACAAACTCCCCTCCTGCCAAGGAGGGGTGCCCCGAAGGGGCGGGGTGGTTGCCTTTCCAACCAACCAATAATTTCAAACATCTGTACAGCACTACAGAACATACAGCGAGGCAAACCATGGAACTGACACCCCGTGAAAAAGACAAACTACTGCTCTTCACCGCCGCCCTGCTGGCCGAACGCCGGCTGGCGCGCGGCGTGAAGCTCAACTATCCCGAGTCCGTGGCCCTGATCAGCGCGGCCATTCTGGAGGGTGCCCGCGATGGCCGGACCGTGGCCGAACTGATGAGTTTCGGCCGCACGGTCCTGACCCGCGATCAGGTCATGGACGGGGTCGCTGAGATGATTCCCGAGGTTCAAATCGAAGCCACCTTTCCCGACGGCACCAAACTGGTCACCGTGCACAACCCCATCGTCTAGGAGGCCGCATGATTCCCGGAGAATACCTGATCAAAGATGGCGAGATCGAATTGAACGTCGGCCGCGAGACCGTGACCCTGGACGTGGCCAATACGGGCGACCGACCGATTCAGGTCGGCTCGCACTATCATTTTTATGAAACCAATCCGGCCCTGGAATTCGACCGCGAACGGGCCCGTGGTTTTCGTCTGGACATCGCGGCCGGTACGGCCGTGCGCTTCGAACCCGGTCAGCGCCGGACCGTGACCCTGGTCGCCCTGGTCGGAACCCGCACCGTGTATGGCTTTCGCGGCCAGATCATGGGCAGTCTGTAGGAGGATGAGATGACTGCAATTTCGAGACAGGCCTATGCCGACATGTTCGGCCCGACCACCGGTGACCGCGTCCGGCTGGCCGATACGGAATTATGGATCGAAGTGGAGAAGGATTTCACGGTCCACGGCGACGAGGTCAAATTCGGCGGCGGCAAGGTCATCCGCGACGGCATGGGCCAGAGCCAGATGTGCGGACCGGATGTGGCCGACCTGGTCATCACCAATGCCCTGATCGTGGATCACTGGGGCATCGTCAAAGCCGACGTCGGCGTGCGTCAGGGACGGATCATGGCCATCGGCAAAGCCGGCAACCCGGACATTCAGGACGGGGTGACCATCATCATCGGTCCCGGCACGGAAATCATCGCCGGCGAAGGCCGCATCCTGACCGCCGGCGGCCTGGACGCGCACATCCATTTCATCTGCCCGCAGCAGATCGAAGAGGCGCTCATGTCCGGCGTGACGACCATGCTCGGCGGCGGCACCGGACCGGCCACGGGTACCAACGCCACAACCTGCACGCCCGGCCCGTGGTACATGGGCAAAATGCTGCAGGCCACCGACAGCCTGCCCATGAACTTCGGCTTCCTGGGCAAAGGCAACGCCAGCCTGCCCCAGAGCCTGGAGGAACAGTTGCTGGCCGGAGCCTGCGGCCTGAAACTGCACGAGGATTGGGGCACCACGCCGGCGGCCATCGACAACTGCCTGAACGTGGCCGAAAAATACGACGTCCAGGTCGCCATCCACACCGACACGCTCAATGAATCCGGCTTTGTCGAGGACACCCTGGCCGCGTTCAGGGATCGCTGCATCCACACCTACCACACCGAAGGCGCGGGCGGCGGCCATGCCCCGGACATCATCAAGGCCTGCGCCCTCCCGCACGTGCTGCCATCGTCGACCAACCCGACCCGGCCGTACACCGTCAACACCGTGGACGAGCACCTGGACATGCTCATGGTCTGCCATCATCTGGATCCGAACATCCCGGAGGATGTGGCCTTTGCCGATTCGCGCATCCGCAAGGAGACCATCGCCGCCGAGGACATCCTGCACGAC
>CAZYZA010000210.1:0-1772 GCA_964651415.1 uncultured Desulfovibrionaceae bacterium
TGGGTTCCGCGCCGGTGACCGCCGCCTGTTTTGACTGGCGGCAGTTGCGTCAAAAAACTCAGCCTACACTTTGCGATGATCGACAATCCGGCCGCCGTTTTCGCGGCCGATGGTTTTGGGTTCGACCAGGCGGACCTCGAAGGCCACGCCCAGATCGGTGTGCAGGCGGATGCGGACGTTCTCGACCATGCGCTGGGACTGCTTGATGGAGTCGGTGCAGAAGGATTCCGGGGCTTCAAGCAGGATGGTTGCCCGGTCCATGTGCCCGATCCGGTCCAGGACGATCTGGTAATGGGGATCGACCAGCCCGGTGCCGCTGATGACGGCCTCGATCTGGGCCGGAAAGACATTGACCCCGCGGATGATCAGCATGTCGTCGCTGCGGCCGGGAATGCGGGTCATGCGGCGCAGGGTGCGGCCGCACGGGCAGGGATCGTCCAGCAAGGTGGTCAGGTCGCCGGTGCGGAAGCGAATGAGGGGAAAGGCTTCCTTGGTCAGGGTGGTCAGGACCAACTCGCCCTTCTGCCCGGCGGGCAGGACCTCGCCGCTGACCGGGTCAATGACCTCGGCCAAAAAATGGTCCTCGTTGATGTGCAATCCGGCGCGCTGCAGGCATTCCCCGGCCACGCCCGTGATTTCGCTCAGGCCGTAGTTGTCCGTGGCCTGGATGCCGAGACGGTCCTCGATCTCGCGGCGGGTGTCCTCGGTCCACGGCTCGGAGCCGAACAAACCGAAACGCAGGCTGAGCGAAGTCCGGTTGATGCCCAACTCGTCCAGGGTGTCGGCCAGGTGCAGGACGTAGCTCGGGGTGCAGGCCAGGGCCGAGGTCCGGTAGTCCTGCATGATGGAAATCTGGCGGCGTGCGTCACCGCCGGAACTGGGAATGACCGAGGCCCCGATCAGCTCCGCGCCGGAATGGATGCCGAACGCGCCCGTGAACAGGCCGTAGTTGAAGGCGATCTGCAGGGCGTCGTCCTTGGTCACGCCGCCGGCGGTCAGGATGCGCGCGGCCAGTTCGGACCAGCGGCGCACGTCGCCGGAGGTGTAACCGACCACGGTCGGCTTGCCCGTGGTTCCGGTCGACGCCTGCATGCGGACCACGTCGCGCAGGGGAACGGCGAAGAGGCCGTAGGGGTAATGCTGGCGCAGGTCGTCCTTGGTGGTGAACGGCAGGCGCTTGACGTCCTCCAGGGACTGCACGTCATAGGGATCGATGCCCAGCGCGGCAAAGCGCGTCCGGTACAGGGGCACGTTGCGGGCCACGCGGTTCAGGGTGGCCTGGAGGCGTTCCAGCTGCAGCAGTTCCAGCTCCTTGCGATCCATGCATTCGTATTCGATCTGCCAGTACATGACTCCCCCTTTGCCCGGGTTGAAATGACGAAATCCGATGTCTACGCGTCCAGCTCGCGCCCGAGATAGGCCCGCTGCACGTCGCGGTTGGCCAGCAATTCCCCGGCCGTGCCCTGCAAGATGACCCGCCCGTTTTCCAGCACATAGCCCCGGTCGGCGATCTTCAGGGCGCTGCGCGCGTTCTGCTCCACCAGGAGCACGGTCAGGCCCAGACGGTCGCGCAGTTCGACGATATGGCGGAAGATGTCCTTGACCACCAACGGAGCCAGCCCCATGCCCGGCTCGTCCAGCAGCAGCAGACGGGGGCGGGCCATGAGCGCCCGGCCAATGGCCAGCATCTGCTGTTCCCCGCCGGACAGGGTGCCGGCGGCCTGGGTCCGGCGTTCGCGCAGGACCGGAAACATGGTGTACATGGTCTCCAG
>CAZYZA010000211.1:0-1657 GCA_964651415.1 uncultured Desulfovibrionaceae bacterium
ATGGACATGCTGACCGCCACCCTGTTCGGCACCTACGGTTCCGGTGCTAAAGACGATGCCGACAGAGACAACTACCTGCCCACCCTGGCCGAAGGCTGGGGCCTGACTCCCTACATCGGTGGCGTGCGCGCTTTCAGCACCACCTATGACACCTTCGCTCCTGTCAGCGATGACGGCACCGGCGTGTGGACCGTCGGCCTGGTGCTCGACAATGTCACCTTTGTGGACAACCTGTCCCACAAGCTGGTTGTCGCTTATGCCAAGGGTACTTCCGACAAGGATGCCGGCGTAGCTTTCGACGAAAAGGATTCCGGTTGGGAAGTGTACATGGTCAACAAGTACATGATCTACGAAAACCTGGCCGCCATCAACGAACTCGGCTTCTTCAAGGCCAACCTGAAAGACTACGACGGCGAAGATTCTTCTTACTTTGCCACTGTCGGCTTCCAGTACAAGTTCTAATTCGGGTTTTCACACCTGACGCCCAGAGGGCCGGAGATGCAAAACTCCGGCCCTTTTTTTGTTCGAAGTTTAGCGCTGATGAACCACAAGCCCCTCACTTCATCCCAGATGAAGGAATTGACTTTTCGAGGGTTCGGGGCATAGGAAAATTCCTTGGTTAAGCGACTCTCTGGGAGAAGGGATGCATGGATCTACCGAGGCGGGCACAAGTCCGCTTGACCATGCCGGGCGCACGTTCGCGGAAATGACGGTAAGCAGTACACTGCGCTGTCATTCTCGTGAAAACGGTACATGTCGGGCAACAGTTCGAAATCCATCTCTTTTCCCACTCCATCACCATACTCCAGAACCCACGCGAGAGCTTTCATGCCTTTGAGACTCATTGAATATACATCTTCTGCCGACTGGCCCGCCATTGACTCCTGGCTTTCCCGACGCGATGCGGCGGAGAACAATGTCGAACCTCTGGTCAGGGACATTCTGAAAGAGGTCAAAGAACGCGGCGATGAGGCTGTGGCCGAATACACCCGCCGTTTTGACTGTCCGGACATGACCGAGGACCGTCTGAGTGTGTCCTCGGATCACATCAGGCAAGCCCTGGATCAGATTCCGTGCGTAGACCGTGAGATCATTGCCGAAGCCGCCGCCAACATCCGTGATTTCCACCAGCGCCAAAAACAGAATTCCTGGATCACCACCCCGGCTGCAGGCACGACCCTCGGTCAGCTCGTCCTGCCGGTGGACAGGGCCGGCCTTTACGTTCCCGGCGGTCAGGGCGGAGAGACCCCACTCATTTCCAGCCTGCTCATGAACGCCATTCCGGCCCAGGTTGCCGGAGTCAAAACCCTGTGCGTGGTCAGTCCGCCGCGCCGGGACGGAACCCTCAACCCGTACATCCTGGCCACTGCCGCCATCATCGGCATTGAGCACATCTTTTTGTGCGGATCGGCCTGGGCCATTGCGGCCCTGGCCTACGGCACGCAGTCCATGCCCAGGGTCGACGTCATTGCCGGCCCCGGCAATATTTTTGTCACCACCGCCAAGCGTCTGCTGGTCGGTCAGGTCGGAATCGACATGATCGCCGGCCCGAGTGAAATCGCCATTCTGGCCGACTCGTCCGCCAATCCAGCCTGGTTGGCGGCCGACATGCTGTCCCAGGCCGAGCACGACCCTCTGGCATCAAGCATTCTGGTTT
>CAZYZA010000212.1:0-1600 GCA_964651415.1 uncultured Desulfovibrionaceae bacterium
TCTGGCTTCGGTCACGTCCGTGGCCGTGACCACCGCGCCGGTGATGGAATTGTCCCGTTCCCGATACGGATAATAGACGACCTGAAAACAGCGCCGTCCCAGCCCGGCTGTGTCGAACCAGGCCTCGAATTGCTCGATCTGCCCGGCAAAGGCTCTTTCCAGTCGGGGCCGGATCTGCTCTTCAAAGGCGGGTCGACCCACGACATCCCATACTGTGCGCCCTTCGATGTCCGACCGTTCCCTGTCATGCACCCTGAGATAACTGTCGTTGACCAGCTGATAGACAAAATTCCGATCCACGATACTGACCAGGCTGGTGGAAGACGCCACGGCCCGTTCGTAACGGATCAAGGCCATTTCCGCGAGCTTGCGGGTCGTGATCGGAATGTGGGAAACAACCACGCCGTCAATGACTCCATCTTCGGTCAAGGGCGTGGCCATCATCAGGAACCAACGCTGCTCCGTGGGAGAATGGCATGGATATTCCAGACGGAAAACAGGAATACGGCCAGCCAGCACGTCCCGGATACCGTCCGCCGCCTTACGGGCTTCTAAGGAATGATCCCCGGAGGCATTCTCGCAGACATCGATGTAGTTCTCGCCGTCGATGCGGCATTGGTCCTGACTGGAATTGTCCCGGGCAAAGCGTCGCCAGCCGGCATTGGCGTCCACGATGCATCCACTGTGATCAAGGACCGCGATGTGCTCGTTCAGGCTGTCGAATATCTCCCGCAGGATGGCGTAACGCCGCTCCGGCTCAAAACACGAATGTTCGTCCCCTTCCGTCATCTGCTCTCCTTTCATGCTTCCAACCCCTGCAGCTCGGCGGCAATGATCTCCTGCCAGTCCGACATGCGCTCGCTTAGTCCGCCGGCAACCATATAGTGCTCATCCAGGGCCAGGGCGCTGTGGCCGCTTTTCTGATGGTAGATGTCGTGCAAAAAAACATCGGTGCAATGCAGGATGGCCGTGATCAGATCTTTTTCCCCGTACCGGGACGGCTCGTGATGGGCCGCAATGGGCTGCACAACCGGAAAATCGAACCCCCAGAGCCCCAGCACATAGGCCCCGATTTCAGCGTGAGTCGTTCCCAACAGGGCGATCTCAGCCTCTACCAGAGGAAGGTTCTCGGCCTGGGATTTGCGCAGAACATGGATGTACTCGCTTGACGCCCCCTCATTGAGCACGATCTTGCCCATGTCATGCAGCAGGCCGGCCAGAAAAGCGTCCTCGACCTCGCGCCCTTTTTTTCCTTCGCTCTTGGCCACAGCCCGGCAGCAGCGGGCCGCGTCCAGGCTGTGGGCCCAGAGTCGCTCCACATTGAAGTCCGGATACCTGGCTGGATCAAGAGTTTTGAAGATCTGCTCGGAGAGCACCAGGCCCTTGAGCATGTTGGCCCCGAGGATGGTCACGGCCTGATGGGGTGAATCGACCCGGCGGGAAAGACCAAAATACGGGGAGTTGACGATTTTGAGAATCCCGGCCGTCAGCCCCATGTCCTGGGCAATGATGTTGCCCACGGCCTGCACCGTGAAATCTTCCTTTGCCAGCTCCGTGCGCAGCTCGGTGTAGATTTTCGGCACCACGGGCAGATGATCGA
>CAZYZA010000213.1:0-1595 GCA_964651415.1 uncultured Desulfovibrionaceae bacterium
ACAACCAGGACGGCGACAGCCGGGGCGCGGCCCAGGACCAGCGCGTGCTGGACATTCTCGGCCGGTTGCAGGCCGGAGCCAGGGGAGTCACTTCCATCCGGGTCTGATCCGCCGTTGGTTCAGATTTTCCCTTCGATCACTGCGGACATTTGGGGCCGCCGCCCTGTCCATTTCCATTGCCGACCATCCTGCCATAAGCCTGAAATCGTCTTGAACCTGAAATTTGAAATATAAAATTTCAAATAGTTACATTTATATTTCGGGTGACTTTGGGCCTTTGGACAGCACGGTCATTTCAATTTTGTCTATCCTTTCGCGTCCATATTTTGGCCAGAGTCACTCCGGCCAGATTCTGCCACAGGCTGAACAGGGCTGCGGGCAGGGCCGCGGCCGGGCCGAAAAAAGCCCCGGCCAGGGCCACGGCCAGTCCGGAATTCTGCATGCCGACTTCGATGGAAATGGTCCTGGCCGTAACGGTCCGGGCCTTGAGCCCTCGCGCCGCCCAGAATCCACTCAAGAAGCCCAGTCCGTTGTGCAGGATGACGGCCAGCATGACCAGGGCCGGAAAGGCCAGGATGGTGGTCTGATTGAGGGCGACCACGCAGGCGATGACGGCTGAGATGGTCAGGACCGAAATGGACGGGAAAATCCGGATCAACGGTTTTAAGCGTTCGCGCAGCAGGTGGCGCAGGATCAGGCCGTCGAGGAGAGGAAAGACCACGATCCAGAACACGGACCGGACCATGGCCCAGAAATCCACGGCCACCCGTTCCCCGGCCAGCAACTCGACCAGCAGGGGCGTGGCCAGGGGGGCAATCAGGGTCGAAGCCAGGGTCATGACCACGGACAGGGGTACGTCGGCCTTGGCAAAATAGGCGATGACGTTGGAGGCCGTGCCCGAGGGGCAGCAGCCAACGAGAATGACTCCCAGAGCCGCTTCCGGCGGCAGATTAAGGACCAGGCACACTGTCCAGGCGCAAAGCGGCATGAGCAGGTATTGCAGGGCCACACCCAGACCGGCCAGACGCCACTGCCGAACGACGCGGGCAAAATCGCCGAATTCCAGGGTCAGCCCCATGCCGAACATGATGATGCCCAGGCCGATGGAGATATGAGGTCTGATCCAGGCGAAAAGGGGCGGGTGCATGAGGGCCAGCAGGGAAAACCCCACGGCCAGGGTCAGAAAATGCCGCTCGATGCGTGCGGCCAGGGTGTTGAGCATATCGGGCTCCAGTGTGATGAATGTGCCGGGACCGTGACTCGGAGCCAGGGCTTCGTCAATGTCCTATCGGTCAGCGAGGGAGAAGTGGCGGTCAGCGGACTGTCAGACAGAGGTCGGTGCTGATGCCTCCTGGACATGGTTTGGCAGGCCTGCCCCGGAACCAAGACCGTCGTTCATTCTGAACTTGTCGGGGGCATATGGCCGCTACCTGCAGAGCTTGGGCCGCAAGATGCCTTGAGCGGATCAGGTCTCTCCCGGCGACGGAATCAGCGGGGATCACGCCGCGAGCATTCGTCGATCAGATCCATGATGTTATGGTATGGAATCCGGCCATGGCGGGTCAGGCCGATCTCGCAGGTCACGGAGGTGGAGT